>NZ_CP087715.1:3215000-3515000 GCF_020991125.1 Microbulbifer celer
CAAAGAGGAACTGAATCATGGATCGACAGGTCAATTACCCCGTGAACGACGGCGGGAATTTTGTTATAAAGTCGCCCCGGTGTTCGTTTTTTAAGCACAACCACCAAAAGCCGATAACAATCTCTGCCAGCGCCGCCTGTTAATCATGAAAAATCAACGCAAGAAGAACCCGCGCCTGCTGGGCGCACTGGGTAAAAATTTCCCCCGCACTCACGCCCTGGCGGCCGGAGCGGCCAGCTTTGCCCTGGCGCTTACGCTGTTTGTATCCACCCCCGAAGTTGAGGCAAAACGCACTGCGCTCCCGGTTTCCCTGGCACCGGCGGAAGCCGTATCTCCGGCGGTGGCTGCCGCTGAGGAAGCCGACGCCGGCATTGCGGTTGAAGACGCCCGCAGTGGACTGCGGGTCATAGAAGAGAAGGTGCGCAATGGCGACACGCTCTCCGATCTGTTTCAGCGCGCCGGTGTCAGCAGCGCGGAAATGTATCAACTGCTGGCCAGCGGCCAGGAGGCCAAACAACTGGCAAAGCTGGCTCCGGGTGAAGAACTGACTTTCCAGGTGGACGGTGACGGCAACTTGCAGAGCCTGGAGTTGCACCGGGATCGGCTCAGCCGGGTGGAGTTCAGCCGCGACAGCGGTGATGAATACAACTATGCGCTGCACCAGCGGGAAGCCGACCGCCACAGCGCGTACCGCCAGGGCGAAATCAAAAGCTCACTGTTTGTGGACGGCGGCGAGGCCGGTTTGAGCAACAACACGATTATGGAATTGGCCAACATTTTCGGCTCCGATATCGACTTCGCACTGGATATCCGCAAAGGCGACACTTTCAGCGTGATCTTTGAGGAAGAATTCCTCGACGGCGAGAAGATCGGCGACGGCCCCATCAAGGCGGTCACTTTCACCAACCAGGGCAAAACCTTTAACGCGGTGCGCTATACCGACAGCAATGGCGACACCAGCTACTACACGCCCGACGGCAAGAGCATGCGCAAAGCATTCATCCGTACACCGGTGGATTTTGCCCGTATCAGCTCCCACTTCAATCCGCGCCGCCTGCACCCGGTGTTCAAGACCCGTCGCCCACACAATGGCACCGACTACGCCGCCCCCACCGGCACCCCCGTATACGCGGCAGGTGACGGCAAGGTGGTGCGCGCCGGCTACAGCAAGCCCAACGGCAACTACGTTTTCATTCAGCACGGTGACCGCTACATGACCCGCTACCTGCACCTGAGCAAACGCTTGGTGAAACGCGGCCAGCGGGTCAAGCAACGTCAGGTCATCGGCAAAGTCGGCTCCACTGGCTATGCTACCGGGCCACACCTGCACTACGAGTTCCTGGTCAATGGACGCCATCGCAACCCTGCCACCATCGTGCGTCAGCTGCCGAAGGCGAAATCTATTCCGAGCAGTGAAATGGCGCGTTTCCAGGCACAAACCCAGCCGCTGTTGGCACAGCTTGAGCGCTTTAATCAGCCCGCCCTGGCGCAGCAAAGCGAGCACGGCGAATCATCCGGCAGCACCAATTGAATGGCGGAGCTCTATGTAGGTCTGATGTCCGGGACCAGCGTCGATAGCATCGATGCTGTCCTGATGGCATTCCCGGATGCCGGCGATACGCTCGAGGAGCAACCCCACACTCTGGCCGCCATCGGCCACCCCATAGCTTCCCAGACGCGCGAGGCGATTCTCGCCCTTTGTGCCCCCGGCCCCTCGGAGCTGGACCGGGCAGGTCAGCTCGATCGCCAGTTGGGACAGCACTTCGCGGAAGCGACCCTCGCGCTCCTCAGGAAAGCCAATATCGCCCCGGACCAGGTCCGCGCCATCGGCAGCCACGGCCAGACCGTGCGCCACCGCCCACCGGGCAGCGTATCCACGCCCTTTTCGCTCCAGATCGGCGACCCCAATACCATTGCCGCCATTACCGGCATCACCACAGTGGCCGACTTTCGCCGGCGGGACATGGCCCTCGGCGGCCAGGGCGCGCCTTTGATGCCCGCATTTCACAATGCGGTGTTCCGCACCAGTCGCGATCGCGCGGTGGTCAACATCGGCGGCATGGCCAACATTACCGAGTTGGCGGCCGATGGCGGCGTGCGCGGTTACGACACAGGCCCCGGCAACGCATTACTGGATTACTGGGTAAAGCTACAGCGGGGTCTGGACTATGACGCCGACGGCGCCTGGGCCGCCAGCGGCGCTGTGCATCCAGAATTGCTGAACCGGTTGCTGGCAGATCCGTTTTTCAGCGCGCCAGCACCGAAAAGTACCGGTCGCGAAGCATTCAATCCCACCTGGCTGGAGCGCGCCAGTGTCGGACTCGAGCTCGCGCCAGCAGATGTTCAGGCAACCCTGGCAGAAGTCACCGCGGCCACGATCGCCAACGGCGTACACGAATTTGCCGCGGGCGGAGAACTGTTGATTTGCGGTGGCGGCGCCCGCAACAAGAATCTGATGGCGCGTATACAACGGCGCCTGCCCACCTGGTCCGTGGCCCCCACGGATCACTATGGTATCGATGCCGATTGGGTGGAGGGTGCCGGCTTTGCCTGGCTGGCGCGACAGACCGTACACGGCAGAGCGGGCAACTGCCCGGCGGTGACCGGCGCGAGCCGGGAGACTGTGCTCGGTGCCATCTATCCCGCATGAGCCTATCCGGGCCCAACTGTACACGTCGAACCTCATTACCCTGCGGCCAAAGGCACGGCAGTATCCCCGTAGCAGACGCGGGAATCTTACAGCAATTGCAGATCGGGACAGATTGGGTGCGCACCCGGCCAGAACAACCGGGCTTTGCGGGAAACACCGCAGATCAGATGGAGAAGGAAGAACCGCAGCCGCAGGTAGAGGACGCGTTGGGGTTCTGCACCACGAAACGCGAGCCGGACAGGCCCTCTTCATAGTCGACACTGGCACCCACCAGGTAGGGGTAGCTCATGGCGTCGACCAGCACCTCGATGCCCTCTTTCTCAATCACCGCATCGTCTTCAGCAACCAGCTCGTCAAAAGTGAAACCGTACTGAAAGCCGGAACAGCCGCCACCAGTTACAAACACGCGCAGCTTCAGTTCCGGGTTGCCCTCTTCTTCCAGCAAGCCCTTCACCTTGGCAACGGCGTTTTCGGTCACCTGAATTGGATCGGGAGAAAAGGAAACAGCTTCTGACATATATCTAACTCAATACCGAGGATGGGCGCCGCAACCAGATTGGTTACGGCTGCGGACGCATTATGGATAAATCCCAGCAAACGGGTCAAGTATTGCCGAAATTACTGCAAATCACCAATATGGCGCCAGCACCCACCGGTCGGATTATTCCGCGTCGATCACTTCTTCGGAATAACCCAGCATGCGGGGCTCGCCAGCGACATCGGTTTCCACGTTGGACACCAGAGAGCCGTTGACCTGCGCGCCTTTGACCATTTCGATCAGCTTGTAGTGCACATTGCCCTCAACCACAGCCTTGGATGCCAACTCCAGGTGACCACTGGCGTGGACATCGCCTTTTACATTGCCATTGACCACCACGCTCGGCACGCGAATTTCACCTTCGATGATGCCCCCGTCCACTACCTGCAGGCGAGCATCGCTGTCGCTGTGGGCGCTGACGTTACCATTGACCCGGCCTTCTACCACCAGGTTGCCGCGAAAATGCAGGTCGCCGGTCACTTCGGTGTGACGAGCAATCAGGGTTGTATTGTTGCCACCGGAGTTAGCCATAGTGCTTGTCTTCTCTTTTTTCTGAAACATAAATCAATTCGAAACCTCGTGAATGGATCGGAGCCCGGTATGGGGTAGATAACCAGTTACTCCTGATGGGGCGGCCTGCCCGCAAGTGACATCATGTCTTTTGCACCAGCCAGCCATAGCGCTGATCGATATTGAATCCCCGGCGTTTGCTGGATTTGAGCGACAGCTCGACGCCCTCGGGCTCAAACCCCTCGGGCAACTGCAGCTCTCCTTCGATATTCTGGAAATACTTGAATCGCAGCGGGATAGACTCGCTCTCCACCTGCTCGGAAAGGTCCGCGAGCGCATACCGTCGGATCTCTTCACCCTCCTTGCCGATGATGGTGAAGCGCGCTGCCCCGGTGACCACCTGGTGGCGAGCAGAGGACTGCTGTACCAGCAGTTTGTACTGATAGCGGTGCCCATCCTCAGCCTGGGAAATACTGAAGCGCCCGATGGAAACCCCTTCGCTCCCCTCGGAGGGCGCCATGATGCCGCGGTAAAAGGATATCTCCTGCTTCAACTCGGCAATCTGATTTTCTTTTTGCACCAGCTCCTCACGCACGGACTCACTGGCCTGCTCGCCGATGGTGACAGACTGCTCCGCCGTCGCGGCGCGCAGCCTCAGGGACTCGTTTTCCTTGCGCACTTCCTCCAACTGACCGAGCACCTGCTCGTGCTGCCGGGTGGTTTCATCCAGCGTCTTACGCAGCTGGTACTGGCCGGCAAAGTAGGCGCCCGCCGAGGTAGACAACACCAGCAGTGCGACCCCCATCATCGAGAAGGCGCCAAAAAAGGGGCGATGGGGAACCACCTTCATTCGATACTGCTTTGTGCCTTTTACTTTCCGAGCCATTTGCGCGCCATGGAATCCGTGTGTGTTGTCGTCTGTTTTGTTTTTTTAACTGCTGTCGATTTTAAGGCAGCAGTGCGGGGCTCTCCAGCCCCTGGTTCTCATTTAGGCCGAACATGATATTCAGGTTCTGGATCGCCTGCGCCGAGGCGCCCTTGGCCAGATTATCAATGACTGAAAGCACAACCACGGTATTGCGATCCTGCGGCTTCAGCACCGCGATCCGACACATGTTGGTGCCGCGAACGCTGCGGGTCTGCGGGTGGCTGCCAGCGGGCATGACATCCACAAATGGCTCATCCCGGTAGCGTTTTTCGAACAGCGCCTGAAGAGCTTCCACCGAGGTGTCCTGCGCCAGAGTACCGTACAGCGTTGCGTGAATCCCGCGCACCGTGGGTAACAGGTGCGGCACAAAGGTCAGGCGCACATCGCCACTTCCGGTATGAACACCGCCAAGGCCCTGCTCAATTTCCGGCAGATGGCGGTGGCCACCGGCGGCATAGGCGCGGAAGCTATCGTTGTTCTCCGCAAACAGCAGCTCGGTTTTGCCCTGGCGACCCGCACCACTGGCACCACTGGCGGCATTGGCAATCAGATTCTCCGGCGATATCAGCCCGGCTTCCAGCAGCGGGATAAAGCCCAGCTGAATGGCGGTGGGATAACACCCCGGACAGGCCAGCAACTGCGCGTCTACAATCTGCGCCCGATTCACTTCCGGCAGACCGTACACCGCGTCGGCTGCCAGCTCGGGGCAGGCGTGCTTCTGGCCGTACCACTGCTCCCAGGTGGCAATGTCCTTGATACGGAAATCTGCAGACAGGTCTATCACCCGTACACCGCGGCTGATCAGTTCCGGCACCTGCGCCTGGGCGACCCCGTGCGGAGTGGCAAAGAACACCACATCGCAGGCCGCCAGTTGTTCGATATCCGGCGCGCAAAACTTCAAGTCGTAGTGACCGCGCAAACTTGGGAATAGTTCCGACACCGGCGTCCCGGCTTCGGCACGGGAAGTAATCGCGGTTACTTCTACGCCGGGGTGTCCTGCCAACAGGCGCAACAGCTCCACGCCCGTGTAGCCGGTTCCACCTACGATTGCCGCCTTGATTGCACTCACCACTCTCTCCTTACTGACTATTCCGCTACAGCCCTGCCATGACCTTCACAAACGCTCTGACGTTACCACCTTCTGGCGCCGCAGAACCCCTGTATACTGAACCGTGCACTTTACCATAAGCCATCGACACAAAAGGACTTTCAGTGCCGCGCTCTCCCGAGCCCAATACTCCCACCGCCTTCGAGCACACCCGCCCTGCGAAGCTGCGCCTGCGGGACCGCCTGCAATTGCAACTGTCCGCGCAGCAGGCGCTACCGGTGCTGGTGCTGTTGGCACTCGTCATCGGTATCTGTGCGGGCCTGGTGATTATTGCCTTTCGCCAGTTGAGCGAGTGGCCAATGATCTTTTACCTGCCGCAGATCGACGATTTTGAATCTCTTTCGCCGCTGCAGCGCTTTCTGCTACCGCTGGGCGGTGCCCTGTTGCTCGGACTGCTGTTCCAGTGGATTGTGCCCTCCACGCGCGCCACCGGCGTGGTACATGTGCTGGACCGGCTGCACAATCATCAGGGACGCATGCCGATCAAAAATGCCGTGCTGCAGTTTTTTACCGGCACCATCGCGTTGCTCAGCGGTCAGTCTGTGGGCCGCGAAGGTCCCGCGGTGCACCTGGGGGCCGCCAGCGGCAGCTGGGTGGCGCAGCGCCTGCGCCTGCCGCACAACTCGGTGCGCACCCTGGTCGCGTGCGGCGTCGCCGCCGCCATCGCCGCGTCCTTCAATACCCCGCTGGCGGGCGTCGTATTCGCCATGGAAGTAGTGATGCTGGAGTACACCGTGGCGGGGTTCCTGCCGGTCATTATTGCCGCCGTCAGCGGCAGCGCCGCCACCCGCATCGCATTCGGCCATCAAGCCGCATTCAGTGTGCCGGCGATCCAGCTGGAATCCCTGCGCGAACTGCCAATTCTGTTTGTGAGCGCACTGGTGATCGGCGCCCTCGCATCCACTTACATCGCCAGCCAGCGCCGCCTGGCGCCATTACAGCAAAAGCTGCCACCGCTTGTGCGCTTCGGAATCGTCGGTCTGGTGACTGGCACCCTCGGTATCTGGGTACCGGAAATTCTCGGCGCCGGTTACGACACCCTGGAAATGGCCATGCTCGGACAACTGGGCATCTCCACCCTGATCCTGATCGTCCTCGCCAAGGCCCTGGCGACCGCCGTAGGCACAGGTTTCGGTATTCCCGGAGGTGTCATCGGCCCCAGTCTGATTCTCGGCGCCTGTATCGGCGGCGCCGCTGGGCATATCGCCAACATGTGGCTCGGCGCCTCTACCGCCAGCCCCGGGCTCTACGCGATGGTGGGGATGGCAGCAATGATGGGTGCCTTACTCAATGCGCCGCTGGCAGCGCTGCTGGCCATCCTCGAACTGACCTACAACGCCAACGTGCTGTTCCCGGGCATGATGACCATCGTGATCGCCTGTCTCGTCAGCCGACAGCTGTTCAGAACCGAGGGTATGTATCAGGAGTCCCTGCGCGCATTGGGCAAAAGCGGCACCCCCAGCTGGCGCCAGCAGATGTTGAGCCGCGTGGGCGTCGCCGGTGTGATGGAGCGCAATATCGCGGTCGTTCCCCAGTTACTGAACAGCACTCAAGCGGAGCGCCTGATCGAACAGCAGCCCGCGTGGCTGCTGGTGGGGAGCGAGGACCACCCCCAACTGCTGCGCACTGCCGACCTGGCCAACTTCCTGCAGCGCCCGCGAGAAAAGGGCCAGGAGGCAGAAGCGAAGCAACCGGAAGAGAAGGTCGATCTGTTGCGACTGCCGGGGGAGCGCCTTGAACTGGCGCCGCTCAGCTGGCGCGCAACGCTGCTGGAAGCCCAGGTGGCCCTGGAAAGAAGTGGTGCCGGCGCACTGTATATTGGTCGCGATTACGACCAGGGATTCTCCGGCGTGCTCAACAGTGATGTGGCGGGTATCATCCTGCCCCAGCATATCGAGCACTACTACCGGCAATAGCCCGGTTTTATAAAAAGAATTTCTCGCACACAGTAAAAAAGGATACTTAAATGCTCTGGATCAAAGCTTTCCACCTGATTTCCATGGTGTGCTGGTTCGCCGCACTGTTCTATCTCCCGCGCCTGTTTGTGTATCACGTGGACGCCACTGATGCGCTCAGCAAAGATCGCTTCTGCATCATGGAGCGGCGCCTGTACCGGGGTATCGCCCTGCCGTCGATGATCGCCACCATCGTCTTCGGCGTCTGGCTGATTACCTTCAATCCCGATTACTACAAATCCGCGGCCTGGCTGCACGCCAAGCTGACGTTTGTGGTGTTACTGATCGGCTATCACCATATCTGCGGCGCCTATGTGAAAAAATTCGCCGCCGGCACCGTAACCAAGAGCGGGCGCTACTTCCGTATTTTCAATGAGCTGCCGGTGTTTGCGCTGGTCGCCATCATCATTCTGGCGGTGGTGAAACCCTTCTGATCCCACCTACGCAGCGACTACCGGGGCGCGCACGACCACCGTTCGCCCCGCTTTCGCAGCTAAAATAAAAGATCACTCACGGCCTGCAGCCAGACATGAATATGGATACCCGCCAGCCCATCATCCTGACCATTGCCCACCACGATCCCAGTGGCAGCGCCGGCATCGCTGCCGATACGGAAACCGCCGTCAGCCTCGGCTGCCATTGCACCTCGGTGATCTCCGCCATCACGGTCGGCGATACCCGCGAACTGGCGGGGGTGGCACCGGTAGATGAAAACCTGCTGGTGGAGCAGGCCCGCGGTGTCCTTGAAGACATGCCGGTTGCGGCGATCAAGATCGGCTACCTGGGCTCGGTGGAGAATGTACACGCCCTGCACAGCGTATTGCGGGACTACCCGGATATCCCCCTGATTATCGACCCGGATGCGACGCTTGCGGACAAGGAAAGCCTGCTGGCCCCGCCCCTGTGGACCGCTATGTGCGACCTGCTATTGCCCCAGGCCACCCTGGTGGCCCCCAACCGCCGCGAGGCCCGCGCCATGGCCGGCGAGGCCGACGTACACGACGCCCAGGCCCAGGAGCTGCTGGAAAGCGGCTGTCGCTACCTGCTGCTCACCGGTGTTCCGGCCCAGGCACAACAGCTGGAGAACCGCCTGTACGATGTACGCGGGCTTGTACGTCAGTTCCACTGGCAGCAATTGCCGCCGGCGGCCTACGGCGCCTGCGGGACACTCACCACCGCCATTGCGTGTCATATTGCCCACGGACTCACGGTGCTGGAATCGGTCAACCGCAGCCAGCAATTCACATGGAGCGCCATTGCCCACAGCCGACGCCTGGGAATGGGCCGTCCGATCCCCAACCGTTTGTTCTGGACCTGTAAAGACGACTGACCCCACCCCGCCGCAAATCTCCCGTGCATCCACCAGACTCCGAGGCAGCTGCGATGACCTAGGGTGGACGCGCTGCGCGTATACACCCTAGACCGTGGATTCCCAGCTTCTCTTCGTTTGCGACTACGGACGCAGGCGCAGATAATACGCGCAATTTCCAATCCCACATTTCCAGTCTCAATATCCAACCCGGACTCGATACCCTATGAGCAAATCCGAATCCCTGTTTGCCGAAGCCCAGAAAGTCATTCCCGGCGGTGTCAATTCGCCCGTGCGCGCTTTCCGCGCCGTGGGCGGCACACCCGTCTTCATCGAGCGCGCCGAGGGAGCCTACCTCTACGATGCCGATGAAAAACGCTATATCGACTATGTACAGTCCTGGGGCCCAATGGTACTGGGACACGCGCACCCGGATGTGATCGAAGCCGTGGTAGAACAGGCCCAATCCGGCCTCAGCTTTGGCGCACCCACCGAGCTGGAAACCGAGCTGGCGGAAGAACTGTGCCGGGTATGGCCGAACATGGATCTGGTGCGCTTCGTAAACTCCGGCACCGAAGCCACCATGAGTGCGATCCGCCTGGCCCGTGGTTACACCGGCCGCGACAAGATCGTTAAATTCGAAGGCTGCTACCACGGTCACTCCGACTCCCTGCTGGTGAAGGCCGGCTCCGGCGCACTCACCATGGGCGTGCCCTCTTCCCCCGGCGTACCGGCGGCACTGGCGGATCACACCATCACCCTGACCTACAACGATATTGAGGGCGTGAGAAGGTGTTTCGCCGAGATCGGCGACCAGATCGCCTGCATCATCGTCGAGCCGGTAGCGGGCAATATGAACTGCATCCCGCCGCTACCGGGCTTTCTGGAAGCCTTGCGTGAAGTGTGCGACGAATCCGGTGCACTGCTGATTCTGGATGAGGTGATGACCGGCTTCCGCGTCAGCCTGACCGGTGCACAGGGTCATTACGGAGTCGAGGCAGACCTCACCACCCTGGGCAAGGTGATCGGTGGTGGCATGCCAGTCGGCGCTTTCGGCGGCAAGCGCGAGATCATGGAAAAGATCGCCCCGCTGGGCCCGATATACCAGGCTGGCACCCTGTCCGGGAACCCCATGGCCATGGTGGCAGGGCTGGAAACCCTGCAACTGATCCAGGAACCGGGGCTGTACGAAAAGCTCACCGCCAAAACCGACCGTCTGGTAGCAGGTATTCTGGCCGCCGCCAAAGAGGCGGGTATTCCGCTCACCGCCAACAAGGTGGGCAGCATGTTCGGTTTCTTCTTCACCGATGCGGAACAGGTCAGCAACTATCAACAGGTCATGGCCTGTGATACCGAGCGCTTCAATCGCTTCTTCCACGGCATGCTGGAGGAAGGTGTCTACCTGGCACCGGCCTCCTATGAAGCCGGCTTTATGTCCGCGGCCCATAGCGATGAAGACATCGATGCCACGATTACCGCGGCGCGCAAGGTGTTTGCACGCTTGAGCTAACCCGGTCGACGGCCTCTCCGCCACCGGCTTTCCGACCACGTCGGGAACCCGGGGAAGACACTGATACCGGGTGTGGTCTTGCGAGACCGCACCCGGTATCAGTACCCCCACCAGCCAGCCCGAACCTCAGCAGCCCCACCACTTGTCCCGCCGAACGTTCTGCCGTATAAAAATGTATACATTTTTAAAAAGGTATACACAGTGCAACGCTCCCTCTGGGCCGATACCAGCCTGTCTTCAGTCAGTGCCGGCTTTGTCGCGGTACTGGTCGGCTTTGCCAGCTCCGTGGCCATTGTGCTGCAGGCGGCGGCAGCCGCCGGGGCCAGCGAGGCCGAAATGGTTTCCTGGATCGGCGCCCTGGGGCTCGGTATGGGCATCACCTGTATCGCATTTTCCTGGTACTACCGCGCCCCGGTCATCACCGCCTGGTCCACCCCCGGTGCGGCACTGCTGGCCACCAGCCTCACCGGGGTCTCCATGGCGGAAGCCATCGGCGCCTTCCTGTTCAGTGCGGTGCTGACCCTGTTACTGGGAATATCCGGTGCCTTCGAGCGGGTGATGTCACGGGTGCCGCTACCCATCGCCAGCGCCATGCTGGCAGGGATTCTGCTGCAGTTTGGGTTGTCAGTATTCACCTCGTTGGAGGCGAATCCACCGCTGGTGGGCACCATGTTGCTGACCTACCTGGCCTGTCGCCTCTGGCTGCCACGCTACGCCATCATTGTCGTCTTGATGACAGGGTTTACCGTCAGCTGGGGGCAGGGTCAGGTCCAGCCCGATCAACTGCACTGGGCTCTGAGTAAACCGGTCTGGGTGTCCCCGGAGTTCAATCCGGCGGTGCTGATCGGTGTGGGATTACCCCTGTTTATCGTCACCATGACCTCGCAGAATATCCCCGGTGTCGCCACCCTGCGTGCCAGTGGATATCAACGGGTGCCGATCTCACCGGTGATCAGCGGTACCGGCCTGACGTCATTGATACTGACGCCCTTCGGCGGTTTCGCCTTCAATCTGGCGGCGATCTCCGCTGCCATCTGTACCGGGCCCGATGCCCATCAGGATCCCGAACGGCGTTATACCGCCGGTATTGCTGCCGGGACGTTTTACTTACTGGCCGGTTTGTTCGGGGCGAGCGTGGTTGCCCTGTTCAGTGCTTTCCCACAGGCGATGATTGCCACTGTGGCCGGGTTGGCCCTGATCGGCACCATCGGCAGCAGCCTGGCCAGTGCGACCGCGGAGGTGAGCAGTCGCGAGGCGGCCCTGGTCACCTTTCTGATCACTGCGTCGGGCGCCAGTTACTTCGGCATCGGTACGGCGTTCTGGGGATTGGCGGGGGGCCTGATCTGCCACTGGCTGCTTAACAGGAAACCGTGAATGGATCTCTATCAACAGCTCAAATCCGATTTACAGCAGGGGCGTTTTGCCCCCGGCACCGTGCTCAAACAGACGGAATTGGCGGCGCTGTATGCAGTGAGCCGGATTCCCGTACGGGACGCCCTGACCCGGCTCAAAAATGAAGGGTGGCTTACCGGACACGGCAAACGTGGTGTGGCGGTACCGCAGTTCGACCCGCTGGAAGTAGAGGATCTCTACCTGATGCGCATGCGCCTGGAACCCCTGCTACAGGAGTTCGCCGCCCCCAATCTGAACGGAGAAACCCTCGGCCGCGCACGGGATATTCTCGATGCTATGGAACAAGCAACAGAGCGGTCGCCGGAACTCAGTGCCGCAGAGATCGGCGCACTCAACTGGCAGTTTCACACCTGCCTGTACCGCAGCGCCAATCGCCCGACGCTGTTTGCAGCGGTGGAGCAACTGCACCGTCAGTGCGAACGCTATATCGGGTATCAATCCCGCGGTCTCGATTATCAGGCAACCAGCCAGCAGGAGCACTACCAGCTGCTGGATCTACTGCAGCGCGGCGATCGCAAGGCGGCCGGCACGCTACTCGAACAGCATATTGCCGCTGCCGGTCGTGCGCTCGTCGACCACCTTCGCGACAACACTTGAGACGATCTGATATCAGCCCGCAGCCAGCGCTGCCATCATCAACAGCCACAGACAACAGGCAAGCCCCACAAACCAGCACAGCGTGCGCGCACTGGCCCAGTCTTTCAGATAGCAGATTCCGTAGAGGATCCGTGTAACCACGAAAATGATTGAAAGCCTCGCCAGCCACTGCTCGTCAATGCCAGCGGCGATCGCGGCAAAAATCCCAGCGATAAAGGCTGGCAAGATTTCAAAGCTGTTGCGCTGGGCCCAGTCTGCGCGGCGCGAGATGCCGGACTGCTTTTCCAGAAACGCCCGTGGGGAGCGGTTGTTGTAACGACCCTCGGCCGTGGCCTTGGCGATGGCGGCAAATATTGGCGGCATCAGAAGCGCCATGAGTAAACACCAGATAGCTGTGGCCATGATCTGCGCTCCATTTTGATATGATTGCCGCCAGCTTAGCCGCTCCCACCCGAGAGCGGTATGTCAGACGTACCAGCCGGAGTGATTATCCATGAGCAGTAACCTGTTTCGCGGCGCTTACCCCAACACCCGCCCGCGCCGCCTACGCGCGCACGACTTTTCCCGCCGCCTGATGCGGGAAAACCAGCTCACCACCGACGACCTGATTCTGCCATTGTTTGTGATTGAAGGCCGCGGTGAAACCCAGAAGGTGGCCTCCATGCCTGGCGTCGAGCGACTGACCGTGGATCTGTTGGCACAAAAGGCCGTCGAGCTGGTCAATCTGGGCATTCCGGCGGTGGCGCTGTTCCCGGTGGTCGATGCCGCGCACAAATCCGACGATGCCCGCGCTGCCTTCGACGCCGACGGGCTCGCCCAGCGGGCGGTACGCGCACTGAAAGACGCCGCACCGGAACTGGGTGTGATCACCGACGTCGCCCTGGATCCCTTCACCAGTCACGGCCAGGATGGATTAATGGATGAGCGCGGCTATATCGTCAATGACGATACCGTGGAAGTGCTGGTGCAGCAGGCCCTGTCCCACGCGGCGGCGGGCGCCGACGTGGTTGCGCCCTCCGACATGATGGATGGCCGCATCGGCGCCATCCGCACGGCACTGGAGCGCGAGGGCCACGTCAACACCCAGATCATGTCGTACGCCGCCAAATACGCGTCCGCATATTACGGTCCGTTTCGCGATGCGCTGGGCACGGCAGGTAACCTCAAGGGCGCCAACAAGGCCAGCTACCAGATGGATCCGGCCAACAGCGACGAAGCCCTGCACGAGTGCGCCCAGGATCTGCAGGAAGGCGCGGACATGATCATGGTGAAGCCGGGGATGCCGTATCTGGATGTGGTGCGCCGGGTGAAAGAAGAGCTCAGGGTGCCGACCTTTGCCTATCAGGTCAGCGGTGAGTACGCCATGCACTGCGCGGCGTTCGAGAACGGCTGGCTCAATCGCGAGGCGGTGATTCTGGAATCCCTGCTGGGGTTCAAGCGCGCTGGCTCCGACGGCGTACTCACCTACTTCGCGGAAGAGGCAGCCAGGCTTTTACAGCGCTAAAACCGGCGCGATTGAACCAATCAGAGTATTTTTGCCGCAATGCACCGGGACACCAGTTGCCCGGAGTTGCGGCACCCGGTCTTGCGCAGGATATTTTTACGGTGGTTTTTGACCGTGTGTACCGAGAGGTACAGGCGATCGGCGATCTCCTCACTGGTCGCCCCTTCCGCCATCAGGCGGACCACCTGCCGCTCCCGATCACTCATCTGATAAACCCCTGTCCCCAAATAGCGCTTTCTGGCACTTTCCAGCGCAAAGTGCAGATCAACACCATCTCGTGCGGCCGTTGCTACGGCCCCCCATCCGAGTCCCAACATGTTTCCCCCAGGCTTTCGCAGTACCATTTTGAAGCACAGGTCCCATACCGGCCTTCAGGCGGAAAACTTTAGCGAAGCCTTGGAAAAGTCGTCTTTAAAAGTGTTTGAAACCTTTTGAGAGCCACAGGCAACGGGTGAGCCGCCGGGTTCAGGCATCCTCTGCAGGCGCAGAAGCAGTGGTAAAATTTGGCGTAATCAGACCGAACAGGCCCTTCGAAGTCGTGGCGACACCGTGCCCGCCACGCGGCTCAAACTCGGCGCACTGGGTGCCTGAAGGCATGATGGCTAGAGGTAGAACGGCGCCTGGTCACCCCGTTGACGCATCTCACGGACCAGCTTGAACCCCGCCAGCGATTCGCCATCCCGACCACAGCTGCTCCTGGCTGCAGGGCTCCGGGTAGCACTGGAGTAACAACCGCAATAACTGTAGTTGCCGAGTGTCCGCATTCAGGGCCACTGATCTTCGTCCGGTGACCACGGCTGGGCCTCTTCTACCGGCGCGCCCTCCAGGTTGCGATCCTGTTGCAGCTCGTCATTCCGGCGCAGGCGTTCCTCCAGAATCCGGCGCTCTTCCTCTGCGCGACGCTCCTCCTCACGGTACCGCTCCTCCTGGATACGCCCCTGCTCATCGAGACGACGCAGGCGGTCTTGGTCGCTCCGGGGGATGGCATCGGTGACGCCCGGTTGCTGCGGAAGTGGCTCTTCATACACCGGCGGCATCTCCTGCTGGCGACGCTGCTCTTCCCGCTGCATCCGCTCACGCAGATCCTGCTCCCGACGCTGCTGTTGCTGACGCCGCTGCTGCTCCGGATCGATACCCCACCCCGGGCTCATCTCTTCTCTCGGTGCCGCTTCGTTTTCCCGTTCGCGATCATCGTCAAACCAGTTGCGGAACCAGCCGCGACGCTGACAGCGCGGATCCGTCTCCAGCCGGGTTTCGGTGGAAAACGGCAGTTCGTGGCCGCCCTGGCAATTGCGCGGGTCCATGTACTGGCCTTTTTCGTTCACCGGTTTCCACTCCACCCCGCGCGGTGCCTGAATACGGCCATGGCGGTGGGGCAGCTTGCGCATGATTTCGGTCCAGATACTGAGCGCACCGGTGGCACCAGTCAGACTGGTGCGCTGGTTGTCGTCGCGACCGATCCACACCACCCCAGTAACATCCGGGGAAAAGCCGGCAAACCAGCTGTCCCGATAGTCGTTGGTGGTACCGGTTTTGCCGGCGAAGGCCACACTGCCGGGCAGACGGCGCATGGCGCTCTTGCCGGTTCCCTCGCGCATCACCTGCTCCAGCCCATAACGCAGCAGATAGGCCGGAACCGCATCCACCCCGCGGTTCGCGCGACGTCGAAAATGTTGCACCTGCTCGCCATCCGCGTCGGAGACTGCCAGCAGGGTACGCAGCTTCACATCCTCCCCACCATTGGCATAGGTCTGGAACATGCCGGCCACTTCAAATGGGGTCAGTTCCGCGGTACCGAGAAACAGCGAAGGCACCCGCGGCAGGCTCGCCTGCACGCCGACTCTACGCAGGGTCTGGCGCACATTTTCAACCCCAAGTTCCAGCCCCAGGCGCGCCGTTGCCTGGTTGTAAGAACGAGACAGGGCGACGTACAGCGGCACCAGCCCATGACTGCGATTGCCAAAGTTGGCCGGCATCCATATCTGGCCGTCTTCGGTTTCCTCGCGCACCGGCGCGTCGTCGATCAGGGTAGCCAGGTTATATTGGTGGGCGCGTTCCAGTGCGGTCAAATACACTGCGGGTTTAACCAGAGAACCGATTTGACGGCGGGCCTCCAGTGCGCGGTTGAAGCCGGGGTAGTGGGGACGACGGTCCCCCACCATGGCAAGCACATTGCCACTGTGGTTTTCCACAACTACCGTGGCAGATTGCAGCGAGTCCTCCTGAATACCGCGGTCTTTCTCCAGTTTTTCCGCGCCTTCACTGACAGACTTTTCCGCCAGCGCCTGTACTGAAGGAGACAGGGTCGTGTAGACCCGCAGACCGGCAGTACGCAGCTCCTCGACCGAGTAATACGGGCGCAACTCTTCCAGCAGGCGCTCGGTAAAGGCCGGATACGGGTTTTGCGCCGCGGCGCCGGCAGCGGCCACTTCCAGTGGTTGCTTGCGCAAGCGCTCGTGCTGTTCCGGGGTGATTAGCGCCTGCTCCAGCATGATATCGAGTACGGTATTGCGCCGTTCCAGTGCGCGCTCGGGGTTGCGCCAGGGATTGTAATAGGAAGCACCCTTGGCAAGGCCCACCAGCAGTGCAATCTGGTGGGGCTCCAGCTGGTTCAGGGGTTTCTGGAAATAGAATTCCGACGCCAGGCCAAAGCCGTAAATCGCCCGGCTACCCTGCTGCCCCAGCCACACCTCATTGATGTACTCCTGCAGGATGTAGGCTTTGTCGTAATGAACCTCCATCAGGATCGCCATCAGCGCTTCGTTGAATTTGCGCCACAGGCTGGGCTTGTGGTCAAAGAAGATATTCTTTACCAGCTGCTGGGTAATCGTGGACCCCCCCTGAACCACACCGCCGGCCTTGATGTTGGCTACCATGGCACGGGCAATACCGCGGGGAGACACACCGAAATGGTGTACAAAATCCTGGTCTTCCACCGCAATCAGGGTGGCGCCCAGCAGGGGAGGAATATCGTCAATCCGCACCGGGGTACGGTCGTCACCACCACCCAGCAATGTGCCGATAGACGCTGCATCCAGACGGAACTCCTCCAGCTTGTCGCCGGATTCCGAACGCAGCCGGCTCAACTCATCGTTACGCAGACGAAAACGTACCTTGGCGGCGGGTTCATGGCCGTCGGGATGAATAAAATCGCGGCGCCAGACCAGGTAGTCCATCCCCTCCCGCTGCCACTGTCCGGGCTCATCGACAGTATCGCTTTTCTTGTAGTTGAGCGCGGCGAACTCGGACTCCAGTTCATCCGGGCGCATCACCATCCCTTCGCGCAAAATCAACGGGCGCGCGTATACCCTGGCCGGCAGTTGATACTGACGACTGTCGAGACGCTCACGCAGCTGCATATCCAGGTAAACCATATACCCGGCCAACGCCAGAACCCCGAGCAGGGCAAGCAGGCTCAGCCGCTTGATCCAGCGACGCAGTCTTCCCGGTCTCGCCGCCTTTTTCCGGCGGCGTGTTTTCGATGCCATAGCAATCCAGAACCAAAACAGTCAATTGAATATAGAAGGCGTTGATCGCCCGGAAGACGTAATCGCCGTCCGTCAGGCCCAACAAGGCCTTTTATAACCGGCCTTTATAAAGTGGTCACGGCGCAAGTCAAACCCCCTGTTCACAACGACAGCCCACAACTACCGCGTCAAAACTTGCACTCGACCCAGCGGCCGCCATAATGCCAGCGAGCCCCGAGCGCGGGGTAACAGACAGTCAACTACGGAAACCCTATGCACCAGTACGACCTCTACGGCATCGGCGCCGCCCTCCTCGATACGGAAATCGAAGTCACCGACAGCGACCTGCAACAGCTCGGCATCGACAAAGGCGTAATGACCCTGGTGGAAGACGACCGCCAGCAGCAACTGGTGCGGGACCTGAAAGACCACATGGTCACCGCCAGCCGCGCCTGTGGCGGCTCCGGTGCCAACACCATTATCGGCGCCAGTTACTTCGGCCTCGACACCTTCTATTCCTGTAAAGTCGCCGCCGATGAAAACGGAGACTTCTACCGCGACAACCTCACCGCCGCCGGCGTCGCCTACCCCGAGGCCCTCAGAAACGCCGATAGCGACGGCACCACCGGCAAATGCCTGGTGCTGATCACCCCCGACGCGGAACGCAGCATGAACACCTATCTCGGCATCAGCGCCGAGCTGTCCGTGGCAGAGCTCGACCACGACGCCATCGCCAACAGCCGCTGGACCTATATAGAAGGCTACCTCGTCTCCTCCCCCACCGGCCGCGCCGCTGCCGTCGCCCTGCGCAAACAGGCAGAGACCAGCGGCGTCAAAACCGCACTGAGCCTCTCCGACCCCATGATGGTGCAACTGTTCCACGACGGCCTGAAAGAAATGATCGGCGACAAAGTCGACCTGCTGTTCTGCAACCGCGACGAAGCCCTGAAATTCAGCGACACCGACGACCTCACCACCGCCGCCCAGAGCCTGCGCGATCACTGCCGCGCTTTCGCCATCACCCTCGGTGCCGACGGCGCACTGCTGTGGGACGGCAACCACGAATACCGCGTGACAGCCCCCACGGTGAAAGCCATCGACACCAACGGTGCCGGCGACATGTTTGCCGGGGCGTTTCTGTACGGGATCAACCGGGAAATGAGTTTCGAGGAAGCGGGTACCTTTGCCTGTGCGGCAGCGGCCCAGGTGGTCAGTCAGTTTGGTCCGCGGTTGCGGCCGGAGCAGCACGCGGAACTGCTGGCACAGACCGCAAATGCCTAATTTAGGATTTAGCCAGCTAAGTACGAAATAAAAACTCAGATGCGGAGATAGAGTGTCAGGCGAGACTTTTCAGGAGCGTCGCCGACGCAGAGTACAGGGATGTATTCACAGCGGTCCTGAAAAGCCTCGCCTGACACTCTGCCGCCACAAAAACAGATTCAGAAGGATGGAATCAAGTCGCTGTTGTTGAGGGCCGAGGCCCGCTGATCTCCGGCAGACAGGACGCCGCGGCAATGCCAAAGCCCTGGGCGAAATCCACCCCCATCAGGCGCAGCTTCTCCAGCAACTCCGGCGTCTCCGCAAACTCCGCAATGGTACTGATCCCCATCCGCTTCGCCAGGTGATCCACCGTACTCACCATCGCACTATCGATCTCATCGTCCAGCATATTGCGCACGAAAGACCCATCAATCTTCAGATAATCCACCGGCAACTGACGCAGATACGCCAGCGACGACGCCCCGCGCCCAAAATCATCCAACGCAAAACTGCAGCCCGCGGCCCGCAACTTGTGGATAAACACCAGCGCCCGATCCAGATTATTGATCGCACTGGTCTCCGTAATCTCGAACTGAACCCGCGACGGCGCCACCCCGGCCTCCGTCAATTCCCGCAACACAAAGCCCGCAAACAACTCATCCCCCAGACTGATACCGGAGATATTGATCGCATAGTGGAAGCCACTGCCACCACTGCTCTGTTCCAGCGCCATATACCGGAAAATATTGCGGATAACCCAGCGGTCCACTTCATCGATCATCCCGTAGCGTTCCGCCGCGGGCAAAAACAGACCAGGTGAAATGATATCGCCATCGCGCCCCTGCATCCGCACCAGCACCTCGTAGTGATGGATGCGGTTTTTTTCCTGCAATGAAACCACTGGCTGGCGATACAGTAGCAGGCGGTCTTCACGAATAGCCGCGTGGATCTCCGCCAGCCAGGTGCTCTCACGACGCTTCTCCAGCGCCTTGCGCGAGTCGCTGAAAAACTTCACCCGGTTGCGCCCCTGATCACGCGCAGCACAGCTGGCATCATTCGCGGAAGCCAGCAACTGGCTTGCCGGAGGCGCGTGGCTGTCCACGCTGACGGCACCAATCGACAAGGCCGGACGGGTTTCACTGTCATCCCAGCGGAAAACAAAACCGTTCACCGTCTCCCGCAAGCGGGTGACAATGCGCCGCGCCTCTTCCAGGGTGCAGTCGCGCAGTAACAGGGCAAACTCATCACTGCCCACGCGTCCAAGCAGATCTCCCGGGCTGAGGCTCCGGGTAAGAATCTGCGCCAGAGCGAGCAGCAACGCATCCCCGGCGCTGTAACCGAGGGTGTCGTTAACGACCTTGAACTGATAAACATCGAGATACAGCAGGATATGGTGCTGCTTCGGTCCGGTGGACTCCACCAGCACTTTCTGCAAGGCATGCTCAAAAAACTGCCGATTGGGCAGGCGTGTCAATGTATCGTGGCTGCTCTGCCAGCTGAGGCGGGAAGATATCCGGCGCGCATTGGAAGTATGCCGGAGAATAACCACGAATCCTTCGGTGTGGGTTGTTTTACGCAGCGTGTGAACCTGGACATTGATGTCCAGAAACTCGTCGTCCTCACGGCGAATACTTGCCCCGAACTCCCGGCGGCAGGGCAGCTGCTCTGACGCTTCGCGATCGGCATCGAGCCCCAGGTCGATCAGTTGGCCGCAGTCATCGTATAACGGCAGGCCATCCGCCAGGTACTGTCCCGGTAACAACCCCACCAGATTGCCGCATAATTCGCTCACCAGCGGATTACTGTACAGAATCTGCCCGCGGCGATCAGTCACCACCACGCCGTCCGCCACCTCCCCCAGGGCCACCTCTGCCGCCAACGGGCTGAGATGCCCCTGCGAGAGGCTTGCAGTATCAGCCTGATCAAGCAGGCGTTTGAAATCGGCGTTTTCGGGGTTGAATTCAGCCAATGGGTATCCGGTTTGCCATTACTTGCATCTAGTCAGATATACCGGCAATTGTTACCGGTATCAAGCCAGGGGAAATTCCACATGCAGAATCACCTCCGGCACCACTGTAATATGCCCTACTGCGCGCGATAGCAACACCGCCGGGGACAGAAAAATCATACCTGCATTCCGGCCAGGCGCGGGCCTCATCTCTACACCCACCGGGCGCGATTGAGAATTCCATCACAACAGTCCGGAAATCCACCTTTTGCGCCCCATCTACTGCACAGCGAAACCGCCTGGTGGACCGCTATCTGCGTGGTGCCCTAGAGGTGCTGCCCCAGGAAGGCTTTCAGCTTTTCATCCTCAAAAGCGCGCTGGAGTGTTGCGCTCAACAACTTGTTGATGCTGACCTCCACTTCTTCGCGGCTGGGCTTGATCAGGTTGCGATCCTTGCCACTGGTGCTGTAATTGCCGAAGAAAGTGGCACCACCCACCATCACCTGCAGCTGGATGGAAGCCCCGGTATCCACCTTGGTGGTATACAGCTTATTGGGACTGTCGTAACGGAGGTCAGTGAGATTGGCTACCACCTGGACATCCGCCGGTCCATCGATGGTGCGGAACGACCAATTTTCAAAGCCGCGGCTCAGGGAATCTCCCAGCGCCTGCTCAATATTGTTCGCCAGCGTGATATTGGAAGAGTCCGCATAGATGCCACCAAGCGATCCCAGTCCACCGCCCGGCAACTGATTCACACCGCGCGCCTGCAGGGTATAACCGGCACCAATATTAGCCGGTGCCACTTGCACCTCTGGCTGCACCCGCACCTGCACCGGGCTGTGGGCACAGGCTGCGAGCAATACCGCCGCCAGCGCACACACCAACAAGGCCGCACAACGCTTGGCCGGTAAATTCATTCTCATAACTCCCCCCTTATTCGGTTGACCGCATCCGCCCAATGCGGGCTTAAAGCGAATTCGACACCATTACTGTGAAATACTTTTAAGTCATAGTGACCGGTATAGTGACTGATGTAGACCAGTGGCCCCCGCGTAAAGTTCTGTAACAGTCCGCTGCACCAGATTCCCATCGCCGGCACCGTGGCCTTTCAACCGCCGTGATGACGGTGGGTATCGTGACTCTCATGCTGCGCAGTGACCATTGCGCGTACCGGAACTGTAATCTGCTGGGTTGCCCCATCAGCGAACACAAGCCGCAACTGGAGCGACTCTCCCGCCCGGAGCCGGACTCCGTGCAGCATCAGATGGGTCGCGCCCGGTTGCATTTCAAGAACGCCCCCGGCATCCAGTGTTACTTCCTGCAGCGGCCGCATGCGGCTGACCCCGTCTTCATTTACCGTCGCGTGAAGCGCCGCGCTGGCTTCGGGGTGTCGCGGCAGCTCTACCGCCCGCAATGCCCGCGGACGCTGTGTCGGGTTGTGCAATGAAAGGTAGGCAACGCCCATCACTACCCCTGGCGGCATCTCGCGCGCATAGCCCGTGACCACGACTTCTTCACCCGTCGCTTTTTCTTGATTCGCTTCAGCGATGGTAAAGCTGGCAAACATTACACATGCAGCGGCCACCACCGCCAGAAATCGTCGCTGGTTACCTTTCATGGTCGACTCCCGTGTTTCTCTATTTTTGTTGCGGCATCAACTCAAATACCAAGATTCACTGTTTCTGCAACAGCAATCGCGGCGGGCTACCCAATTTGATATCCCCCCGCACCCGATAGCCCGGCACGGCCTGGCGTAACTGGCCATAAATCCAGCGACCTTCCGCATCCGTGCGCGCGATAATGATCACTCGCATCTGGTGCTGGCGAATGCGCTCGGCAATACCGGTGAGCACCCGGGTAATTTTTTCCGAGCGCGCATCGAGCTCCGCGGTTGCAAGCGGAACGGACTGGGCACCGGCGCCTGCCGGTACCCGATCCGCCGTGGCGCGGGCCTGTTCACGTTTCACCTGCGCCCGCACCTCCGCACTGAGCGGATTGCCCGGCGCAATTTCATCCGCGGTGTTGAGCAGGCTGTTTACCCGACCGAAGGCGCGGTGACGCAACGCGTCCCGGGCCTGCTCCACCAGCTGCAACACAATAGCCTGAATACCGGTGGCCGCACGCTGATTGCCGGGGTCCAGTTGCTGCACATTCAAATAGAAGTCGTAGGCGCTGGCGCCGGCGGGACTGGTGAGAAAGCCCTCCCGCTGCGCCGCTTCGGCGCGCTTGAGAAAGTGCGCCACGGCGCGCTGGCGGATTTCCTCCTCGCTCGGCCCACTGGGAGCCGGTGCCGGTTGTGGCTGCGACACGGTCGGCGCCGGTTTCGGTGCAGCGCAGGCGGTCAGCAATAGCAAGAAAATGACTCCCCCCCACTTTCCCGTGTTCCTAATTGCGGGACCCAGGTCCTCAAGCATGCCCACTCCTCCAATTTCCTTATTGCCTCAAACAGACAAGCGGATGCTCACAATCCGCGACTGTTGTTTTTTTGTACCACATGCACCGCTATACTGCGGCCTCGCTGCATGCAACACCAGCACCATTGACGACACCCCGGCCAGATGGGGTGTCAGAGAAGACGCCGGAAGAATCAGCCCGGAACCCGCAGGGTGTCCCGATGGTCGAATAAACCGGCTGTATAGCGGTTCAGCACCGGTGCCTGCAGCCAATTCACTCTCAAGATTCTGTACTATAAAGAAATTTGCCGCCCATGACTGTGACGATTCCCGGCCAGAAAATGCAAACTTCCCACCCGACACGGCTGCATACTGCGGCATTTGTCCTCGGAGTGATTCTGGCCGTACTCGGCGGCACTCTACTGTCGACACTGGCACAGGCTGAGACGAGTGGTTTTGCGACCAATTCAACTGCCGCCGCCAACCCCCTCGCCAACGCACAACAGAACAGCAACCCCCTGGCCGGCGCCCCCACTTCCCGGGACGACTTCCTGCCGGTGGATCAGGCCTACCAACTGGATGTCCTGTTCGACACTGACAATGTCAGCGCTGTTTTCCAGATCGCCCCCGAGTACTACCTCTACCGTGACAAGCTCGCCCTCTACCTGCGACAGGGCGGCGAGAAAACCGAACTGCCACTGACGCTGGCATCCGGCGAGACTATCTGGGACGACTATTTCGAAAAAGAAACCGAGGTCTACCGCTGGCAGCTGGAAGTCCCCATTGCGCTGCCGGACATCCCCAGCAGCGCCACTGGCGCCGAACCTCTGCAGTTGGAAGTCCACTACCAGGGCTGTGCCGATGCAGGCCTGTGCTATCCACCGCAGACCCGCTACTTTGAACTGGATCCGCAGCAGCAGACAGCGGTCGCGATCGATGCGCCATCGACAGGTTCCAGCGGCGGCTCGACGGCCGGTACCGACTTCAAACCCCTGGCGGCGACCCCATCTGCCACCGGCGGCGGCCTGCTACTGGCGGTCGCGCTGGCCTTTGCTGGCGGCATACTGCTGAATCTGATGCCCTGCGTATTTCCGGTCCTATCCATCAAGGCACTTGCCATTACCCACAACGGCGATCATCGCCGCCACCTGCACGGCTGGATGTACACCGCCGGTGTTGTGGCCACCTTCGTAGGCATTGCTGCGCTGATGTTGGGACTGCGAGCCGCCGGCGAGGCTGTGGGCTGGGGCTTCCAGCTACAGTCACCGGCGGTGGTTGCGGTTTTGATTTACCTGTTTTTTGCTATGGGGTTGAGCCTCTCCGGCGTTACCGAATTTGGCACCCGCCTGATGGGCCTGGGCGCTGGGAACACGGCCGGCACGGGCCTCGGCGGCTCTTTCGCCACCGGCGCCCTGGCAACCGTGGTGGCAAGCCCGTGTACTGCGCCGTTTATGGGGTCCGCGCTCGGGTTCGCGATCACCCAATCTCCACTGATTGCACTGGCAGTATTTGCCGCACTCGGCGCCGGCATGGCGGCTCCTTTCCTGTTACTGACCTACGTACCGCGCCTGGCAGAGCGCCTGCCGCGCCCGGGTCCGTGGATGGAAACCCTGAAACAACTACTCGCCTTCCCCATGTACCTCACTGCGGTCTGGTTGTTGTGGGTGTTGGGACGTCAAACCGGCAGTGACGGGGTAGCTCTGGTGCTTGCAGGTGCGGTGGCCGTCGCCTTCGCCCTGTGGGTGTGGCCGCGTCCCCAGGATAACGGGAAGAAATGGCGTTGGGGCAAAAGCACGGTGGCGGTTGCCGCCGCAGCTATCGCGCTGCTGCTATTGCCGCAACTCTCCACCCGGACTGACTCGCCCGATCAGGGCCAGAAAAGTGGCTACTGGCAGACCTATTCCCCGGATGCGCTGAACGCCGCCCGTGCCAAGGGCCAGCCGGTTTTGATCAACATGACCGCAGCCTGGTGCATCACCTGCCTCGCCAACGAAAAGGCGGTACTGTCCAGCGATACCGTGACTGCCGCGGTGAAGAGCCTGGGCATTACCGCGTTCAAGGGAGACTGGACCAACCAGGACCCACAGATCAGCGAACTCCTTACCCGCTATGGCCGCACCAGCGTGCCGCTGTACCTGCTGTATCCGGCTGGCGGCGGCGAGCCGCAGATCCTGCCGCAGATCCTGACGCGGGATGGACTGCTGAAAGCGATGCGGGAAGCTGTGCGCAGTGGAACCCTGGAGGCAAGCGGAGATCAGAACTGATCCATTTCAAAGGTCACCCGATACATCAACTGGCGGTGACGTCCCTTTCACTCGAGCTCGTTCACCACAGCCCTGTTCGCATGGCTATTTCAGCCACTAAAACAGGCAGTCCAGCCATTGCCAATAGAACTTTGCGGCTAAATGCCCTGTAATTTCGCCGAACTGCGCGCAACGTCTCTATTTTCGATTTTGGGGCATGGACAGAAGGTCAGTTTTGCGGCAAACTCGCGCTCATACTGGGCATTGCGGTGTTTTGCTGCATGTTGCCCGCAAGATCTATGACTTTTTACAGATTTTAGTCACAGTTTCGCGTGTACTCCCCGAGGCTTAGACCGAGGCAAAGAATGGCTAGCTTGCTCCTGTTACACGGCCCCAACCTCAACCTGCTGGGCACCCGCGAACCAGAAATCTACGGTTCCACCACCCTCGCCCAGATCGACGATGCCGCGCGCGCCCAGTGCGCCGACGCGGGCTGCGAATTCGACAGTCTGCAGAGCAACAGTGAGGCAGAACTGGTGGAGCGCATCCACAAGGCCTACGCCGACAAGGTGGATTTCATCGTCATCAATCCCGCGGCTTTTACCCACACCAGCGTCGCCCTGCGCGATGCGCTGGCGGGGGTGGCGATTCCGTTTATTGAACTGCACCTCTCCAACCCGCACGCCCGTGAGCCCTTCCGACACCACTCCTATCTGTCGGACCTGGCCCAGGGCGTCATCTGCGGTTTTGGCGCCGACAGTTACACACTGGCGCTGCAGGCTGCCCTGCAGCGGCTTTAACGACCCTATTTTCCTTCGCCGGCTGCGCGCCGGTGATCGTATATTCACAAAATCGAGAGTGACACTGTTATGGATATCCGCAAGATCAAAAAGCTGATCGAACTGCTTGAAGAGTCCGATATCGGCGAACTGGAAATCAAAGAGGGCGAGGAGTCCGTACGCATCAGCCGCGGTACCAGTGGTGCCAATGCCATGCAGGCGGCACAGATGCAGATGCCCCCCATGGCACCGCCGATGCAACAGGCTCCGACCCCGGCTGCACCCGCCGCACCAGCGCCTGCGGCAGAAGAGAGCAGTGGTGAATCCGTTCCGGCACTCACCGGCCACCCGGTGAAATCCCCCATGGTGGGCACCTATTACGCCGCCTCCAGCCCCGGCGCGGATCCGTTTGTGAAAGTGGGCCAGCAGGTCAAAGTGGGCGATGTCATCTGCATCGTCGAAGCCATGAAGATGATGAACCAGATCGAAGCCGACAAAGCCGGCACCATCGAATCCATCCTCGTCGAGGACGGTCAGCCGGTAGAATTCGACCAGCCGCTCGTCACCATTTCCTGAGTGGGGTGACTGCGAATGTTTGATAAAATACTGATCGCCAACCGCGGCGAAATTGCGCTGCGCATCCTGCGCGCCTGTAAAGAGATGGGCATTGGCACCGTCGCCGTGCACTCCCAGATCGACCGCGATCTGAAGCATGTGCGACTGGCGGATGAGGCCGTATGCATCGGCCCCAACCCGTCTCCCAAGAGCTACCTGAATATTCCTGCGATCATATCGGCGATGGAAATCACCGATGCGGTGGCGGTACACCCGGGCTACGGCTTTCTGGCGGAGAACGCCGACTTTGCCGAGCAGGTACAGAAAAGCGGCTTTACCTTTATCGGCCCCGATGCGGATGTGATCCGCCTGATGGGCGACAAGGTCTCCGCCATCGCGGCAATGAAAAAGGCTGGCGTCCCCACCGTACCCGGCTCCGACGGCCCGCTGCCGGACGACGGCCAGGCCTGCCTGGAGATTGCCCGCAAGATCGGCTTCCCGGTCATCATCAAGGCCGCGTCCGGCGGCGGTGGCCGCGGTATGCGCGTGGTCCACTCGGAAGGTGCACTGGTAAACGCCATCTCGGTCACCAGATCCGAAGCGGGCGCGGCGTTTGGCGACAGCACCGTTTACATGGAAAAGTTCCTGCAGAACCCGCGCCACGTGGAAATCCAGGTGATGTCCGATGGTCAGGGCAACGCGGTGCACTTTGGCGATCGCGACTGCTCCCTGCAACGCCGCCATCAGAAGGTGCTCGAAGAGGCGCCGGCGCCGGGCATTCCGGACGATGTGCGCAAGCAGGTCGCAGATTCCTGTGTGCAGGCCTGTATCGATATCGGTTACCGCGGTGCGGGTACTTTCGAGTTCCTGTATGAAGACGAGCGCTTCTACTTTATCGAGATGAACACCCGGATTCAGGTGGAGCATCCGGTATCGGAGATGGTCACTGGTGTGGATCTGATCAAGGAGCAGATCCGGGTTTGCGCGGGTGAGAAGCTGTCTTTCAAGCAGGAGGACATCAAGATCTCCGGCCATTCCTTTGAGTGCCGAATCAATGCGGAAGACCCGAAGACGTTCTTCCCGTGCCCGGGCAAGGTGGAAACTTTCCATGCCCCCGGCGGCCTGGGTGTTCGGGTGGATTCCCACCTTTACTCTGGCTACACGGTACCGGCGAACTACGATTCCATGATCGCCAAGATCATCACTTACGCCGAAGACCGCGAGACTGCGCTGGCGCGCATGCGTGTGGCATTGGGTGAGATGATCGTGACCGGCATCAAGACCAATATTCCGCTGCAGGAAGAACTGGTCCGGGACAAGGCCTTCGCCGAGGGTGGAGTGAACATCCACTATCTGGAGAAGAAGCTGGGGCTCGAATAGCCCCCATTGCTTCACTTCCCGCCCCAGGGGTATGTCGCTCTGATGGACCTCCGCGGCGGGAAAGCACCGGGTATCCGTTTTCAAAACCGCTGTGAATACATCCATGTAAGCTGCGGCGGCGACGTCCTGTCGCCGACGCTTTTGAAAACGGATCCCCGGCACTTCCCCTTCAGTCCTACCTTTCTTACCCTGTAAGCAATTGCCGAATTGCCCAAGTAGCACTGCTGCCCGAATCGAAGGCGCTGCTGCCGGTAAGACTTTGCGAGACCTTCTAAAACAGGGACGTTTTAGAAGAGCCCCCATGGATGGGTTCACGGCGTGTCTCGCAAAGTCTTACCGGCAGAAGCGCCGCCTCAGGGTTTTGGGAAAACTTTAACCACCGAACTTCGGATTTCACTCAATGCCCTGGCTCCAACTAAGAGTAAACACCAACCGCGAACAGGCGGAAAAGATTGAAGATGCGCTGCTGTTTGCAGGCGCCGTCTCCGTCACCCTGCAGGACAATGCCGACCAGCCGATTCTCGAGCCCGCCCTCGGGGAAACACCCCTGTGGGACGAAACCCTCGTTACCGGCCTGTTCGATGCCGAAATCGACACCAGCGTCACCGAAGCCAAAGCCGCCTCCTTCCTGTGCGAACTGCTCCCCAACGCCCGTTGGGAACAGCTCGAAGACAAAGACTGGGAGCGGGAGTGGATGAGCCACTACAAACCCATCCAGTGCGGTGACAATCTCTGGATCTGTCCCAGCTGGTGCGAACCGCCGGAGCCCGACGCCGTCAACCTGCTGCTCGACCCCGGCCTCGCCTTTGGCACCGGCACCCACCCCACCACCTTCCTGTGCCTGCAGTGGCTGGCCGAAGAGCCCGTCCAGGGCAAAAGCGCCATCGACTACGGCTGCGGCTCCGGCATCCTCGGTATCGGCGCCCTGCTGCTGGGTGCCGACAGCGCGCTCGGCACCGACATCGACCCCCAGGCCCTTATCGCCAGCCGCGACAACGCCCAGCGCAACGGAATCGACCCGGACCGATTCCCGGTCTACCTGCCGGAGAAAACCCCACCGGCGAGTGAAGCCAACGCGGACATCATGCTCGCCAACATCCTCGCCGGCCCGCTGGTCGAGCTGGCCCCGCAGCTGATCGAACGCACCCGGATCGGCGGCCGTATCTGCCTGTCCGGCATCCTGAATAGTCAGGCGGAAAAGGTGAAAGCGGCGTATAGCCAGTGGATCGACTTTGATGCGGACGGTGAAAAAGAAGAGTGGGTCAGGTTGAGCGGAACAAGAACACGATAGAGCACAGGGCTCAGATGATAAGGCGCTGATACCGATACGCTTTCGCGGGACCGTCTGCGGCCATGGGCCGAAGGCGCCGTGAATGCCTGGAGCGGCCGGACCGGCCGCAGCCGAGCCCACATGGATGTGCTTGTGGCGTGTCCCGCGAAAGCGTATCGGTAGCAGTGCCGCCCCGAGGCCAACTTACGAAGTAACCGGACCTCCTACGGAGCCCTCAGAGTCTCGGCACTACGCCAGAACGCACGAGACTGATAAACTTCCCCGCCAAAGCAATAATCGTCGAATTCCATGTCGCAACTGGTTACCCGCTGCCCCCACTGCAGTACATCCTTCCACGTCAGTGAGCAGCAATTGCGCGCTGCGCGCGGCGCTGTGCGCTGTGGCTCCTGCCTGCAGGTATTCCGCGCGGATGAAAACATCGTCTTCAACGAGGACGACCCGGAACAGCCAGTAACCACCAGAAAGGCCATCGAAGAGCTGCTGGAAGATGACGACTTCCTCATTCACGACGACATCGAACTCGATGGCGAAGACCACGCCGACGCCTCTGGTAGCGACAGCGAAACCGCGCAGGACAGAAAACCTGCCCCCCCAGCCGAGCCTAAGCCGGCACCCCGCGAGCAACCGCTAATCGACGATGCCTTTGGTGAGCAGCAATGGCACGACCTCAGTAACGACAGGGAAAAGTCCAGCGACAACCACTACGCGCTGAAACCCGACGCACTCGATGAGATTGAAAGCGACCCAGACAACCCCTGGGCAGAGGAGATCGCCAGCGAAGAAACTGCCGGCATCCCGGGCCCCGGCGAATGGGACAATCCCATTGCCAACGAAAACGCGGATAACAGCGACCTGCTCGCGGACGAACAGTTTGACCAGCGCCGTCCGGGTACCGCCGCACCCGAATCACTTGCAACCGAGATACCCTCACCAGGGGCGCGATCAGGCGAAACATCCCGGGGGATGGTCGACGATGCCCCTCTGCTGCCGCGGGATCAGCTGATCTCCGGTATCGGCCCCGCACCGCTGGAAGTCGCCTGGCAGCCAAAGCGTCACAGCCGCGTACGCAGCGGGCTGTGGGCCCTGAGCGCACTGCTGCTGATTCTGATCGCGATCGGCCAGACGGCCTATTTCCGCTTTGACACCCTGAGCAAACGCGAACCCTGGCGCCAGATCTACGCCGCGGTCTGCCCCACCCTGGGCTGCCAGCTGCCGGCACAGGTCGACGTGCAATCGATTCACACCGCCAACCTGGTAGTGCGCAGCCACCCGCAGATTCCCGGTGCCCTCGCCGTTGAAGCGGTACTCATCAATCGCGCCCCCTTTGAGCAGCCATTCCCCGCACTGCAGCTGGAATTTTCCGATATCAAGAATCGTCCAGTCGCCAGCCGTCGCTTCGTGGCGTCGGAGTATCTCAAAGGGGAGCTGGCAGGGCGCCGTCTGATGCCCACTGGCAACCCGGTGCATATCGCCATCGACATCGTCGATCCCGGCGCCGAGGCGGTCAATTACGAGCTGCAGATTGCGGCCGGACAGGTACGCCGCTGAGTGTGTGGGCACAATGTCTCAGCCAGTGGTGGCGCCAAATTACGCGTTTTTCTGCACAAACTTCACACTAAACGTCGATAACCCGAGCAAGTTGCACGCTTTTTCGCTTTTCCACTGCGCCGACAGCCGCTATCATAGACCGCTGTTTTGACACCCAACTGAACCCGCGGAAGTACTCAGGTGCCCATCGAGATGGCGAACAAAGCGGTAAACCCGTTGCCCACAGCGCTGCCAGACAGCCTCGCCATCGGCCCCTACAAAATCGGTGCGCCGGTAATTCTGGCCCCCATGGCCGGAGTGACCGACCGCCCCTTCCGTCAGCTGTGCCGGGAACTCGGCGCCGGCTTGGTGGTTTCCGAGATGGTGACCTCAGACACCAGCCTGTGGAACAGCCGCAAATCGAGAATGCGCCTGGATCACAGCGGCGAAGTCGGTCCGATCTCGGTGCAGATCGCCGGCGGCGACCCGGAGATGATGGCCAATGCGGCGCGTGCAAACGTAGATCGCGGTGCGCAGATCATCGACATCAACATGGGCTGCCCGGCCAAAAAAGTGTGTAAGAAAGCAGCGGGTTCGGCCCTGCTGCGCGACGAAAAACTGGTCGCCGATATTCTGGAAGCGGTGGTTGAATCCGTCTCAGTACCAGTGACGCTGAAAATTCGCACTGGCTGGTGCACGGAATCCCGCAACGGGGTAACGGTGGCCAGAATGGCCGAAGAGCTCGGCATCGCCGCCCTGGCAGTTCACGGACGCACCCGCGCCTGTGGCTACCATGGCCAGGCCGAATTCGATACCATTGCCGAGATTGTGTCCGCGGTTAAGATTCCGGTCTTCGCCAACGGCGACATCACCGGCGCAGAGAAGGCCCGCAAGGTGTTGGACTACACCGGCGCTGCCGCAGTCATGATTGGCCGTGCAGCTCAGGGACGTCCATGGATATTTCGGGAAATTGCGCACTTCCTCGCAACGGGAGAGCGGTTGCCCGAACCCTCACTGGAAGAAGTCAGGGATATATTGCTCGCTCATCTGAGCGAATTACACCGTTTCTACGGTGAGGTTATGGGGGTTCGTATCGCCCGCAAGCATGTGGGCTGGTATCTGAAGACGCTCGTTGACAGCGAGTCCTTTCGCAAGACCTTTAACCAACTGGATAGCGCAGAAGCACAACATGCCAGCGTTCGTGAGTGGTTTGAACGCCGAATAACTAGAGGGGCAAAAGCGGCATGAATAATGAAGCACTGATTCCGGATGCCAGTGATGTAGCATCCACCGGGGGCCAGACGCAACTACAACAACCGCAGCAGCAGTCGCTGCGCGATGCGGTTGAACAGGCGATGGAAAACTACTTCCGTCACCTGGACGGTCAGATGGTGACCGATGTGTACGATATGGTGCTGTCTGAAATTGAGGCACCGATGCTGGAAGTGGTGATGAAACACACCCGCCACAACCAGACCCGCGCCGCACAGCTGCTGGGCCTCAACCGGGGAACCCTGCGCAAGAAGCTCAAGCGCTACGGTCTGCTGTAAAGCAGCCAACCGTCCTGAGCAACACAGTAGCGTGATGTCCAGGGCGGTAAAAATTTGACGAGGGGGGATGGGCGCGGCCCATCCCCCCTCGCTATTTGTATTTCCGACGTTTTCAACCTGCTCTTTGTACATCTAGATGGACGATGCGATATGACTGACAAGGTGGCCATTCGCCGCGCGCTGATCAGCGTTTCCGACAAAACCGGCATTGTGGAATTTGCCCGTGAACTCTCCAACATGGGCGTGGAGATCCTCTCCACCGGGGGTACCTACCGCAAGCTGGGTGAAGCCGGCATCCCGGTGGTGGAAGTTTCCGACTACACCGGCTTCCCGGAAATGATGGATGGCCGGGTCAAAACCCTGCACCCGAAAGTACACGGCGGCATCCTCGGTCGTCGCGGCACCGATGACGCGGTGATGAGCGAACACGGCATCAATCCCATCGACATGGTCGTGGTCAATCTGTATCCCTTCAAGGCCACCGTCGCCGACCCGAACTGCGACCTGCCTACCGCGATCGAAAATATCGACATCGGCGGCCCCACCATGGTCCGCTCCGCCGCCAAGAACCACAAAGACGTCGCTATCGTGGTCAATGCCCACAGCTACGACACCGTGATCGAAGAAATGAAAGCCAACGACGGCGCGCTCGGTTACGAAACCCGCTACGACCTGATGGTGCAGGCCTTCGAACACACCGCCCAATACGACGGCATGATCGCCAACCACTTCGGCGCGCGGAACACAGAAAACGTTGCCCGCGAGTTCCCCAACACTTACAACGTCCAGTACGAAAAAGCCCAGGACATGCGCTACGGCGAGAACCCGCATCAAAAGGCAGCCTTCTACGTAGAAGCCGACGCCGAAGAGGCCTCCGTCTCCACCGCCAACCAACTGCAGGGCAAGGAACTGTCCTTCAACAACGTCGCCGACACCGACGCCGCGCTGGAAACCGTCAAACTGTTCGACGAGCCCGCGTGCGTCATCGTCAAGCACGCCAACCCCTGTGGCGTCGCCGTAGCCGCGGATATCAAAACCGCCTACGAACTGGCCTTCGCTACCGACCCCGAATCCGCTTTCGGTGGCATCATCGCCTTCAACCGCGAACTGGATGCCGAAACTGCCCAGCTGATCGTCGACAAACAGTTCTCCGAAGTCATCATCGCACCCAAGGTCAGCACTGCCGCCGCCGAAGCCGTGTCCGCGAAGAAAAACGTACGCCTGCTGGAATGCGGCGAGTGGAGCGCAACGCGTCCCACCGCGTTCGACTACAAGCGCGTCACCGGCGGTTTGTTGGTTCAGGAAAAAGACAACGGCATGGTCGCCAAGGATGACCTCAAAGTGGTCACCAAGGTGCAACCCACCGACGAGCAACTGGACGAACTCCTGTTCGCCTGGAAAGTCGCCAAGATGGTCAAATCCAACGCCATCATCTACGCCAAAGACGGCCGCACCATCGGCGTCGGCGCCGGCCAGATGAGCCGCGTCAACTCCGCGCGCATCGCCGCCATCAAGGCCGAGCACGCTGGCCTGGAAGTCAAAGGCGCGGTCATGGCCTCCGACGCCTTCTTCCCCTTCCGCGACGGCATCGACAACGCCGCCAAAGTGGGCATCAGCGCCGTGATCCAGCCCGGTGGCTCCATGCGCGACGACGAAGTCATCGCCGCTGCCGACGAGCACGGTATGGCGATGGTGTTTACCGGTATGCGTCACTTCCGTCACTAAGCGCGGACGGAGACGCCTACAGGTACTTACCGCAATAGGTACGTAATATTCCTGCGCTATACGGGAAGGTTCTGGGGCTGGTGCCCCTTCCCGAGACCGTCTGCGGCCAGGACGGCCGCAGCCGAGCCCCCCATGGATGGGTTTACGGCGTGTCTCGGGAAGGGGCACCTGCTCCAGAACCGCCACAGGGCTGGCATCGAAGCACTCATAACACCTCCCACGCCAGTCTCTACCCGGCAACCCAGCGCACAATGCTAAACTAGCCCACCTAAATAACAGGCACGGGGAAACTCAAGAATGAACATCCTGGTAATCGGCTCTGGTGGCCGCGAACATGCACTGGCCTGGAAGGCCGCTCAAAACCCCGCCGTAGACACCGTCTTCGTCGCACCCGGTAACGCCGGCACCGCCCGCGAACCCAAAGTCCAGAACGTCAACATCGGCGTCGACAACTTCTCCGCCCTGTCCGACCTCGTCGAAGAAAAAGGCATCGAACTCACCATCGTCGGCCCCGAAGCCCCGCTGGTGGACGGCATCGTCGACTTCTTCAACAGCCGCGGCCACAACATCTTCGGCCCCGACAAAGCCGCCGCCCAGCTTGAAGGCTCCAAAGCCTTCACCAAAGACTTCCTCGAGCGCCACGCCATCCCCACCGCCGACTACCAGAACTTCACCGAAGTCGAACCGGCCGTGGCATACATCCGCGAAAAAGGTGCCCCCATCGTCGTCAAAGCCGACGGCCTCGCCGCCGGTAAAGGCGTTATCGTCGCCGAAAGTATCGAACAGGCCGAACTGGCCGTGCGCGACATGCTCTCCGGCAACGCCTTCGGCGACGCCGGCTGCCGCGTCGTGATCGAAGAATTCCTCACCGGCGAAGAAGCCAGCTTCATCGTCATGGTCGACGGCGAAAATATCCTGCCCATGGCCACCAGCCAGGACCACAAGCGCGTCGGCGACGGCGACACCGGCCCCAACACCGGCGGCATGGGCGCCTACTCCCCGGCACCGGTGGTGACCCCCGCGGTAAACGACCGCATCATGCAGGAAGTCATCGAGCCCACCGTCAAAGGCCTCGCCAGCGAAGGCATGCCCTACACCGGATTCCTGTACGCCGGCCTGATGATCAGCGAAGACGGCGCGCCCAAGGTAATCGAGTACAACTGCCGCTTCGGCGACCCGGAAACCCAGCCGATCCTGATGCGCCTCAAGTCCGATCTGGTAGAGCTGTGCATGGCCGCCGTAGAAAAGCGCCTGGACCAGGTGGAAGTGGAATGGGACCCGCGCCCCGCGCTGGGCGTGGTGCTCGCGGCCCACGGTTACCCGGGCAGCTATCGCAAGGGTGACGCCATCTCCGGCCTCGACACCGCGGACAGCGAAAACGCCAAGGTCTTCCAGGCCGGTACCGCCCTGGACGGCGAGCGCGTAGTCACCAGCGGCGGACGCGTACTCTGCGCCACCGCACTGGGTGACACCGTTGCCGAAGCCAAAGCCAACGCGTACGAATGCGCGCGCAAGATCTACTGGGAAGGCGCTTTCTACCGCAAGGACATCGGTTACCGCGCGGTAGAGCGGGAGCAATCGGAAGAGGCCTGATTGACCTTCTCCCGACGGACCATTTGAGGAGTATGCCGATGAGCAGCCAACGCCAACTGACCGGACTCGACCGCCTGCTGCTGCAGGCGGACCGCGCCCTGCGCACCCTGAGCCCGGGCTCCCCGTGTCACGAGCGCCCGTCGCCGGCGAAGGCTGCGGATGAGGCGGAACTGTCCGATAAAGAGCGCCGCCACGCAGCGGGGTTGATGCGGGTGAACCACAGCGGCGAGGTCTGCGCGCAGGCACTGTACCAGGGCCAGGCCCTGACGGCGAAGTTGCCGCAGGTACGTTCGGAAATGGAGCATGCGGCGGATGAGGAAATTGATCATCTGGCGTGGTGTGAACAGCGCCTGCAGGAGCTGGACAGTCGCCCGAGCCTGCTGAATCCGCTGTGGTACGGCCTGTCTTTCGGTATCGGCGCTGCCGCCGGTAAAGTGAGTGACAAGGTCAGCCTGGGCTTTGTGGCGGCGACCGAGGAACAGGTGTGCAAGCATCTGGAAAGTCACCTGCAGAAGCTGCCGGAACAGGATGAGAAGAGCCGTGCGGTGGTGGAGCAGATGCTGGTGGATGAGGCCAAACACCAGCACGCGGCACTGGATGCCGGCGGGGCGCGCTTCCCGGGTCCGGTCAAAGGGCTGATGACGCTAGTATCGAAGGCGATGACTTCGGTCAGTTATCGCGTCTAGGAGAGCTCCCCCCTATCCAGACCCAAACCCCGACTCTCATACGAGGCTCGGGGTTTTCTTTTGCCTGCTGGCTCGGTGGTACTTTGCTCTGTAGCTGGCACGGTGGCGCCAGAGTACTGGGTATGGGGTTTTGAAACCGAGCTAGGCGCCCCCCTGTGAATACATCCCTGTACGCTGCGTCAGCGACGTCCCTGTCGCTGACGCTTTCGAAAACCTACACCCAGCACTCTGGCTTCAATTCAACCTACTGCGCTTCGCAAGAAGGTTCGCCGACTCTTACGAAGTACTTTTGCAAAAAGCGAAGGTCCGGACAGCGGGGGCGATTCGCTAGACCTTCTGCGAGAGGGACCTCGCAGAAGAGCCCCCAGGGATGGGTTAAGGGGGAGCGCCTAGCTCGTGTCTAGCGAATTGCCACCGCTGGCCAGATCGCCACAGAACGAACAACAGAGCTCCCGCCCCAAAGGCCACGGAGCCCAGAATCAGACCTCTTCAATCCGATAAGAGTGCACAATCTCAACTCCGGCCTTGCCCAGCATGATGGAAGCAGAACAGTACTTCTCTGCCGACAGCTCAACCGCCTTGGCCACGTGCTTCTCTTTGATATCCCGTCCGCGTACCACGAACTCCATTTCGATCTTCTCGAACGGCGCCGGCACCGCATCCGGGCGATGACCTTTCAGTTCTACATGGCAGCTCACCACATCCTGGCGGGTCTTTTCGAGGATACCGACCACGTCGTAAGAGGCACAACCGCCCACCCCCAGCAGAATCATCTCCATCGGGCGGATGCCATTGTTTTTCTGACCCCCTTCCATCACCACGGAATTACCGCTGCCGGATTCACCAATAAAAGTTACACCATTTACCCAGGTTACCTGACCCTGCATTACGCCAGCCATGGAACACTCTCCTTCAAAATTCACGCGGCGAGGAAGCTTATCACAGGGTGAGGGCTATTCCGCACGTATCAAGTGACCAAATCCACAGTCTTCACGTCACACCCCGAGTAAGCCTTTACTTACGGCGGTTGTCAGCACTGTCGACAACCGCTATAAACAACATCCAGTCCCAGCCTTTCGCAAAAAGTGGCCCAGATCACATTGCGAAGTATTGCCGCGCTCGACCCCTGTTTGCTCAGGTCTTTTAGCGGGATAATTGCTCTCTTACCCCGGGATCAGGCACTAAAATTCTAGAAAAGGAGTAGATCCGTGACGGTCGCTACCGAAGAAACCCTGTCTACTGGCAATATTGAAGACTTTCTTGCTCATTGCCATCGCCGCCGCTATCCGGCGAAGAGCACCATCATCTATGCCGGCGACCGTTGCGAGTCCCTCTACTTCATCATGCGCGGGTCCGTAACGGTACTGATCGAAGACGACGAAGGTCGTGAAATGATCGTCGCCTATCTGAACGATGGTGACTTCTTCGGCGAGATGGGTCTGTTCGACCAGGACACCCGCAGTGCCTGGGTGCGCACCAAGACCGAGTGCGAAGTGGCAGAGATCTCCTACAGCAAGTTTCAGGAGCTGACCCGTCAGCACCCTGAATTCCTGTTCGCCCTCGCCACGCAGATGGCCGGCCGCCTGCGCAACACCACCCGCAAGGTAGGCGATCTCGCATTCCTCGATGTGACCGGCCGCGTGGCCCGCACCCTGCTCGACCTGTGCAACGAGCCCGATGCCATGACCCACCCGGAAGGCATGCAGATCAAAATCACCCGCCAGGAAATCGGCCGCATCGTCGGTTGCTCCCGAGAGATGGTGGGCCGGGTACTGAAAACCCTGGAAGAACAAGGTCTGGTGTCTGTAAAAGGTAAGACAATGGTGGTCTACGGCACTCGCTGACGGCCAATAGCCAGTTAATATCCTGCGAAAGGGCGATCCATGAGGTCGCCCTTTTTTATTGGCCTGTCCTGAAAACCGTCAACGTATTTCAGGACGGGACATCCTACCCGCTACTGCGTACAGGTGCGCCCGCGCCTAACGTCCTGTGACTCACCGGGCGCGACACTAGAATTCTACCGTTGAAACCTGAGGGACAGATCCATGCGGAAACGTTATGGAGCTGTTGAGTCACGGAGTCGCGCATTGCTGCTCGCATTAGCACTACTTCTGTTGGCGGTAGCCTGCGACAAGCGCGATGCTCCCAACAAGACCCCTGAACGCACGGCAGCTCCCTTTACCAATTATATAGAGACGGGTGACCTCAAAGAGATCAGGAAACACGGTGTCATCCGCTTTGTTAATCTAACCGGCCCGGATCAGGAGCTGTTACCCCGCGAGGGCATCGTCACCCTGCGCAGCATCGATCTCGCGAATAAACTGGCAGCAAAGCTGAAGCTGGAGCCTATCTGGCTGCAGGCGGAAACACCCCGTCAAGCACTTGAGATGGTGCAATCCGGCCAAGCGGATGTGGCCGCCTATACCCTGACCGATACGCCGGCCCGCCGTGAACTGGTGGATTTCACCGTACCCCTGATGCAGACCCGTCAGAAACTGGTCACCAGTAAGGATGGGCCGGATATCAGTGATCCGGCGCAACTGAAAAATGCCGAGCTGATTGCCCAGGCCGGCTCTATCTATGTCGATACCGCCAAGCGCATGCTCGCCGAATACCCGCAGGCCAATCTGAGTATTCTTCAGCCGAAAGTCTATGAAGATCGCGATGCACTAATGGATCTAATAGAAGAGAAACCTAATCGGGTCGCGATCCTGGATGACTACATCGCCGAAAACCTGTCTAGCTACCGGGAAGATGTACGTATCGGGGCCGATGTTTCTCCCAGGGAAAATATTGCCTGGGCGGTGCGAAAAAACGCCCAACTCTTACTGACAACCACCGACAACTTTCTCACCAAAAACCTGGTGAAGGCCCCCACAAATCAGATCGTCGACTGGCAGTCAATCAAGAAGTCCGGCGTAATCCGTTTTCTGACCTACAACCGCCCGTCAGTCTACTATCTCTGGAAAGGTGTACTGATGGGATTTGACTACGATCTTGCCAAAGCCTTCGCCGATCAGCACGACCTGCAATTGCAGGTTGTCGTTGTCCCTTTCGACGAATCCCTGATTGATTGGCTCAAAGCCGGAAAAGGCGATTTTGCCGGTGCACTCAAAAACATTACCCAGGAACGTATCGATCAGGGAATAGCTTTCACCACCTCTTACCGGGAAACACCGGAACAGGTGGTAAGTAACCGACAGCACCCAGAAATCAAACAAATTCAGGATCTGGCCGGGCGCACACTGACCTTGCGCGCGTACTCCCCCTTTATTGCCACAGCCCGCGCGCTCAAAAACAGCGGCATTGACGTCACCGTCGAGATTGCCCCGCCCGAAATGTCCATTGCAGAAATCATCAACAAGATCGCTGACGGCGAGCTGGATGCCACCATCATCGATAGGGATGACATTCTGATGGCAGCCTCACTGCAACCGGAGTTGCTACCCGGTACCCTGGTCAGTGATCCAAGACGCCAGGGCTGGATGCTGATGCCTCAGAACCAGAAACTGCTGAAAAAACTGGATAAATTTATTGTCGACTATCGGAAGTCCGTGCACTACGAAAAAAAGATTGCCGCTTACTTCGAGCCCAACAAATGGTTTACACAAAGTGTCCAGGCACGCGTAGTCCCCGGCAAGGATCTTTCACCCTACGACACTCTGGTAAAAAGTCAGTCGCTGGCCTACAACTTCGACTGGCGACTCGTGGTAGCGCAGATGTGGCAGGAGAGCAACTTCAACCCCAAGGCGATCTCTCCCGTTGGCGCGCAAGGCCTGATGCAGATAATGCCCGCCACTGGGGAAGAAATGGGGTTCCCGCCACCATTGTTTGAGCCGGATCGTAATATTCAGGCCGGGGTCAAGTATCTGCACTGGGTGCGCGATCGCTTCGAACCAACCCTGCCGGCAGTAGAAAAGCTCTGGTTCACTCTCGCATCCTATAATGCCGGCTACGGCCACCTGCTGGATGCTCGCAGGCTGGCTAAACAACTAGGCCTGAACCCCGACGTCTGGTTTGGCAATGTCGAAGTAGCCATGCTGAAACTGTCTGAGCCACAGTATTTCACCAATGCCCGCTACGGCTATGTACGCGGGGCTGAGCCCGTGCAATACGTACGAAAAATCAGTCGCCTTTACCGCGCATATACCGATGTTGCCAGTAGTGAGCCCTCTATGCTTTTGCGCTTTTTCCCCAATGCGCCCGCCCCCGTGGAATCACCTCGCGCTCGATAGTGGATCGGAAAACGGACACGCCCCCGCTTCAGGCTTGCTACAAAAAAGATATGCTATATCATTCAAATCTTTTCACCGATCCGGAAGCCAACCTATGCCCTCCAACAGAGCCCTGCTGATCCGCTGCCTTACCGTCGCAACCACGCCCCTACTGGCCCCCACCGCGGCAGCAGCAGACACCGCACCGGAAGTCATGGAGGAGGTGGTGGTCGTCTCCCAGCGACAGCCTTACCGCGGCGATGTGCCGCTGCAATCACTCCCACAGTCCACCCAGCTACTGTCCGAAGAGCTGCTGGATCAACATCAGATTACCAACCTCCAGTCAGCTCTTGATTTGTCAGCCAGTATCGCCCGGCAGAACGATCTAGGCGGGATCCAGGATACTTTCGCCATCCGCGGCTTCGCCGGTGACGAAACCATGCCCAGCGGCTATCTGGTCAATGGCTTCAGTGCCGGGCGCGGCTACAGTGGTCGCCGAGACATTTCCAACATCGAGCGTATCGAAATCATGAAGGGGCCGGGCTCCGCCCTCTATGGGCGCGGTGAACCCGGGGGCACCATCAATCTGGTGACCAAGAAGCCACAATTCGAAAGTGCAGGCTACATCCAGACATCTCTGGGCAGCTTCGACAGTCACCGCGTCGAGGGCGATTACACCGACGCCCTCTCGGACAACATTGCTTTCCGCATCAACGGTGCCTACGAGCATGCCGACGGCTATCGCAATACCGATCCCCGAAAATACGCGCTGTCCCCTTCGGTGCTGGTCAATTTGTCGGACGCCACCTCCCTCGGCTATGAACTGGAAGCGACTAAACAGCAGGCATTGTTTGACCGCGGCATCGTCGTGGTTGATGGGGTTCCCGATGTTCCGGTCACCCGGTATCTCGGGGATCCTGAAAATGGTGCCTCGGAAATCGAGGCACTGGGACACCAGCTGGTCATGCAGCACACCCTGAATAGTGGCTGGCAACTGTCTGCGGGGCTCGGCTACCGGGATTCCTCTCAGGCAAGTTTTTCTGCGGATGCGGAACTCTCTGACGGACGACAGCTGCTTTACACAGACGGCACCACCCTCAGCAGGCAGCGGCGCTCGCGCGACTATGCTGCGGAAGACCTGTCCGGTAGATTTGAATTGAGCGGCACCTTCAATACCGGTCCGCTGACGCACCACTTACTGGTAGGCGCCGACGCCTATGAATTCGAGCTGGACTTCAACCTGGGGCGCTGGCGTGTGGACTGGGGGGGCGGGGATGACACCTACGCGATCAACCTTTTAAACCCCGTATATGACGGCGTTCGCCCCACACCCGTCCCGCAGATCAACCAGCTGCAAATCCAACGCTCTCGCGGTGTCTACCTGCAGGATCAGATCGATTTCTCAGAACAATGGAAGATACTCCTCGGCATGCGCCTGGATGATTTCGACCAGAGTATCGACGATAGAGTGAACAGACTGCGCAGCAGCATGTCGCAGACGGCCAACAGCCCGCGTGCGGGTCTGGTGTACGAAGCAACCGCAGAATGGTCACTGTACGCAAGTTATGCCGAAGGCTTCCGCCCGAATACAGGGTCGGACTTTTACGGTGTCGCGTTTGAGCCTGAAGAAAGCAAGTCCTACGAAACAGGCGTCAAACTCGTCACAGACGATGGTCGTACAACCGGTACCCTTGCGCTGTTCCGGGCGGAGAAATCCAATGTCCTGACAGTGGACCCTACCAATCCAGGCTTCTCTACGGCATTGGGACAAGCGGAAAGTGCCGGTGTGGAATTGGATCTGGCAACAAAAATCACGGATGACATCAATGCGGTATTCTCCTACGCATTCGTAGACGCCAAGACCAGCAATGACACAGTGAATATCGACTGGGGTGTGGAAATCCCGGCCGGCAGCCGCCTGCTCAATATCCCGGAGCATACCGCCAGTCTGTCGATTTCACGTGACTTAGAGTTGCAGGGCGCACCGGCTTCAGCGGCAATGGGAGTCCGTTACGTTGATGAGCGCGTCGGTGAAACCGTCGATCCGGATTATGTTCTACCCGCTTACACACTGGTAAATCTCTCGGCTACCTACTCCCCGACGGGCGGGATCACACTGATGGCAGATATCGACAACCTGTTTGATGAACGTTACTACGCCAACTCCTATCACAAGCTGTGGACCATGCCCGGTGCCCCGCGGACTTACAACATGGGCATCCGCTACAGCTTTTAAGGAGAAACAGGACTTAGTGAGGAGTTAAGGCACATGACCATTGATACTACACCACAGAAAACGGCGGAACCCATTCCATCTTCTACGGGTACCACGGCGAAACACCGGATCGCGTCTATCGATATTATGCGCGGCCTGGTGATTGTGTTAATGCTGATCGACCATGTGCGGGAACGATTTTATCTGCATATGCAGGTATCCGATCCAATGGATGTGGATACCACATCGCCAGCGTTGTTTTTTACCCGCCTGTCAGCACATATCTGCGCGCCCACGTTTATATTTCTGGCGGGTTTGTCGGCGTGGCTGTACGCCCACCCCAGTCGCGGCGGCGTGCGCTCTCCCAGCGGTTTTCTGTTCAAGCGCGGCCTGTTCCTGATTGTACTGGAAGTGACCCTGGTGAATTTTGCCTGGGCCGGCAGCTTCGGCACCTTCTGGATGCAGGTGATCTGGGTGATCGGCCTCAGCATGATCGCGTTGTCGCTGCTGGTGAAACTGCCCTACTGGCTGATTGGTGTTATCGGTTTTGCAATCGTATTCGGCCACAACCTGCTCACACCGATCACCTTCCAGCCGGGGGAGTTCGGTTACAGTCTCTGGACCATACTGCACGATCGCGGTTACCTACTGGATAGCGAGGCGCTGCGCATCAAGATCAGTTATCCACTGCTGCCCTGGATTGGCGTAATTGCACTGGGCTATTTCGCCGGGCCGCTGTATGCACGCACTGTAGACGCACTGACACGCAGGAAAGTGTTGATGGCGCTGGGGCTCGGCAGCCTTGCATTGCTACTGGTACTGCGCGGCTTCAATATCTACGGTGAAACCCTGCCCTGGGAACACGGAAATACCGCGCTGCAGACAGTGATGTCGTTTGTAAACTTCACCAAATATCCGCCATCGCTGGATTTTCTGCTGCTGACACTGGGCCTCATGTTTCTGCTACTGACCGCGTTTGAAAGCCGCACAAACCGGGCTCTCGACGCGCTGCAGGTATTCGGCTCCGCACCGATGTTTTTCTATATCGCACATCTGTATGTGCTGCTGATCTGCTATCAGGTGGTCATCTGGTTAGTGGGCCCCAACCAGGGTGCGCTGTTTGGTGTCGAGCATATTGTGTGGATCTGGCTGATCGCCGCGGTGTTGACGGTGGTGATGTATTTCCCCACCCGCGCGTTTGCGCGTTTCAAGCACGCCACCAATATTTGGTGGGTTAAATACTTCTAAGGAATCTCTGATCAAGTCCGCATGGACTACTAGCAGACTGCTAGGCCTGCACGTCCCTGTGCAGGCCAACAGCGGTTACTCGCTGTCCGGCTTGAGACCGCGACGGATCAGGATCGCGTCGGTGGTCGGCTCTTTACCACGGAACTTCACGTAAGACTCCATGGGGGCGCGGGAGTTGCCCACTTCCAGGATGTGCTTGCGATACAAGTCACCATTCTTGCGGGTCAGGCCACCGCGATCGCGCAGATAGGCAAAGGCATCGGCGGCGAGAATTTCACTCCACATGTAGGCGTAGTAGCCGGCAGAGTAGCCGCCACCGATGGAGTGGGAGAAGTAGGTGGACTTGTACCGTGGCGGCACCGCAGCCAGATCGACACCGTGTTTTGCCAGCGCTTGGGCTTCAAACTTTTCCACATCCTGTTGCGGTGCGTCGGCGGGCAGCGAGTGCCACTCCATATCCAGCAGTGCTGCGGACATATATTCGAGCGTATCGAAGCCCATATTGAAGTTCTTCGCCTTCAGCACTTTCTCCAGCAGCTCTTCAGGAATCGCTTCACCGGTCTTGTAGTGGTAGGCGTAGTTCGCCAGAACCTCGGGATGGCTCGCCCAGTCCTCTTCGAAGGTGGACGGGAATTCGACGAAGTCGCGGGATACGTTGGTACCTGCCAGACTCGGGTAGTGGACCTTGGACAGCATGCCATGCAGGCCGTGCCCCAGCTCGTGGAACATGGTGGTGACATGGTCAAAGCTGACCAGGGTAGGTTCACCTTCCGGGCCTTTGGGGATGTTCATTACATTGACCACCACCGGCTTCTGCTCCAGCAGACCGGACTGGCCGACGAAGGAGCTCATCCAGGCACCGCCGCGCTTTCCATCGCGGGCGAAATAGTCCGCGTAGAAAATCGCCAGGCTCTCGCCGTCGTGATCGAACAGTTCAAACGCCTGTACATCCGGGTGGTATACCGGCAGATCGTTACGGGGCTTGAAGGTGATACCGTACAGGCGGTTCATGGTGTAGAACAGGCCGTCGTTCAGCACCCGGTTGAATTCAAAGTACTCGCGCACCTCGCTTTCATCCAGGTCGTACTTTTCCTGGCGCACCTTTTCCGCGTAGTAGGCCCAGTCCCAGGGCTGCACGTCAAAATCACCACCTTCACGTTCGATCATGGCCTGGATATCAGCCTGCTCTGCCTTGGTGTTTTTCACCACCGCGGGCACCATGGAATTGAGCATGCTCATGACGTTCTTCGAGTTTTCCGCCATGGTGCCGGTCAGCTGGTATTCGGCCCAGTTGTCGTAACCCAGCAGGCCGGCTTTCTGTGCACGGATCTGTACCAGGCGTTTGACCAGCGGGCGATTGTCCAGCTCGCCGGAGGTACCGCGGTTGGCGGAAGCTTCCCAGATGCGTTGGCGCAGTGCGCGATTGGTCAATGAGGTGAGCACCGGCTGGCGGGTGGTATTGGTGATGCTGATCAGATATTTGCCTTCGTGACCGGCGTCGGCGGCAGCTTCGGCGGCCGCTTTGACTTCGTTTTCAGACAGGCCATCCAGCTCCGCTTTATCATCCACAACCACGGCGATGGCTTTGCTGAGCTTCAGCAGGTTCTGGCTGAATTCTGTGGTGAGCTTGGAGTGTTCTTCGTTCAATGCACGCAGGGTGACCTTCTGCTCTTCGGAAAGTTTGGCACCCGCCTTGACGAACTTATCGTAGTACTCTTCCAGCAGGCGCTCGGACTCCGCATCCAGCTCTTCCTCAACCCGTTGGTTATAGAGTGCTTCCACACGTGCAAACAGATCCCCGTTCAGGTAAATACTGTCGGAGTGTGCCGCCAGCTTGGGCGCCATTTTGCTTTGCAGCGCCCGGCGCGCTTCATTGCTGTCACTGCCTACCAGGTTGAAGAATACACGCGATACACGGGTCAGCAGGGATCCAGCCTCTTCCATTGCCACGATGGTGTTGTTGAAACTGGCTGGTTCCGGATTGTTGACGATGGCCTGGATTTCCTCCAGGTGTTCTCTCATGCCCTGCTCGAAGGCCGGCTCAAAATGCGCATCCTCGATCTGGCTGAAGTCCGGTGCCTGGTATTGCAGGGAACTCGGGCGCAGCAGGGGGTTGTCTTGGGTATCTGCAGTCGCGGAACTCCCAGTCGGCTGGGCCTTCTCGGTTCCAGAGGTCTGCAGGGATTTTTCCGACCCGGTCTGGGGCGGCTCGGAACAGGCCGCGATCGCCACGACGGCTACGGCGAGCAGAGATTTGCGCATTTCGTTCTCCGGTAGGTCTTTGCTATTTGTTACTGTTTTTTACCAGAGAAGGCACCTGTACAGCCCCTTCGCCAGCAACCAATGTGGCAATATATCACCTCTACCGTGACCGGGAATTCTGCGCCATGTGGTTTATCCCGCCAGAACAACCTTTCATCCCATCGGCCCACACCTGGTAGACCACTTGCGTCAATCGGAACTCAGGGTATTCAGCCAGTCAGACTCCATGGCGTCCCAATCCCCGCGCGTGCGGTCGATTACCTCGACCCGACTGTCCAGGGTGTCGTCCAGCTCCATAACACTCAATACGGCGTCGACCTTGTTGAACCCAAACACACCGCGCTCGGTAATAAACACGCCTTTCAGGCGTTCGGCTCCGGCGCCACTGATCAGGGAGAACAACCGCTGGTAATCGAAGGTCAGTGCCGGGTCAAACAGCCAACCGCAACTGTGGTAGCCCTCGCCACTATTCTCCAGACGATGGAAGCCACACGCCGGCCAGGGTTCTTCGCCGTCGGGCGAAGCTGGTGTGTGTGCGGAATGGGCCTGCGGTAACCGCTGGGCGTCGTGTTCTGCAGTGGCGCGGAAACGGCTGGGGCCCTGCAGCCAGTCCGAGTCAATGCGCCCCTGCTCCACGGTTTGCACGGAAGCCGCCGCTGCATTGCCACTATATTCGAGAAAACGCTGTAAGTTTTGCAGATCCCCAGGGCGGTAGAGGTCGGATTTGTTCGCCACCACCATATCCGCCACGGCCAGCTGCTGCTGGAAGGTTTCACTGCGCAGGTAACGCTCGTCTTCGAGACTGCGCGCATCCACCAGTGTGACGGTGGCACGCAGGTCCAGAACGCCGGCACGCACCGCGTCCGCCAGCGCCGCCAGCACTTCGCGCGGGTGGCCGAGTCCGGTGGGCTCTATCAGCAGGCGCTGCGGTCGGGCCCTGGCCAGCAGTTGGTTGAGTGCCACCTGCATAGGCAGACCGGCCGCGCAACACATACAGCCGCCGGGCACCTCGCGGATAAAGACTTCGCCATCTTTTTCGGCGCCGAACAGGCCGCCATCAACCCCCACCTCACCAAACTCGTTGACCAGCACCGCCCAGCGCTCGTCGCGGGGTTTACTCTGCAACAGGTGCCGGATGGCCGTGGTCTTGCCCACCCCCAGAAAACCGGTGATGACATTGGCCGGGACGTTGCTGATCGGTGCTCCTGCAGGCACTACGCCGCGCTCCGCCCGCAATCGTCACACAGGCAGTCCAGTTCGAGCTGGGAGGTTTGCAGATAGTAGCCGGCGCCCTCGACCGTATCGCGCAGGGCGGCGATCACTTCCGGTTTAATGCCAATTTCGCGCACCTTGTGGCAGCGGCTGCAGATCAGGAACTGTGGCGTCTGGTGGCTGTGGTCACAGGCAATATGACCGCAGGCGAGGTATTTGTTTTCCGAATTGAGCTTGTGCGCCAGATTTTCCTCCACCAGGAAGTCCAGCATCCGGTACACGGACATGGCCGGGATGGACTCTTCGTGCACCCGACTGTACTGGTCGGCAATCTCGTATGCGGATAGCGGTGTTTTCGAGCGCAGCAATATGGTCAGAATATGCTTGCGCTTCTCCGTCAGGCGGACGCCGGAGTCGCGGCAGGTCCGCTCTGCTGCGCCCAGAGTCTGTTTGAGTTGGGATGCTTTCATAGGTTCTTTCAGTTGCCGTTTGCCAGTTGCAGCTCGCTGTGGGGCGCGCAGCCCCCTGACGCCCGGAAGCGAGTCATAGCACAGCGATCTTGTAGAGGTCGGGGTAGCTTAAAAACAGCGTCACCACGATGCTTTCAAGCTGCGCCAGATTATCACACTAGTGAAAACAGCGATCTTGCACGGTCGCATCATTCCCCTCTGTGTTCGTTCCCCTGTTCGCTATTTGATCGACAGAGGCTACGCACAATAATCGTCGGTTTACCCAGTGCGCGGACACCAGTAAGCCGGCGCCAACTGTGCTGGCCAGCAGCTCCCAATGCCCTTCCAGCCCCAACACCAGTGCAAGTATCAATATCACCACTCCGGCAAAACCGGAAGTCATCACCGCCGGACGACGATGTTGGCGGCAGGCGATGGGGAAGCTGCTCAACGCCAACAGCAATACGGGCACCAGCAATGCCAGGTGGATCCACTCATTCTCCAGCGCCGCTCCCAGCATACCCAGGCCACCGAAAGCCAGCACCAGTGGCGTGGCCAGACAGTGCACCAGGCACAGGCCGGAAACCAGCATCCCCAAGGTATCTTTTTTCATCAGTACTCCCATTCGGTTTCGATTGCGCAACGGGCTCCCGTTGGCACACCGGTGAATCTCATGATTGCATCGCTGTCGATTATCCTATTATGATACAGTGCATCATATCAAGTTGATTCGCCAGCTCGATTCATGGGTAAACAAATCGACACATAAGGAGCCCCCGATGCCAGAGCGCTTACCCGTCACTGTGCTTTCCGGTTTTCTCGGCGCCGGCAAGACCACCCTGCTGAACCAGATTCTCCACAACCGCGCCGATCTACGCGTCGCGGTGATCGTCAACGATATGAGTGAAGTCAATATCGATGCGGGGCTGGTACACAATGAAATTCACTTGAACCGTACCGAAGAAAAGCTGGTAGAGATGAGCAACGGCTGCATCTGCTGCACGCTGCGGGAAGACCTGCTGGTGGAAGTTGCGCGTCTGGCAGAGGAAGGCCGCTTCGACTGTCTGGTGATCGAATCCACCGGGATTTCCGAACCGCTGCCGGTGGCAGAAACCTTTACCTTTGCCGACGAGGATGGTCGGAGCCTGTCAGAACTCGCCAGGCTCGACACTATGGTCACGGTCGTCGACGGTGTGAATTTCCTGCAGGATTACCGTCAGGCGCTGTCCCTGAATGAAACCGGGGAATCCCTGGGTGAGGAAGATGAACGCACCGTGGCAGATCTGCTGGTGGACCAGGTCGAGTTCTGCGATATCTTGCTGATCAGCAAGGCTGACCTGATCGACCGGGTGCAACTGGCCGAGCTGAAAGCGGTATTGCGCAGCCTCAATACCCGTGCGGAAATCGCACCCATGGTGAAAGGCAATATCCCTATCGACAAAGTACTGAATACGGGCAAGTTCGACTTCGAACAGGCAGAGCGGGCCCCCGGCTGGCTGCAGGAAATGCGCGGCGAGCATGTGCCGGAAAGCGAGGAGTACGGTATCAACAGTTTCACTTACCGCGCGCGCCGCCCGTTCCACCCACAACGACTGTTCGAGTTTTTCGACGATCCCTACCTGAGCGGAAAACTGCTGCGCTCCAAGGGCTTTTTCTGGCTCGCCAGCCGCCCGGAATATGCCGGAGCCTGGAGCCAGGCAGGCGGCATTGCCCAGCACGGTGCTGCGGGTTATTTCTGGAGTGCGGTGCCGCGGGACCAGTGGCCGGAAAATACCGAGCAACAACAATACATTCTCGACCACTGGCAAGAGCCGTTTGGGGATCGACGCCAGGAGTTGGTATTCATCGGCCAGCACCTGGCGCCGGAGTGGCTGCGGACTCAGCTTGATGCCTGCCTGCTGAACGATGACGAAATGGACGCAGGAGAAATGGTCTGGCGAACTTTGCCAGACCCTTTTCCCTGCTGGGTTTAGATGTTTTCTTTAATCTGGAGAATGACAACAAACGTGGACCCGGGTCGATTGAAGTGGCGGCTGTCAGCGGGGCTCGCGCGGGACGAGGAAACCCGCCACCTTCCATGCCGCCCCCCCGCACCATTTACTGCCCAATAGATGCGCCAAGATAGTCCAGCAACATACTCACCTTGGGGGACAGATGGCGGTTGTGGGGGTAGACACCCCAGATGCCGTCATCCTCTTCCCGGTAGTGCGCCAGCAGAGAAACCAGTCGCCCAGCCTGCAGGTCCTCGTCCACGTAATAATCCGGCAATTGCACAATGCCGATCCCCTTCAGTGCCGCATCCACCAGCGCGCGTCCGCTGTTGCAGCGGATACTGCCACTGACGCGGATGTTCCGTGCGCGCCCCTGCTCGCGGAAGCGCCAGTAATCCAGGGTACCCTGCAGGCAATTGTGCTGCGCCAGCTCCGACAGGCTGTGGGGCTCGCCGTGGGAAGACAGGTATTGCGGGGCCGCGCAGACATACAGGGTGCGCGTCCCCAACCTGCGCGCCATCATGCTGGAATCGCTGAGCCTGCCCAGGCGGATGGCGAGGTCGTAGCCCTCCGCGACCAGATCCAGCTTCTGATTAGTGAGTTCCATCTCCACCTGCAGTTCCGGATAGCGCAGCGCAAAATCATTTATCAGCGGTGCCAGTGTGGTCTCACCGTAGGTAACCGGGGCCGTCAGCCGCAACCGGCCCCGGGGCACCTGTTGCAGGTCGGTCACCGCACGCTCCGCTTCCGCCAGCCCGTCCAGTACCTGGCGGCAGTGCTGGTAGTAGATCTGCCCCACTTCCGTCACCGACACCTTGCGGGTGGTACGGTAGAGCAGCTTGGTGGAAAGCCGCCTCTCCAGCGCACTCACCTGGCGACTGACCTGGGCGGTGGAGATCCCCAGTTTGCGCGCCGCACCGGTAAAGCTGCCGGACTCGGCCACGGCCGCAAACTCGCTCACGCCTTCCCAGTTACCTACACTCACTCCCCAACCACCCCGCAAATGCTGATTGTTACAAATATGAAAAAATAATTTTCATATTGTTGCGATTATAAACTGTATAGAAACAGATAGACTGTGCCCAATCTGGTGGCAGGCCGCCACCCCGAACAAATATCAGGAGTCCGCCATGACCGAGACCATCAAATCCAGAGCTGCCGTGGCCTGGGGCCCGGGCCAACCGCTGTCCATTGAAGAGGTGGATGTCATGCCACCACAGGCCGGTGAAGTGCGTATCCGCGTGATCGCTTCCGGCGTCTGCCACACCGATGCGTTCACCCTGTCCGGTGACGACCCGGAGGGTAACTTCCCGGCAATCCTGGGCCATGAGGGCGGCGGTATCGTCGAGTCCGTGGGCGAAGGCGTAACCAGCCTGGCAGTGGGCGACCACGTGATCCCCCTCTACACCCCCGAGTGTGGCGAATGTAAATTCTGTAAATCCGGCAAAACCAACCTGTGCGGCAAGATCCGCGAAACCCAAGGCAAAGGTCTGATGCCGGACGGCACGAGCCGCTTCTCCAAAGACGGGGAGCCGATTTTCCACTATATGGGATGCTCCACCTTTTCCGAGTACACCGTGCTGCCGGAAATCTCTCTGGCCAAGGTCAACAAGACCGCGCCGCTGGAAGAAGTCTGCCTGCTGGGTTGTGGTGTCACCACCGGCATGGGCGCGGTCATGAACACCGCCAAGGTAGAAGAAGGCGCAACCGTGGCCATCTTCGGCCTCGGTGGTATCGGCCTGTCCGCGGTGATCGGCGCCACCATGGCCAAGGCCGGACGTATCATCGCCATCGATATCAACGAGAGCAAGTTCGACCTGGCCCGTCAGCTGGGCGCGACCGATTGCATCAATCCGAAGCACTACGACAAGCCGATTCAGGAAGTGATTGTCGAACTGACCGACGGCGGTGTGGACTATTCCTTCGAATGCATCGGCAATGTAGACGTGATGCGTTCCGCACTGGAGTGCTGCCACAAGGGTTGGGGAGAATCTGTGATCATCGGGGTCGCCGGCGCCGGCCAGGAGATCTCCACCCGTCCATTCCAGCTGGTTACCGGCCGGGTCTGGAAAGGCACCGCATTCGGCGGCGTCAAGGGACGCTCCGAACTGCCGGATTATGTGGAACGCTACCTGGCCGGCGAGTTCAAACTGAATGATTTCATCACCCACACCATGGGTCTGGATGCCATTAACGAAGCGTTTGACCTGATGCACCGTGGCGAGAGTATCCGCTCCGTGATCCACTTCGACCAATGATCGGAGCCTGTAATGACCATTGAAAACCTGAGCAGTAACAAAAGCTTCGGCGGCTGGCACAAGCAGTACCGCCACCGCTCCGAAGTCCTCAACTGCGATATGCGCTTCGCCATCTACCTGCCGCCTCAGGCGGCGGGTGGCGAGCAGGTGCCGGTACTTTACTGGCTGTCCGGCCTCACCTGCACTGACGAGAATTTCATGCAGAAAGCTGGTGCCCAGCAGGTTGCCGCCGAACTCGGTATCGCCATTGTGGCTCCGGATACCAGCCCGCGCGGTGACGCAGTGGCCGACGTTGAGGGCTACGACCTGGGCCAGGGGGCGGGCTTCTACGTCAACGCGACGCAGGATCCCTGGAGCCGCCACTACCACATGTACGACTATGTGCTCGAAGAGCTTCCGGCGCTGGTGGAAGCGCTGTTTCCGGTCAGCGACAAACGCGCGATCAGCGGCCACTCCATGGGTGGTCACGGCGCGCTGGTACTGGCACTGCGCAACCCCGAGCGGTTCCAGTCGGTATCCGCGTTCAGCCCGATTGCCAACCCGGTAAACTGCCCCTGGGGGCAGAAGGCCTTCACCGCCTACCTGGGCGAAAACGGTGCAGACTGGGCCGAGTACGATGCGAGCCTGCTGATGCGTCACACCACCGGCAAGCTGCCGGCGCTCGTCGATCAGGGCGAGGCGGACAACTTCCTCGCCGAGCAACTGAAACCGGAGGCGCTGGCCGCGGCGGCCGCGGCCAGCGACTATCCGCTACAGCTGCGACGCCATGAGGGGTACGACCACAGTTATTACTTCATCGCCAGTTTTATTGGTGAGCATCTGCGTTTTCACGCGGAGCATCTGGGGCTTTAATCAGCGATAAAAAAACCGGGAATTTTCCCGGTTTTTTTATCTCTCGGCAGTGCATCCACCATTCCTGTCAGTTAAACAGTTCCATCAGGCGCCGTCCCGGCTCGGGCTCGCGCATAAATGCCTCGCCCACCAGAAAGGCATCGACATTGTGGCCGCGCATGGCCGCGATATCGTCAGTGGTGTGGATACCGCTTTCGGTCACCACAATGCGGTCGTCCGGAATCAGGTCCAGCAGTTTGAACGTGGTTTCCAGCTGCACTTCAAAGGTATGCAGGTTCCGGTTGTTGATACCAATCAAACGATTGGGCAGCTTCAAAGCGCGCTCCAGCTCTTCGCGATCATGCACTTCCACCAGCACGTCCAGGCCCAGCTCCTGGGCCAGATCGTTGAGGCTGGTGAGCTGCTGGTCGTCCAGACACGCGGCGATCAGCAGAATGCAGTCGGCACCAATGGCGCGCGCCTCATACACCTGATAGGGATCGACAATAAAGTCCTTGCGGATCACCGGCAGGCGCACCGCATCGCGGGCCTGTTGCAGATACTCGTCGGCACCCTGGAAGTAATCCACATCGGTCAGCACCGACAGGCAGGCAGCACCGCCCTTTTCATAGCTGGTGGCGATTTCCGCGGGAATAAAATCCTCGCGAATCACGCCTTTGCTCGGCGAGGCCTTTTTGATCTCCGCAATCACCGCCGCTTCGCCGGCAGCGATTTTATTTTCCATCGCCTGCACAAAACCGCGACAGGGCGGCTGCTTGAGCGCGCGCCGTTGAATCTCGTCCAGCGACACCGTCTGCTTGCGCTCGGCCACCTCTTCCCATTTGCGCTCGACGATGGTTTTCAGAATCGTTGGCGTATTCATGACTTCACTCTCTGAAGGCGCTGGTAAAAGCGGCCAGCTCGTTAATCTTTTCTCCGGCGAGGCCGCTGTAGATGGCGTCCTGCGCCATGCTCACACCCTCGACCTGGCTCGCGGCGACCCCACTCACGTAGATGGCCATGCCGGCATTCATGGCGATGATATCAGCTGCCTTGTTGCCGGCGTCCGTCTCGCGCTTGCCCAGGGCATCGCGGATCAGGTTGAGGGACGCTTCAGAGCCCTCCACACACAGGCCGTCCAGGGTCTGGCGCTCGATGCCGAAATCTTCCGGGCTGATGGTGACTTTTTTCAGCTCACCGTTTTTCAGCTCCCAGCCGCGCGTCTCCGCCGCAATACTGATCTCATCCAGACCATCATCACTGTGCAGTACCAGTACATGCTCAGAGCCCAGCTGCTGTAATACTTCCGCCAGCATGCGGGTATAGTGCGGGTCATAAACCCCGATCACCTGACGCTTCACACCCGCGGGATTGGTCAGTGGCCCCAGCAGGTTAAAGATGGTGCGCAGCCCCAGGGACTTGCGCGCGCCGATCGCGTGGCGCATGGCGCTGTGATAGCTGGGCGCAAACATAAAGCCCACCCCCACGCCATCGATACAACGGCCCACCTGCTCTGGTGTCAGCGGCAGATAAATACCGGCTTTCTCGAGCAGATCCGCAGCACCGGAAGACGACGAAACCGAACGGTTGCCGTGCTTGGCAACCCGCGCGCCGGCTGCGGCGGCGACAAAACTCGATGCACTGGACACATTAAACAGGTTGGCGCCATCACCACCGGTACCGACGATATCCACCGCATTGGTGAGATCGATTTCCACCTTGGTGGCCAGTTCCCGCATCACCTCCACAGCACCGGTGATCTCCTCAACGGACTCCCCCGCCATGCGCAGGGCAACCAGCAATGCACCGATCTGCGCATCGTCCGCCTCTCCCTGCATCACCTGGCTCATGGCCCCGCGCATTTCTTCGCGGGTGAGATGATCCCCGTCCACCAGTTTGGCGATCGCCTGCTGGATATTCATTGTTCTGTCCCCTTCCCTAAGTATTTGCACCCGGGGGTTCGCAAGCTCACCGATGCTCAACGCGAAGGCGCTGATGCCGGGATCCGTTTGCGAGACCTTCTAAAACAGGGACGTTTTAGAAGAGCCCCCATGGATGGGTTCACGGCGTGTCTCGCAAACGGATACCGGTAGCAGCGCCGCCACCGGACCAACTACGAAGCACCAACCAACCCCCTCAAGATTCCAAAAAGTTCTTCAACATATCGTGCCCGTGCTGCGTCAGAATCGACTCGGGATGAAACTGCACCCCCTCCACCGGCAGTTCGCGGTGACGCAACCCCATAATCTCATCGATCTCACCACTCTCGGTCTCTGTCCAGGCAGTGACCTCCAGACAATCCGGCAGACTGCCCTTCTCCACCACCAGCGAATGATAGCGGGTCGCCTCAAACGGATTGGATAACCCGCTAAACACCCCGAGGTTGTTGTGAATGATCGGCGACGTCTTGCCGTGCATCACCTCGCCGGCGCGCACCACACGGCCACCGAACACCTGCCCGATACTCTGGTGCCCCAGGCAGATTCCCAGGATCGGTACTCGTCCCGCGTAGGTACGAATAGTATCCATGGAAATGCCCGCCTCATTCGGGGTGCACGGGCCAGGGGAAATCACGATCTTCTCCGGATTCAGCTTATCGATATCCGCAACGGATATTTCATCGTTGCGCTTCACCACCACGTCCGCACCCAGCTCGGCGAGATACTGCACGATATTCCAGGTGAAGGAATCGTAGTTGTCGATCATCAGGATCATGATTCAGTTCCCTTTTCATTGCCCATCTCGTCTCCCAGCCGCTTCTGCAAACGTGCCAGAGAGGCCTGGGTAGCGCGCAGTTCGCGCAGAATTTCGGTCTGGCTCGGCGGCATGGCGAGCTCATCGAGGCGGCGCAGCTTGGCCTCTTCCAGGTTGTTCAGTACCACCCCGATAAACAGGTTGATCATCACAAACGCCCCCATCACCACAAAGCTCAGGAAATAAATCCAGGCATAAGGCATGGTCTCCATCGCCGTGTACATGATGTCCGTCCAGTCCTCGAACGTGACGATGCGGAACAGGCTCAACAATGCGATAGGCAGTGTGCGCCAGTGGGTGGGGTCGATTTCGTGGAACAGGAAATAACCGGCCACCCCGTATATGTAAAAAATGATCCCCATCAGCAGGCTGATATGGAACATGCTCGGCAGGCTGCGCAGCAGCGTATCCACCAGCAGGCGCAACTCCGGGAACGCCGACACCAGTCGCAGTACCCGCAACACCCGCACCAGCCGCGCCAGGGTTGCCAGCGGCCCCGCCGCCGGAACCAGGCTCAGCACGATGATGCTGAAGTCGAAGCAGTTCCAGCCACTGGCAAAGTAGCGCCAGGGCCGGTTGCCCTGGGCCGTGATCTTGATCGCCGCCTCCACCATGAACGCAATCAGGATCAGCTGATTGATTCCCATCAGCAGCCCGTTATAGCGTTCCAGCACCCAGGTGGAGGTTTCCAGCCCTACCACCACACCGTTGATCGCAATCAGTGCGATGATGATCTGATTGAACAGAGGCGCCTCGACAATACGGCGGCACTGTTGGGACAAACTACGCTTCTGTGGTACTGAAATTTCACTCATCGGTATTACTTCTTCCAATGGCACTGGGTAAAGGTTATTGGCCTGTTGCAATGGCCACGGCGCGGAACAGTGCCCGCGCTTTGTTCATGGTTTCATCCCATTCCGACTGCGGGTCGGAGTCCGCGACCAGGCCGGCACCGGCCTGCACATAAACTTTCTCATCCTTGATCACCGCGGTGCGGATCGCGATCGCGGTATCCATATTGCCGTTCCAGGCCAGGTAGCCCACGGCGCCACCGTAGACCCCGCGCTTTTCCGGTTCCAGCTCGTCGATGATTTCCATTGCGCGAATCTTCGGCGCCCCAGACAAAGTGCCCGCCGGATGCGCCGCGCGCAGAGCGTCGATACCGGTGAACTCCGGTTTGATCCGGCCGGTGACATTGGACACGATGTGCATCACGTGGGAATAGCGCTCTACCACCATCTTTTCCGTGACCTGCACGGACCCGGTCTGGGCCACGCGGCCCACGTCGTTGCGGCCGAGGTCGATCAGCATCAGGTGCTCGGCGATCTCCTTCGGGTCCGCCAACAGATCCTGCTCCAGCTCGCGATCCTGTTCCTCGGTGGCGCCGCGGTGGCGGGTACCGGCAATCGGGCGCACGGTCATATCACCGTCTTCCAGATGCACCAGAATCTCCGGGCTGGAGCCCACCACCTGGTGATCACCGAGATCCAGGAAATACATATATGGGGATGGGTTGAGGCTGCGCAACGCGCGGTACAGGTTCAAAGGCGGTGCGGAGAACGGAGCTGATAAACGCTGCGATGGCACCACCTGCATGACATCGCCGGCGAGGATGTATTCCTTCACCTTGTGCACGCCCTGCTTGAAGGCTTCTTCACCGAAGTGGGAGGTAAAGTGTTCCTCGGCGGTGTGATCGCCGTCGATCCCCAGTGGATCGACCGCGGCCAGCGGTTGTGCCAGCTGGCCCACCAGCTCGTCCAGGCGACGCTGGGCCGCTGCATAAGCATTTTCATCCGCCGGGTCCGCGTGCACGATAAAGATCACCGCGCCGGCCAGATTGTCGAACACCACCACTTCATCACTGACCATCAGCAAGATGTCGGGGTTGCCGATATTATCCGGCGGGCAGCTGTGGGCCAGCTTGGGCTCGATATAGCGCACCACATCGTAGCCGAAGTAGCCCACCAGGCCACCGTTGAAACGGGGCAGGCCTTCCAGTTCCGGCACCTTGTAGCGGCCCTGAAATTCCTCCACGAACGCCAGTGGATCTTCCACCTGACGCTGTTCCACCACCTTGCCATCGCGCTCGATGGTCACCTCGTGCTCCCGCGCCCGCAATACCGTGCGCGCCGGCAGGCCGATAATGGAATAGCGCCCCCACTTCTCGCCCCCCTGAACCGACTCAAACAGGTAGCTGTAGCGGCCACCGTCGCGGGCGGCGAGCTTCATGTAGGTGGTCAGCGGGGTCTCAATATCCGCGAGTACGCGGCGTACCAGGGGTATGCGGTTGTATCCTGCAGACGCAAGCTGGGTGTATTCACTGGGGGTCATGGCGACTCCGTGTCTGTGCAATATCGTCGAAATGCTTTGTTCTGTTTCGGGCAGATTCGGCCACCTTCTGGTGGTATCAGTGGAATCCTACCCGCGGGAAAGGCGCCCGTGTGACCGGGAATGGCCATCAGGCTCTAGCGGATCAGTGGCGCCATCGCCAGCTGTTGATGTGGTGGGCAGTGCAGTGCAATTTCAGAATCTCGCAAATTCGCAGAGTCGACGAAAGGTCGAGTTGCTTCCCTGTATTCCGGCGAGCAAGTGTACAAATCAATTCTCGGACGGGCAAGTGCCTGTCCCCGGTGTCGCCAGCGGTGCGATCTGCTGCAGTTCACACGCAGCACAGACAAAAACGCCGGACAACAGGGCCCGGCGCTTCGATCGTGCTGGCAAAAGGACCGAATCAGTCCTCTTCGGCCTCAGCACGGTAGGCATCGGCGTCCAGCAACTTGTCCAGCTCGCTCTCGTCACTGGGCTTCACACGGAAGAACCAGCCGTCGTCGTAGGGGCTGGAGTTCACGGTTTCCGGCTCGTCTTCCAGGGCCTCGTTCACCGCAACCACCTCACCGGAGATCGGTGCGTAGATGTCGCTGGCGGCCTTCACGGACTCCACCACACCCGCTTCGTCGCCGGCAGACAGGGTGGTACCCACTTCCGGTGTTTCTACGAAAACCACATCGCCCAGCGCATCCTGTGCGTGGTCGCTGATGCCAATGGTCACGGTGCCGTCGTCTTCCAGGCGCGCCCATTCATGGCTGGATGCGTATTTCAGTTCGCTGCGAATCTCGCTCATGGCGTATCCCTCAAAAAACAGTATTAAACAGTATCTTCAAAAAAGTATTCAAAAACGGCATTCAAAATTCAGATCGATCATTGCCGGTGGCAGGCCGGTTACACCAGCGGCTTGCCGTTGCGTACGAAACTGGGTTTTACCACCCGCACCGGTACCCGCTTGTTGCGGATTTCCACCTCTGCGGTCTCACCCACGGCCTTCGGTACCCGTGCCATGGCAATGGACTGACCGAGGGTGGGGGAGAATGTGCCGCTGGTGATGATACCGCGGGTTTCGGTGCCGTCCACCACTACAGTCTGTCCGGCACGCAGAACGCCACGGCCGTCGAGTACCAGGCCCACCAGTTTATTCTCGACACCGGCGGCCTTGTGGGCTTCCAGCGCCTTGCGGCCGATAAAGTCGCGCTCCTCCGGCTCCCAGGTGATGGTCCAGGCCATATTGGCCTCCAGCGGGGAGGTCTCGTCGTCCATTTCGTGGCCGTACAGATTCATGCCCGCTTCCAGGCGCAGGGTATCCCGTGCGCCCAGGCCACAGGGGGCCACACCGGCCTCCGCCAGCGCTTTCCAGAAGCCCTCGGCATCTTCGCTGGCGAGGATGATTTCCAGACCGTCTTCCCCGGTATAGCCGGTGCGGGCGACAAACCAGTCGCCGCGGGCAAAGCTGTGGAACACTTTGAGGGAGTCAATAGCGGCAATCCAGTCGATGCCCAGCACTTCCTTCACCTTATCGATGGCTTCCGGACCCTGGATGGCGACCATGGCCAGGTTCGGGCGTTCGGTGAGGGTGACGTCAAAGTCTTTTGCCTGCGCGTTCATCCACGCCAGATCCTTCTCACGGGTGGCGCAGTTGACCACCACGCGGTAACCGGGGTCCCGCAGATAGACAATCAGGTCGTCCACTACACCCCCACGCTCGTTCAGCATGCCGGTGTAGAGCGCCTTGCCGGGTACGCCGGCGAGCTTGTTCACATCATTGGCCAGCAGCTTGCGCAGGTATTCGGTGGCGCCGTCGCCCTCGATATCCACCACGGTCATGTGGGAAACGTCAAACATGCCCGCACCCTGGCGTACCTTGTGGTGTTCATCTACCTGTGAACCGTAGTGCAGTGGCATGTCCCAGCCACCAAAGTCCACCATTTTGCCGCCCATGGCGACGTGGGCATCGTACAGCGCCGTTTTATTTCCCATTGTTGTTCCTGTTAGCTGTTCCCGTTCGGGAGATATTTATTGCGGCGTATTCTAACGGCCGCGGAATCCCCGTTTCCAGATAGCGATTCACTGCAAAGACTAGCAGCCGCAGTGAAAAATATTATCCACAGCGCGCAGTTCAGTGGCTTGTGCATTTACTGGGCAGAAGAATGAATACTCCGCCGAACTAAGCATATGCCAAAAAAAACTTTAGCCAGCGCGCGCTTTGCAGTAGTTTTGGGCGACTTTAAACCGCGGACGACGCTGAACGAATGATGGATTGGGCTGGCTGGTTCTCCCTGGCGCTGGTATTTACTGTACTGGCCACACTGATTTTTACCCGACTGCATGCCTACCTGGTGATGATGGCGGCCCTGACCATCCTCAGTGTCAGCGGTATTCTCACACCGACAGAGGCCCTGTCCGGCTTTTCCAACAGCGGGGTCATCACCGTGGCCGCCATGTTTGTGGTGGCGGCGGGCATCCATGCCTCCGGCGGCATCGACATGCTGGTCAAGCATCTGCTCGGCCGCCCGGGCAATGTGCGCTCTGCCATGCTGCGGGTGTTCGCACCGGTAGTGGCGCTGTCCGGCTATCTGAACAACACCCCGGTGGTGGCAACCATGATCCCGGCGCTAAACGCATGGGCCAAACGCATCGACATCGCCCCGTCGAAGTTGATGATCCCGCTGAGTTACGGCGCCATTCTCGGCGGCACCCTGACCCTGATCGGCACCAGTACCAACCTGGTGGTCAACGGTCAGTACCAGTCCATCACCGGTGAGGACGGCTTCTCGCTGTTCTCCATCGCCGCGGTGGGCCTGCCGGCAGCACTGGTGGGCATCGCGTTTATGTTGATCTTCTTTCCACGCTGGTTGCCGGACCGGCGGGAAAAGAAACCCTTCGGCAACCTGCGCGAGTTCACCCTGGAAGTGGCGGTGGACAGCAACGGACCATTAGTCGGGCAGACCGTGGAAGACGCCGGCCTGCGTGGCCTGCGCCGGGTCTACCTGGTGGAAGTGGAGCGCGACGGCCGGGTAATCACCCCGGTGCGCTCCACCGAAGTGCTGCGCGGCGGCGATCGCCTGGTATTCGCCGGCGATACCGAGGCCATCTCCGACCTGCTGCGCATGCGTGGCATCGTGCCGTCGGCGGAACACGACAGCAGCCTGCCCCTGCAACCGGATTTCAGCGACCGCCGCCTGGTGGAAGTGGTGGTCTCGCCCTACTGCGACGTGATCGGATCCACCATTCGAGACGCCCAGTTCCGTCAGCGTTACGGCGCCGCAGTGCTCGCGGTGGCGCGCAATGGCCAGCGGATTAAAGGCAACCTCGGCAGTACCAAGCTGAGCGCCGGTGACTCACTGCTGCTGGAAGCGCGCCCGGGGTTCACCGTGCGCCAGCGCTACAGCAAGGACTTCCTGCTAATCAACGATCTGGAGGCGGAAAGCCCCCGCCACGAGAAGGGCCTGACCGCGTGGCTGATCCTGATCGCCATGGTACTCGCCGCCGGCAGCGGCCTGATCAGCATGCTGAACGCCTCTCTGCTCGGTGCCGGCGCCATGCTGGCGACCCGCTGCCTGTCGGTGAACCAGGCGCAGAAGAGCCTGGACCTGCCGGTGCTGATCACCATTGCCGCTTCCTTCGCCCTGGGCATGGCACTGCAGAAAACCGGCGTCGCCGCGGTAGTGGCGCAGTCGGTAATCGACCTGTCCGGCGGCCGACCGTGGCTGATGTTGATCCTCGCCTACCTGTGCGTATCCGCGCTCACCGAGATGGTCACCAACAATGCCGCGGCGATCATCATGGTCCCCATCGTGCTGCAGATTACCGGCGGTGCCGGACTGAATCCGGAACCGTTCATGTTCGCGGTGATGATGGCGGCATCCGCCAGCTTTGCCACGCCACTGGGCTACCAGACCAACCTGATGGTGTACGGCCCCGGTGGCTATCGGTTCTCGGATTACCTGAAGGTGGGGATTCCCATGAATCTGTTGATTGGTGCCGTCACCATCATCGTGCTGCTCACCGGCTGGGATCTGACGGCCTGAGGGATCACTCCCGGGCAATTTATACTGGCGCAGCCCCGGCTGTGCCAGTATAAATAGCACCCGCGCACTGCCACCCATGCAGCCCCGCGCTAAGCCCTCCTCCTGCTTTTGACTGGAGGCCCTCCCTGTTAGCGGCCACTCCCGGCCACCTGTGTGAGAACACACCGAATTGAACGCTGTTATTTCCGCCGCGGATATCCCGCGGGGCCGCGGACCCGACGATGATGACCCGCTGGAACGGATCGCCACGGCCCTGCGTGAGACCGGCTATATCGTGCTGCCGGCGCCATTGCCACCCGCCCTGCTGGGCGCCCTGTTGCGACACTTCCGCTCCCTGGATCAATCGCGCTTCCAGACCGCAGGCATCGGACGCGAGGACGATCACCAGCTGAACCAGTTCGTGCGCACCGACGAGATCTACTGGCTCGACCGCAGCAACCCCGCGGTGAGCGCCTATCTTGACAGCATGGAGACCCTGCGCCTGGGGCTGAACCGGCGCCTGTTCCTGGGGTTGTTCGACTACGAATGCCACTACGCCCATTACCAGCGCGGCAGCTTCTATAAAAAACACCTGGATGCGTTCAAGGGCAGCACCAACCGGGTGGTCAGTACCGTGCTGTACCTGACCCCCAACTGGCAGCCGCGCGATGGCGGCGAACTCCAGATTTACGCCCCCATCGGCGGCGACACCGATGAAGGCATGAGCCATCGGGTAATTGAAAAGGTGGCACCACGTTTCGGGCAGATGGTGATTTTCCTGAGTGAGGAATTCCCCCACGAAGTGCTCACCAGCCACCGCTCCCGCTACAGCGTCACCGGCTGGTTCCGCGTCAACAACAGCCTCGGCGAGCAGCTGGACCCGCCGCGCTGATGTGCTATGGCGGGCCGCTGATCCGGAATCAATGCGCAGTGGCCACTGCCTTGAGCATTTCGGAAAAAGATGCCGGCGTGTCGATACTGAAATCCACATGCAGGCGCGCAGCGACATCCTCAGCACTGATCAGCCCGCGGACGTGGTGATTCTCCACATCCACAACCAGACAGAAGTGCTGTCCCGCCCGCTGCATCGCGGTCAGTACATTACCGATTTTCGCCCCCTGTAATTGCTGGTAGCTGAGCAACTGCAGATGGCTGCGCGCGCGCATCAAATCTCCCACCGTCAGTTCCTGGCGGGCAATACCATCCGCCACACACTGCATCACCCGCTGGTAGGAAACATCTTCGGCGGTCAACACGCCGATAAAGTCCCCGCGGTGGTCCATCACCAATACCGCACTCCGGTGGCCGGTACGCAATACCTGCGCGGCATTCAGTGCAGACACGGACGCGGTCAGCACCGCCGGGTGGTGATCTTTGAAGTCGGTGACAAAACTGAGTGCCGGGGAATCGAGGGTCAGTTCGTGAAACTCCTCCGGGAACACCAGTTTGTCGAAATCCTGCAGGGGTAAAAAGTCCAGTTTCTTCATGGCAACCATTCTCTGTTCAGCGGCCGCAGTCGCCCGCGGGCGATCTCAAGCGGCCCGGTTATTCAGTGGTTCCGGCGGAAAGCGCCGGAACCGGATTCGATAACACTCAGACTGGGGGCTGGTGCGGCGGTGCGCGAATACCGTGGGCGGCAGGATGCACCCGAACGGGGGCAGAAACCGAAGTTGCGGTGCGGTAGGGCGCAGCCGCAACTTGCAGCAGGGGGTAGGGAGTGACAGCGGTCGCAGAATCCGGTTGCTCGTCAGATTGAGGAGCACCGGAGCGCGGCAACTGTGCAGTGACGGACTTGTCTTCCGACAACAGCTGTGGCGATACCGACTCCGCGCGACCTTCGGCGCAGAGCAGTAAAGACTGCAGCAGTATCAGTAGGATTCCGTAACGCACGGTCATTTCCACGTTTGAATTGAATATTACTTTTATGCCGCCGGGACCTGCGAATTCAAGGGCCCTGCGACAGACGGAACCGTATATCCGCCCAGTGTTTGCTGTTTGACCGTAGACGGGTCGCCAGGTTTCATTTTTGTTCGGAGCCGGAATCTTCCACCTTGTGCGCCTTGTCCGACAGGAAATCCTGCTTCACCTCGTCCACGGCATCCTTCAACTCTGCCCGCGGTTCGTCTTTTTCGACCTCGGAGTCTCCTTCAGACTGCGCCTCTTCATCCACTTTGAGACCATATCGTTTTGAACGCCAGCGCCACAAACGTTTCGCAAGCTGCTGACGGTCCGGCGTTTTGTCCGCTTCGTCGACGATCTCCTCTCCCAGCAGGGTCTCGAGAATATCTTCCAGCGTGACGACCCCTTCCAGGCTGCCGTACTCGTCCACCACCGCACTGATCTGCAGGCGGCGCGCCAGCATCTTGTGGAATACCTGATAGATCGGTGCGGTCTCCGGCAACATCAGCAGGTCCCTGCGCAGAGTGCGCAGTTGCCGCTCCGCCTCACCGCGGGCGTAGGCCAGCAGCAGATCCTGTTTGAGCACGAACCCCACCACGTAATCCGCATCGTCCTGTTCGTAGATGGGAATGCGCGAGAAACGGCTGTTCTCCACCGCCCCATAGGCCTCGCCCACGGTCATATCCTGAGACAGGGAAAATACCACCGTGCGCGGCGTCATCACCTCGCGCACGGAGTGATCCCGCAGGGTAAAGAACAGGTTATGCAGAATGCTGGATTCGTGTCGTTCCAGCTGCCCCTCAGCTTCGCCCAGTTCTGCCATCACCGCAAACTCCTGGCGACTGAAACCGGTCATCACCGGCCCCCGGGCCAGGCCGCGGGTGAGCCACTCCGACATCCACACAAAAGGCTTCAGGAGAAACACCAGGTATCGCAGCACATACGCCGTAGCCGGTGCCAGCTGACGCCAGTACACCGCCCCGAGGGTTTTGGGGATGATTTCGGAGAACACCAGGATCAGCAGCGTCAGGATTGCTGAGGCGATTCCCAGAAACTCGCTGCCGAACACCGCCGCCGCCTGGGCACCGGCACCGGCAGCACCGGCGGTATGGGCGATGGTATTCAGCGTCAGGATTGCCGCCAGGGGCGCGTTGATATCATCCTTGAGCTTGCGCAGCAGGACGCCGGATTTGTGCCCCTCCTTCTCCAGAAGGCTCACGTAGGGTTTGGTGACGCTCAGCAGTACAGATTCCGCAATTGAGCAGAGGAAGGAAAAACCCAGTGCAACCAGCACGTAGATAATCAACAGTACCATAGAGATCAGAAACTCTTGCTATCGGGCGCGGAGCGATTGCCGCTGGGCCCGCTATCGGGAAAGTAGCGCCGTGCGCCGCCACCAATACAGAACAGGAAACCGAGCAAAAGGCCGGAAAGCAGCCCGCCCAGGTGGGCAGCGTTGGCAATGCCGCCGGGAAGGAAATAGTCCACGATTCCACTCATACATAACAGATACCAGGCAATGGCCGCCCAGATTATCGAGCGCGGCACTTCACGCCAACCGGGCCGCCACCACTGAATCACAAATATCGCCCCCACCAGCGCGTAAACCACCCCGGACATGCCGCCGAACAGGTTTTCCGGCGATACATAGTACTGGGCCAGATTGGATACCGGTGCCGATAGTAGCACCAGGGCGGCAAACCACAGGCTGCCGGCGCGGGCTTCCAGGGTACGCCCGAGAATCCAGATCCCGAGACTGTTGAACAGGGCGTGGACCAGGGAGAAGTGCACGATCGCCGGGGTCCACAGGCGCCAGAACTCTCCCCGGGACAACTGCTGTGACAAGGTGGAATCGGGAACTGTAAAGTCCCCCGGTTGCTGCGGCTCGATGATCAGGGGGCCAAAAAGGTTATGTCGCAACAGAAACCAGCCGATAAAACACAACGCAATCAGCACCAGGCACACGGGGGTGCTGCGCAGAGGCCAGTCGGGAATAACAGAAAAGGGGGCCGCGCCGGGACGAGGCGCTGACTCATCAGAGGCTTCTGTCGCCACTGAAGGCTCACCCGCTGGCGGTGTGGATTGATCAGCCTCACGATCAATGACAGAGGGCTCGGCCTCGCCTTCGACGCGCTTCATCTGCACTGTGATCTGCTGCAGGTCTACACGTCCCGCGTGCCAGTCCTGCAGCAGTGTGCGCATCGGTTCCACCAGCTGCGCCACCGGGCTGGAGACACGCTGGTGATTGCGCTCTTCAGTAATACGCAGCGGCAGTTGATGGCGGCGGATAAATGACGCCACCGGAGTCAGATCTTCTCCCAGGGGGAATTCACAGACGGTCAGCCATTCACTCAATTAGCGCCCCTTGCATATCCTTGTATTCGTGGCCGCGACAGTCGCAGCCCCGGGACTCTAACAAATTTTAATCCCCTCCATCACGCGAAGAGGTCATACCGACATTGCGCGCATGATAATGCGTTTTTTCAGCAGCGGACTGGCATCCACCATACTGAGGCCGGTGTTGCGCAACCAGCGCCAGTGCAGATCGCCGGCGCCAAACAGGGACTTGAAAGTACTCATGGCTTTGAGTGTCGCAGCATTTTCACCGCGACGACGGCGTTGATAGCGCCCCAATACCGAGGCGTGGGCGGGGGAGATTTCCCGCTTGAAAGCGCGGTCGAGCTCTTCTGTCAGCACCAGCACGTCCATCAGCCCGAGGTTCACGCCCTGCCCCGCCAGTGGGTGGATACTGTGGGCCGCATCGCCAATCAGTACCGCGCCGGGGCCGTAGTAGGCCTCCGCATGGCGGGCGCGCAGGGCAAAAGAAAAGCGCTCACTGACGGACTCGACGGTACCCAGGCGACTTTCAAACGCCTTTTCGAGATTGAGTGCAAAGGACTTGTCGTCCAGCATCACCAGCTCGCGGGCGAGGGCGTCGTCTGCGGACCAGACCACGGCGCAGTGATTGTCGTCACCGAGCCCGGAAAGCGGCAGGAAGGCGAGAGGTCCGGTATCGAGAAAACGCTGCCAGGCGGTGTGCTGATGGGACTGCTCACAGCGCGCCACACACACCAGTGCGGTCTGGCGATAGTTCACATCGCGAGTGCGAATACGCAACAGGTCGCGCACCCGGGAGCGGGCGCCATCGGCACCGATCAGCAGGCGGGTGGTAAACACCGGCGGTGTCTCTTCCAGCCCGTCTATGCGCTCGCTGTGCACACTGCGGGGCTGCAGATGCCACAAACCGCAGTCGCGCCACCAGCTTTCCAGCTTGAACCCGGTGACCATATCCACGTTGGGCAGCTCCTCCACCCGTTGGCGCAGGGCCGCCAACACCACGCTGTTTTCCACAATATGGCCGAGATTGGGAAGTTTTACATCGCGGCAGTCGAAGTACACCGAGCCGGTGCCCTCGGCATCCCACACACGCATCTGGGTGTAAGGGCACTCGCGCACACCGGCAATGGACTGCCAGGCGCCCACTTCTTCCAGCAGGTTGCGGGAGGCTTCCGTCAACGCTACTACGCGGGCGTCATAGCTGTCCTCTTTCACCGGTGGTGTCACTTCCGATGCTTCCAGCAGCGAGATGCGCAGTTCCGGGTGACGCACGGCGAGCAGGGTGGCCTGGGCCATCCCCACCATGCCGCCACCGACGATGGTTACGTCCATTCGCTGTCTGTTCATGGGCAATCGGTCTCCAGGAGTATTCGGATTAGACAGCAGCTCACACAGCCAGCCCCGCTGCCTGACGGGCGAAAGCGCCGCGCAGGGGCGGAGCCAGGGCCAGCCCAAGGAGCCCCGCCTGTCGCAGTCCGGCGGCAAACAGGTTGCGCGCGGCGAACAGTGGCGGGATACGGTCGCTGAACCCGATTGTGAGCTGCTGGTCATGTTGACGTTCGCGCCAATAGGTCTGCAGTAAGTCTAGCTCTCCGGGGGCAGTTTGTGCGCTGGATCCGCCGTGTCTGGCGATGGTCCGCGCCAATGTTTCACAATCCCGCAGGGTGAGATTGAACCCCTGCCCGGCCACCGGGTGCAGGAAGTGTGCACAGTTGCCCACCAACACCAGTCCCCGGCGTACCTGCTCGCGCGCGAGGGACAGTTTCAGAGGGTAGTGTTGCACCGACCCGGAGCGTAGGATTCTGCCCGCCCGCCAGCCAAAAACTTTCTGCAGACGGTCAATAAATGCCGCCTCGGGCAACCCGGCGATGGCTTCCGCTTCATCGCTGGCGCAGGTCCACACCAGCGCCGCACGATGACTGCCATCCCGCCGGGGCAGTGGCAGCAATGCCATGGGGCCATTATCGGTAAAGCGCTCATAAGCCACGCCGCGGTGATCCCGCTGCAGCTCTACGGTAGTAACCAGAGCATGCTGATGGTAGGCCTCCTCGTCGGTGGCAATCCCCAGTTGCTGACACAGGGGGGAGTTCACCCCATCGGCAACCACCAGCAGCCTGGTATTGAGGGTCTGCTCCGCTGTGCTACCGGCATCGTGTTCAGTGCCGCGCCAGGACAGTTCGGCGCCGCCCTGGTGCATTTTCACTCCAGTCACCCGGGCCGGGGCCAGCACACAAGTATCGGTGGTGGCCAGCGCGCGATACAACAGCGGGCCAAGCGCGGCATTCTCAATCACGGCACCCAACATGTCCTCAAACGCGGCTTCACTCTCGCGCTCGGCAGACAGGCCGGCGCCGAGACTGTGGCCACGATCGCTGACGTGCACCTGACGGATCGGCGCCGCGTATTCCTTCAGCATCGACCAGAGACCGAGATCCCGGAAAACTTTCAGGCTGCCGGCGGAAATGGCAGTTGCGCGGGTATCGAAACTCGGCAGATCGAGCGCGGCGTCCGCCTGCGGCAGCGGGCGCTGCTCCAGCAACGCCACTTCCAGTTGCGGGCAGTGTTTTGCCAGCAACAGGGCCAGGCAGGCACCCGCCATGCCCCCGCCGATAATGGCAACGTCTACTGTTAGCAATGTTTTTTCTGATGCGCTCACAGCAGCGCCTCCTGTGTCAGTTCACCGGATGCCATCAGGTGTTCGATATCGGCAATGGTTTTGGGAGCGGCCGCGGACAGAATCTCCGGGCCCTGGCGGGTTAACGCCACGTCATCTTCGATACGGATACCGATCCCCCGCAAGCGCGCCGGTACCTGTTCGTCATCAGCGGCGATATAGATTCCGGGTTCAACGGTCATGGTCATGCCGGGTTCCAGTTGTCGCCACTGGCCGTATACTTTGTAGTCCCCCACATCGTGTACATCCATGCCCAGCCAATGACCCACCCGGTGCATGTAAAACCGGCGATAGGCGCCGGACTCGATCAGCCCGTCCACACTGCCGCGCAGCAGGCCAAGATCTTTCAGGCCCTCGGTAATCACGCGCACGCTGGCCCTATGTGGCTGATCCCAGTGATTGCCCGGCGCGATCTGTTCAATTGCCGCTAACTGACTCGCCAGCACAATTTCGTAAACTGCGCGCTGGGCGCCACTGAAGCGGCCATTCACCGGAAAGGTGCGGGTAATATCGGAGGCATAACCGCGGAATTCACAGCCCGCATCGATCAGTACCAGGTCACCATTTTTCAGCGCCGCATTGTTGTCACAGTAATGCATTACCAGTGCATTGCGGCCGCTGCCGACGATGCTGGAATAGGCCGGTTCCCTGGCGCCGGCGGCGGTAAACGCGTGATTGAGTTCCGCCTCCAGGTGGTATTCAAACAACCCCGGTTTGCAACGGGCCATGGCACGGCGGTGTCCCGCGGCGCTGATTTCCGCTGCGCGCGCCATCAGGCGGATTTCCGCCGCGCTTTTGAACAGACGCTGGTCGTGCAGCAGCGGATCCAGGCTGGCAATCTCCGCCGCGCGATCCCCTCGGCTTCCCGCCGCGGCGTCGATAGTTGCGAGATAGCCCTGCAGGCGCCGGTCCAGTTGCGGGAACCGCCCCAGGGTGTACAACACCAGGTCGCGGCCCTCTAGCAGCCCGGGCAGAATGTCGTCCACATCGCCGATGGGAAAGGCATCGCACAGACCACACTCTTCTGCTGCTCGCTCGGGCCCCAGGCGCGGCCCGTCCCACAGCTCTTTTTCTTCGTCCCTCTCACGACAGAACAGCAGGCTCTCACCCTGGCTTCTGCCCGCAGCCAGGACCAGCAGCGCCTCGGGTTCATTGAAACCGGTGAGGTAACTGAAATCGCTGTCCTGGCGAAATGGAAAGTAGGTATCCCGCGAACGCAGCTGCTCCCGCGCCGCGGGCACAATGGCGATACTGTTTGCCGGCATTGCGTCCAGAAGACGCTGCCGGCGCCGGCTGTATTCCGCGCGGGTGATATTCATCGTGCAACCCTTCAGTGCAGCGTCGGTCCGCTGGTGCTGCCGCCAGACGTATCCTGTTTACCGCGGCACTCGATAAAAATATTCAAAACTGCCATCCGCACATACTCCTGCACTTCAAACAGTTCCGCTTCCTGCTCGCCGGTATTTTCCATCTGGTCGGCATCCAGGCGGGCAATCTCGGCCAGGTCTTTCATCGCCTCGCTGCTGGTGGGCAGCAGTTCACCGGAATATTTACCGATGCCAAAGCCGTGTAGAAAGCCCTCACACCAGAGACACAGGCTCTGACCGCGCTCCACCAGGTCATCGGAACCGGCAAGCAACGGCTGAAACGAAAAATCGTTGCTGGATAACGCCTGCAGGCTGCGCTCGGTGAGTTGAAGCGTATCCCGGGCCAGGTCTGCGGGTATGGCATCGAGATCGAGAAATTCGGCAATCTCTTTTTGCCAGCGCGCTTTGTCCGGGCGCGCACCGGTCGTCAACAGCCCGCAAATAAACCCGTGCAGCTCACCGGGGCCGACGGTACCGCCCGCGGCCACAATCTGGTTCGCGAGTCCGTCAAAACTGATTTCCGCATCGGCCATAAAAACCACTCCTGTTCACTGCAAATTTTTCTGCACTGGGTCACTATATTGCCCCCCCAGCATGGTGCATTTTGGGTCATACTGGATACTGTGTGCAGATCGGGCGAATCTTTGTTCAATTGGAGGTGCAACACCGGGTTCAATGTGATGGTATTTTGACTGGCAGTAGAGCCAGGGCAATTGACCCCCAAATTCGCCGGCAATATAGTAGCGGAATCGCCCGAGACTCGCAGTCGCGGAGCACGATTGCGGCCAGTTGGCGAATAATCATGCAAACTCCGGGCGCAAACTTGTAGCCGCAGCAGTCGCAGGAATAAGCGGCGCATACATACGCAGGACCTATGGATAAACTACAGGCGTTAGAACGCAAGCTGGACTCACTGATTCAACAGTACCGGCAGCTGGCTGCAGACAACCGCGCGCTGCGCGAAAAAGAAAGCCAGTGGCAGCAGGAGCGCCAGCGGCTGATAAAAAACAACGAAGCAGCCCGCGACCGGGTTGAAACCATGATCAGCCGCCTGAAAGGGCTGGCGCAAGATACCAAATGAGCGAAAAGCCCAACCAATCCGCCACGGTGAACGTGACCATACTCGATAAAGAGTACCGGGTCGCCTGCTCGGAAGAAGAGCAGGCGGGGCTGCAGGCGTCCGCCAAGTTGCTCAATGACCGCATGGCGCGCATTCGCAACGGCGGCACCGTGATCGGCGCCGAGCGCATTGCGGTGATGGCAGCGCTGAACATTGCCCACGAACTGATTCAGGCCAAAGCGGAGCTGGCGCGCCAGCCGGTGGAAGACGATATGCTCGAGCGCCTGCATGAAAAAATTCAGGCGGCGCTGAGCAATGTCGACTAGCACATTCCCCAGGGCAACCATCCCTAAGTAACCGTCCCCAAGCACCCTCCCGTTCCCGGTGCGATTGCTTGAACGTATCGTCGCTCTTTCCCTTGACTATCGCCAAAAAGCCCATTTATTCGGGAAAGTCCGTTTAGCCAACAACGGCCGGAAGTTGTATACTTTTCTCTCGCCCTGAAGTGTTGGCCAGTTGACTATGTCCTGAGCCGATACTTTCACCCTGGAGGCGTCCAGTAGTTGCTGTTGTGCAAGTCCGCCCTGTAGCGGAAAGCCTGATGCAACGCGGGGGCCACCACCTTGAACCTTACGGTTCAAGGCTATGTCATCAGCCGCATTTCGGGGCTCCTAATTCCTTCCCTTTTTGCTCATGTGCTGCACATGCGCCATTCACACCCCATGCCAGACCAGCCGTTAACCAAGTTCCAGTTGCGCCGACAGATGCGCACCGCCCGGCGCGCGCTTTCTCCGTATCAGCAGCGACTGGCCAGCCGCCGCCTGTGCGCACGCCTGGCGCTGACCCCGGCACTGAAGCGGGCGCGACATATCGGCATTTACTGGCCTATGGATGGCGAGATAGACCCGCGTTTGCTGCTGAAGCGCTTTCCCCACAAACAGTTTTACCTGCCGGTCCTGCCGCGCCCTTCACGATCAACCATGTCTTTTCTGCACTGGCACGGCGGCCAACTGCCCTACCGCAACCGGCATGGTATTCCCGAACCACTAGCGGGCCGCAGCCAGCTGTGCGCGCCGGATCGCCTGGACGTGGTGTTACTGCCATTGGTGGCATTTGATCCATCGGGAGCACGGTTGGGTATGGGGGCGGGCTATTACGACCGCACCTTCGCCTTCAAGCGCCTGCGGCCGGGTACCGGCCCGCAGCTGATCGGGATCGCGCATCAATTGCAGTGCGTTGCCTCACTGCCCGCGGAGAGCTGGGATATCCCCCTCAGCCTGGTGGCAACGGATCAACGCCTGTACCAGTGCCGCTGACGCCGCCGTTAAATCCACCTCGCGATAACCCAAACCCCAGATACACAAAAGCCGAACCCGGAGGTTCGGCTTCTGCGGCATTGCTGCAAACGGACTGGAGGGTTAACGGGTAACCACTCCCTGCTGGAGCGCGGCCGGGGCTTCATCCTGCTCCGAGGCGAAAACCTCGGTCAGACCGGCACTGCTCAGCAGAACGCCCGCAACAAAGACAACTACAGCGAGTGTCAATGCATCGGGTTTCATGGGACCATCCTGTAAGTTCGGAATTCTTGTTGTTTGATTGTTTTTATCGGCAGTTCGCTCGGGCCCGGTAGAAGATTCCACCCCTCGTACCCTGCCCGCACACCGATTGGCGGCAGACTGCGCCGCCTGTGGTGACTTCGACAGAAATCACAGCAGAAGTTCCGGAACTCCCGGAAAAATCTTCTCCTGCGAAGGGCAATCTCCAGCACTTGCGCTGAAATCTGCCAAACTCGTCGAAGTAATTGCGAAAAACGTGCCAGCGATCAAAAGATACTCGATCACTGGACAAATAGTAACCCGTCAAGTTTTGATTTTTGAGATAAAGCGCACACTTCTGAAATTTCAAGCTCGCCAGATGGCGAACTGTGAACTACTCATCGCAAAAATGCGCGCCACTCATCAACGTGCCCACTTACTCAACGTGAGAGGAAAAAGCGATAAGCGGGGTTGTCGCTTTCGTCCCAATAGGGGTATTGCAGCTGGTCCAGCACTGCCTGCAGCGCCGGGCGCTCCCCTTCTGCCACCTCCATGCCCACCAGCACTCGGCCGTAGGCCGCGCCGTGATTACGGTAGTGGAACAGGGTGATATTCCAGCGCCCCGCCAGCTGCTCCAGGAATTTGCGTAGCGCCCCCGGGCGCTCGGGAAATTCAAAGCGGTACACCACTTCATCCTCGATCCCCGGTGCACGCCCTCCTACAAGATGGCGGATATGCAGCTTGGCCATCTCGTTGTCGGTCAGGTCGGTGACCTGGTAGCCATCGGACTGCAGTTGCCCCAGCAGCTTCTGGCGATCGGCATCGGTGGTCACCTGCATACCGACAAAGATGTGCGCCTCGCCGCTGTTGGCGTATCGATAGTTGAACTCGGTGATGGAACGGTCACCCAGGTCGCGGCAGAACTGCAAATAGGCGCCGGGCTTCTCCGGCATGGTCACCGCCAGCACCGCCTCGCGCTTCTCGCCGATCTCGGTGCGCTCGCTGATATAGCGCAGGCGGTCGAAATTGGTATTGGCCCCGCTGCAGACGGTGGCCAGCGCCGCGTTCTCACAGCCGGTTTGATCGATGTACTTTTTCAGCCCCGCCAGGCCAACCGCCCCCGCGGGCTCGGCAATGGAGCGGGTGTCCTCAAAAATATCCTTGATCGCCGCGCAGATCTCATCAGTGGAGACCGTGATCACGCCATCGACAGTCTCGCGCAAGACGCGGAAGGTCTCCTCGCCGATCTGCGCCACGGCCACGCCATCGGCAAACAGGCCTACCTGGGGCAGACAGGTGCGGTCGCCGTCGCGCATGGCGACTTTCAGGCAGGCCGCATCTTCCGGCTCCACCGCGTAGACCTTGATCTCCGGGCGCACATACTTGATATAGGCCGCCATACCCGCAGCCAGACCACCGCCACCGACGGGGATGAACACCGCGTCCAGGTTGCCGGAGTGCTGGCGCAGCAGCTCCATGGCCACCGTCCCCTGCCCGGCAATCACATCCGGGTCGTCGTAGGGATGCACAAAGGTCAGCCCGCGCTCTTCCACCAGCTCGCGGGCGTAACCCGCGGCCTCATCGAAGGTATCCCCGTGCAGCACCACTTCCGCGCCGCGCATGCGCACCGCGTTGACCTTGATCGCCGGGGTGGTGGTGGGCATCACGATGGTCGCGCGAATGCCCAGTTGCTGGGCTCCCAGGGCCAGCCCCTGGGCATGGTTGCCCGCAGAGGCCGCAATCACCCCCCGGGCGCGCTGCTCCTGGGGCAGCTGCAACAGCTTGTTGTAGGCACCGCGCACCTTGAACGAGAACACCGGTTGCAGGTCTTCACGCTTGAGCAAAATGCGGTTGCCAAAGCGATGAGACAGCTGGCGCATGGGGTCCAGCGGGGTTTCGGTGGCGACATCGTAAATACGCGCGTCTAAAATGCGCTTGATATAGGACTTGGGCATGACAGAAATCGGCAGCCAGTAAATGAATCAGAGCCCGCCAGTCTAATGGCTGAGCAGCAGCAAAGCCACCAACAAGCCCAAATTACGAGAAAAAATATTCGATAACGGATATTTTGATAACAAACATTGCATAAGGACGCTTAAAGCATCATGAGCCAAGCTAGCAACCAGGACCAACTCAAACGCGACGTGGCGCGTGCCGCGCTGGAATACATCACCCCCATGCTGGAGGCGGACACCATCGTCGGTGTCGGCACCGGCTCCACCGCCAACTTTTTCATCGACATGCTGGCGGAGAAGAAGGGCCTGTTCGACGGCACCGTGGCCAGCTCCGAGGCCTCTGCCGAGCGCCTGAAGCGCCACGGCATTCCCGTATACGACCTCAACGCTGTAGATGGCATCCGCGTCTATGTAGACGGCGCGGACGAGACCAACCCGCTACTGGAGCTGATCAAGGGCGGCGGCGCCGCGCTCACCCGCGAGAAGATCGTCGCCGCCTGCTCCGACGAATTCGTGTGCATTGCCGACGGCAGCAAGTGGGTAGAAGTATTGGGCAATTTTCCGCTGCCGGTGGAAGTGATCCCCATGGCACGCTCCTATGTGGCGCGGGAACTGGTGAAACTGGGGGGTGACCCGGTCTACCGCGACGGCGTGACCACTGACAACGGCAACGTCATCCTCGATGTACACAATATGCAGATCTCCAAACCCATCGAAATGGAAGAAGCCATCAACAACATTACCGGCGTGGTGACCAACGGCCTGTTCGCCAACCGCCCCGCGGATATCCTGCTGCTGGGTACCGCCGATGGCGTAAAAACCGTAAAGTCGAAAGTCTGAAACTGTTCCGGCCCTCGATGGTCCGAACTGACGCCCGCCGACAACTGATCGAGAAGTGATGCGCTACAACAATAAGAGATTGATCCTGGTGCTGCTCGCCCTGCCCCTGTGGCTGGCGGGCTGTGCCACCACGCCGCCGAGCAACACCGACGATATCTGTGCGATCTTCAAAGAGAAGGACGGCTGGTATCACGATGCTGCCGATTCAGCGCGCAAGTGGAACACCCCCATCGCCACCATGATGGCCACCATGCATCAGGAATCGCGCTTTGTGCACGATGCCAAACCGCCGCGCACCAAGATCCTGTGGATATTTCCCGGCCCGCGTCCGTCCGACGCCTACGGTTATTCACAGGCGCTGGGTACTACGTGGCGCGGTTACCAGCGCTCCACCGGCAATTACCGCGGCGACCGCGATGACTTCGAAGACGCCATCGACTTTATCGGCTGGTATCACAACACCAGCCAGCGCCAGTGCCGTATCCAACCCAACGACACCTACCACCTGTATCTCGCCTACCACGAGGGCCAGGGGGGCTTTAATCGCCGCACTTTCCGCAACAAGACGTGGCTGAAAAATGTCGCCAAGAAGGTCTCTGCCCGGGCAAATACCTACCAGCGCCAGCTGAACAGCTGCGAAGCCTCCCTCAAGAAGCGCAAGAAATTCCTCGGTATTTTCTGAAGGCTTGACCGACAGCGCCACGCAATTCACACAACGGCAAGGCCTTGGCGGTAAATGCCGCAAGGGCGCCGGGAAAGCAACTACCCTTTGCAGACAGCAGCTTTGCAAGGCTCCGCGCTCACCAAGGCACTGTAGCCCTCACCAGACACTGGGCGTGCGCGCTGCACAGAAGTGTCATTCTGAAAACAAGAGGTGCTCATGAAGCCGACTGTCATCTACTCCGCCGCGCTGGCACTGCTGCTCGCAGTCAGTGGCGCCTTTGCCGAAACCGCCATCAGCGACTCACAACTGGAGAAATTCGCCACCGCCTACCGCTCCATTGTGGATCTGAGCCGCGAATACGCACCCAAGATCAAAGGTGCCGCCGATTCTGCCGCCGCCGAGGCCATCAACGTGGAGGCCCAGTCCAAAATGGTGGCTGCAGTAAAAAGCGCGGGGCTGAGCAAAGAGGAATACCAGGGGATTGTGACCAAACTGCGCAACGATCCCGAACTACTGAAGCGGGTCAACAGCATCCTGCAAGCGGAAGGCGCTCCTCAGTAAGCAGCACACCTCACGCTTCCGGCGCCGGCACCTGCTCCGGCGCCAGCGCTAACGCCTCACAGATTTCCGGCAGGTGCGCCCGCACCCACTCGCCACTGATGGATCCCCAACTTTCCAGCCGATAGTAGCCGTCGTTGTTACGCACTCCCTCCTGAACAAATACTACCTGGGTCCCGTGCCCGGGCAGGCCTTTGGCGATCACGTCCTGTACCGTACGGCGCGGCCAGCCGGTGACCTCTTCCAGTGCGGGATTATTCGGCTTGGGCAACCGCTCAATCAGGTAGGCAATCAACAGACGACGACAGATGGTAGGGTTGAGTTCACTGTTCGAGCTTTGTGCCATGGTTACTCCCTGTGGCTGACGATAGAGATAGGAATCGGGTAACGCATTTGTAGCACATAAGTGCCGCGATTCGGTTGAATCGCGGCGTCGTCGTCAGAGACAGCTAGATGGCCCAATATCCACCCACACACTGGCGGTTCCCGACTCGTCGCCGCGACTCCACCACTGGGCCCGATAGCGCCGCCCTTCGTGATTGACCTCATCACCACCACTATAAGTGGCATCCGCGCTCCACGGCACCTCCGCCTCACTGACCAGCGTCCATTGGGCCGCGGTGAAACTGGGCTCATTGCCCTGAGTCCAGTGATTAGCCTGCCACACCAACTGGCTGTGGCTCACCTGATCACCCGCGGTATAGATCGCGCCAATGTCCCAGGCCGGGTAATTAATGGCTTCGGGATCGGCAATGTCACAGCCACCACCCGCCGCATCCTCGACCGTCACTGCCACTTCGGCATGTGTAGTATCGGTACCATCGCTAACTGCCACCGCTACCGTGAAGGCGGTGTCTCCGTCCACCTGAGGCGCTATCAGGCTGGCGGTAGATCCACTGCCCTCTACGAGGGTCATGCCCGGCGCCTGCCACTGGAATGTCAGCGTATCGCCGTCGGGATCACTGGCGTTTGCAGCCAACTCGAAGCTCTCACCCTCACTTACAACGGTACCTGTGGGAACTGAAACCAGCGGCGCCCGGTTTGTGCCCCCTGTATTCCCCAACAATAGTTCGGCCGCTGCGCGCAGGTCAGGATGGGTACCGATAGTAGTGTCGTCCCCATTTTGCATTGGGTAACCAGTCAAGTTCACCAGCTCCCGCATATCACCGGTATCCAGTGCGCCCAGGCCTGCGGCGCTGGCGATCCCCTGCAGGCTGGCTACCGCGCCGGCAACGATCGGATTGGCGGAGGAAGTCCCGCTGAAGGTGGCCGTATATTTTGCATTGGTTTCGTTGTACAACCCGCCGTATCCGGTAGTGGTAACATTCCATCCCCAGGAGAAAGTACCCACTCGTTTACCGTAGTTACTGAAGCTGGCACGCAGGCCGGTAGCAGGATCTGCCGCACCGACGAGCAAACTACCGGAGTCTCGCTGGTTGGGGTCAAAGCGACCATTGAAGTAACTGTGATCCAAGTTGATGTTGCCGTTACCGGCCGCTGCTACCACATGCACCCCAAGCTCCTGGGTGATGTAACGCACTGCATCGTATGGGCCATCGTAATAATCCAGCGGCATATAACAGCTACTGCCACAGCCAATATGCTGGTCGAGGCTATTGTGCAGGTAGTGAATACCCACTTGCATCACACTGCCCGGGGGGAGCTGTTCCGCGGCCTGGATCATCCGGTCCACACCGTATTTGGCGTAACCCAATCGCGCACCGTGGGCGATACCCGTCGTCCCAAATCCATTATCTAGCGATGCAATGATGCCGGCGCTGGCAGTGTCATGACCATCAATCACGTAATCCCCCACCACCATAAACGGCTGCGGCAAATCCACGTGGTTATTGTTGAAGGCACCTATCTCGGTAGTGACCACATCCACACCACTGCCATCGCCGCCCGGCAACGTCCATGCATGGTGTGCATCCACTCCGCCGAGTACATAGCTGTCTTCTGGGTTGCCCTCCCGGCTGTACAGATAACCCTGTCGGTGGGTGAAATCGGGCACCGCTGCCGGTTCGGCAATGGCGGCCGGCTCGGGCGCGGGTTCGAAGTACACTTTTTCCACGTCGGCATTGCCTGCGAGCGTGGAAACCAGATTGTCGATCTGCGCCTGATCGGCACCCGCAGGGACCGGCATCTCGAAATACCGATCGAGGCGAAAGCGACGATAGGCGCTACCGCGGTCGATCCCGCGGGATGTCAGTGAGGCGCGGCGGGCACCCAATGGGAAGCGGGCTTTGAACTTGCCCTTGCCGCGCAGCTCGCCGGCCCGCTGGGCATAGCTCAACTCGACATATGGATGTGCCACTTCCTTGAAACGCACCACCAGTTGCCCATCGGCTGCCCATGCGCCAGCAGAAAACAACCCCACAGACAGCGCTGTCATTTTTAAGTATTCTTTTCTCACGATTTATTCCTTTTATAGAGATTTTTTTTCATCAGGTGTGGGGGAAAAACACCCTTAAGGAGGGTAATTCAGGTTTATGCTGGAAGCTGGACCAAACAGTCAGTCTGTGAGTGCAGACACATGAGTAATGTGAATACACCAGCAAAGAGACCCCGTTGATGTTCGATACATTACAAAGCGGGAAGCCAATTCACTGAACCGGTTTCCCCATAGCTGCGCCCTCCCTTCGTGCTGTGCGAGCGTCTCCACCGGGGGGGCGTGTCGGGACCATGTGAGGACACGGGACTTTTTATGCACCTTTTTGCATAATTCGGTCAGCAGATCACCCGGGAAGCCAGACAGTGGAAATAACAACCGAGATCGAACAGCCGCAACCCTCATCGGAACCGTCCGAGAGCCTGCCGCACAAGGGCATTCTCGCCGCCGCGGTAGACGCCCATCTGGCCGGTGCGCGCGCCGCCGGCATCGATTGCGATGCCCTGTTGCTGAACGCCGATATAGAGCCAAAGGCAATGATGCACACCGATGCCCGCATCGGCAGGGAACAGGTGGCGTTGCTGCTGCGGCAACTGTGGGACCGCCTGGGTGACGAATCCGGCGGCTATCTCGCCCGCCCCTGGCTGCCGGGCACCTTTGCGATGATGGGCCACGCGACTATCAACTGCCCCAACCTGCGCCGGGCCCTGCTCCGCGCCGGGCGCTTTGTCGCCATGGTCAGCGACGACCTGCAAATCAAACTGGTGGAAGACGGCGAGGAAGCGCGCCTGATCTTCCATCACGGCAACCACAAACAGTTGCCGAACCAGAACTTCGTCGAATCTCTCGCGGTAATCTGGCTGCGCTTTTTCAGCTGGCTGATTGACCGCACCATCTTGCTGGAGCGGGTGCACCTGGCTTTCCCACAACCGGACTACGACGAGGAATACAACGATATGTTTCCCTGTCGGCACTACTTCCACCAGCAGGAAACCTGCCTGGTATTCAATACCCGCTACCTGTCACTGCCACTGGTGCGCGACGCCCAGCAGCTGAGTGAATTCCTGGCCCGCGCGCCGGAGTGCCTGTTAACCCAGTACAAATCCGACAACAGCTTTACCGGCCGTATTCGTCGCATGTTGCAAAGTCACAACAGTGTGGAAAACCTGTCGCTGGACGATGTGGCCGAGCGACTGTTTACCTCGCCACAAACCCTGCGTCGCCGCCTCAAAGACGAGGGCAACAGCTGGCAGGACATCAAGGATTCCGTACGCCGGGACATGGCCATGTACCAGCTCAAGCAACAGGAAACCGCGGTGGCGGAAATTGCCGAGCGGCTAGGTTTCTCAGAACCCAGTGCCTTCAATCGCGCGTTCAAGAAGTGGACCGGGCTCGCCCCCGGTGCCTACCGAGAGAAATACCGTGACTAAGACTGGGGCCTGACCAGAAAATAAAAAGCCGCGGGATTATCCGCGGCTTGCTGTGGTCTGTGGGCGCAGTAATTACTGCGGGGTGAATTCAGTCACTTTCACCACGATGCGACGGTTGTGCTGCTTGCCTTCTTCGGTTTCATTATCTGCAACCGGACTCGCAGACCCCATACCCACGGCGGTCACTCGAGTTTCATCAACACCGGCATTGATTAGCATCGCGCGGACTGCTCTGGCGCGCTCTTCTGACAATTGCTGATTCGCCACGGCGTCACCATCGCTATCGGTGTGACCTTCGATGGCGATTTTCAGGCCCGGATTGTTTTCCATGATCTGGATCAACGCCTGCACATCGGGAATGGATGCACTATTCGGCGTACTGCCATCGGTGGGAAACTCAATCGTCAGCGGGAATTCCTGGTTCGGATCGCGCTGGGCATTGGCCAGATAATCGCGGAAATTCTGTGCAAAGTCGCCGCTGGTGGCAGAATCTGGTGGTGTCGTATCCAAACTACCGGTGGTGTCGTCGGTGGTGCCGGTACCAGCAGGCTGCTCTTCCACAACCACTTCATCCTGCTCCATGACCACACCGCCGGTCTCGTCTTCCATCTTGTCTTTTTTCGCGCACATATTCAGTGCCCACAGCACACCGAGGGCAATCAACAGTGGCCACAACCATTTACCGAAACCGGATTTTTTCGCCGGCGGCGGTGTGTGTGCGGCGTGCGGGGTATCCCGCGGGGTAGTTTCCACCACAGTGCGCTCGGCAATTTCATCGAGACTGCCGGCATCCAGCTCTTTAAGCAGGCCAGACGGAATCTTGTCCTGGATATGGGCCTTCTGTCCCAGCAGCAGTGCCGCCAGGCCGCTCATATTCAGGCCTTTACTTTTTACCAGCTTACCCACCAGCGACATGATCACCGGCGCCGCAGTGCGCAACAGGCTGCCGCCTTTGGCGCCGTCCAGGCCAAGAGAGGACGACAGTACATTGATCACGCCATCTTTGTGGTTGCCCAGAATATTATCCAGCAGATTGCCGCCGGTATCCTGCAGGCTTTTCATCTTGTTGGTGTCGCTAAAGATATCGCTCGGAGATGAGAGATCCATCGAGGTCGCATTGGTCGCCATATTCAATAGCGCTCCCAATCCACTCTCGCTGCCGGCTTTGTTCAGCATACCGGCGAGTACCGATGCCGCCCCGGTCGAGAAAGCCGATTGGGTCTGCCCCTCGGACAGCCCCAGCGCCTTACCCAGTGCACCCAGGCCGGAAGAGCCCAGATGGCTGATCGCCATATCCAGTAAATTCTCTGACATTTGCGTACCTCGTGCATTCGGTCAGTGGGATCACTTACCTCAGTGTACGGCACAAAAATCTACATATTAGTTCGATTGAGAATAAGCATCCCTCCATACATCAAGAAACTGAATTCATCGGCTCATAGGACTGGCGCCAAATGACATTCCATCTTCCCGCCATTGCGCTAATTTAAAGGGTGACCGGCACGCCGTTCATATGGCGACTCAGGTGACACTCCTATTGCCGCCATCGATCAACAATAACGTCAGCAAGAGAACCCCATGATCCCGAGAACTGTGTACTCCAGCGAGCACGAACAATTCCGCGACAGCGTGCGTAAATTCCTCGAACAGGAGGCCGCTCCCTACCACCACCAGTGGGAAAAAGACGGGCAGGTCGACCGCGAGCTGTGGCGCAAGGCCGGTGCCATGGGCTTTCTGTGTCCGCAGGTAGCCGAAGCCTACGGTGGCCTGGAACTGGATTTTGGCTACAACGCCATTGTGGATGAGGAAATCTCCCGCCTCGGGCTTACGGGTATCGGCTGGGGCCTGCACTCGGATATCGCCGTCCCCTACATCGCCAATTACGCCACCGAAGAACAAAAGCAGAAATATCTACCGGGCTGTATCAGCGGCGACATCGTCACCGCCATTGCCATGACCGAACCCGGCGCCGGCTCAGACCTGCAGGGCGTGCGCACCACCGCGATCAAAAATGGCGACCACTACGTACTGAACGGCTCCAAAACCTTTATCACCAACGGTCAGCACGCCGACCTGGTGGTCGTGGTCGCAAAAACCGATCCCGCCGCCGGCGCTGCCGGCGTCAGCCTGTTCCTGGTGGACGCAGATCTGCCCGGGTTCAAAAAGGGCACCAATCTGGAAAAGGTGGGCATGAAAGCCCAGGACACTTCCGAGCTGTTTTTCGATGACGTGAAAGTGCCAGCAGAAAATCTGCTGGGCGGCGAGGGCCAGGGCTTTATCTACCTGATGCAGGAACTGCCGCAGGAGCGACTCAGCGTCGCGGTCAATGCCATTGCCAACTGCGAGGCGGCCATCGGTTGGACCATCGATTACGTCAAAGACCGCAAAGCCTTCGGCAAACCCATCGCCGCCTTTCAGAACACCCAGTTCAAACTGGCAGAACTGGACAGCGAGCTCACCGCGCTGCGCGTATTTATCGATAAATGCCTGGAGCTGCACTATGAAGAAAAGCTCGACGTCGCCACTGCGGCCAAAGCCAAACTGCTGGCTACTGACTTTCAGTGCAAACTGCTGGACGAATGCATGCAGCTGCACGGCGGCTTCGGCTATATGTGGGAATACCCCATTGCGCGGGCCTGGGCGGATGCTCGGGTGCAGCGGATTTATGCGGGCACCAACGAGATCATGAAGCTGATCATCTCGCGGGAGCTGCTGAAGGAGTAACAATCGGTTCGGGCACACGAGGGGTATTTGCACCGCTCACTGCGTTCGGCTAAGCTGCCAACATTCTCACCCACGCAAAGGATCCACTACGCCAATGAAGTAAGCCCTGCACCACACCGGAACACCAATGGCTCCAAAGTCGGAGCTGATTTATTCCTGTGGCAGGCGGCGTATGGCGGATCTCTACTTTTCTCCAGCATGACCATCCGGACAGCAACTACCCGCAGCGATTGCTGACGGTTGTCACCAACTCCTCTCTCCGTCCCGCTGCCCGCTCCGAACCCCGGAGGGGCTTATGACAAACATTTGCGCGGTTTCCCGTATCTTTTTCACACTGGACGGGAACCCCATTCTCCAAAACCTGAGCATCAATCTACCCGCCGGTATCAGTGGCCTGGTAGCCCCAAATGGACGTGGAAAGTCCGTTCTAATGCAACTGCTAGCAGGTCGCCGGCGACCGGATAGCGGCAACGTACACTGGCACGCGCCTTACTATCACGTGGACCAACTGGCTCGACTACGGGTTTCCAGAGTGGTGGACGCCCTCGATGACAACGGTCTATTCGACCGCTTTCAACGCATCGATCAGGGGGTGGGAAGTGCGGTGGACCTGAACGCAGTTGCGGACTCTTGGCACCTTCCCATAACCTGGCAACAACAGTTGGAATGCGCTGGCCTGTACTGTGCGATGGAAACGCCCACTACACAACTCAGCGGCGGAGAACGTACTCGATTGGCACTCGCAGCAGCCTTTATGCATCGGGACCACTACCTGCTATTGGACGAGCCCAGTAACCACCTGGACCGGCAGGGTCGCAAATGGCTACAGGATAAATTGCTAACTCACCCAGGCGGCGCGCTCGTCGCCAGTCACGACCGTGAACTGCTTGGTTACGTGGACAACCTGATTGAGCTCGGGGAAGATGGACTCCATCTGTATGGCGGAAACTACAGCTTTTATCACCGCGTACGCAGCGCGGAATTGGCGAGCCGTGAACAGCGCATTGATAACACCCGCAAGGAGATACGCAAGGCCGAACTGCAACGGGTCAAATCCCTACAACGCGCTGCACAACGCGAACGGCAAGGTGAAAAACAGCGAGGATCACAGAGCAAGCTGTTGCTGGATGCGAGAAAAGAGCGCGCCAGTCAAAGTCTGAGCAAACTCAAGCAGCGCTCCGCGCAACGCGAGGTACGGCTCCAGCAGCAGTATCGCGAAGAGAAAGCACAATTGGAGCGTCAGCGAATCCAGCGTCTCGCGATCACTCAACATGGCCTGCGCGGAGGACTGCGCCTGCACCTGGAAAATCTAATCCTACCCTACGGCCAAACCGAGCCAATCTCACTTACCCTGCATAGCGGCGCGCGCTGGCATATCACCGGAGTCAATGGCAGCGGCAAATCGACCCTGCTTAAAGTCATCCGTGGTGCGCTGCAACCGGCCGCTGGAAAGTGCGAGCGCCACGGCAGTTGTGTGTATCTGGATCAGGACTTCAGTTTCTTGAACGGTGCACACTCCCCATTGGAAAACCTGCAACGACTACACCCAGACAAAGACAGTACCTACTGGCGCACCGCACTCGCCAGTGCGCGGTTGCGCGGTGACCTGGCGCTGAAACCGGTCAACACCCTTAGCGGAGGCGAACGCCTCAAAGTGGCACTGCTGGCAATCACTCGCGGCAGCCACGCCCCGGATCTATTATTGCTCGACGAGCCAGACAATCACCTTGACCTTGACTCCCGTCAACTATTGCAGAATGCATTACGGGAATTCCCGGGTACTTTTATGCTGGTCTCTCACGACCCAGTTTTTGTGGAATCGGTTGGGGTCAACGGCGAGCTGTCTCTGTAATTATTCTCGACCCGGATAATTTCCAGTCACCGTGTATATAATACCGAGCTTAAAAACTCGACCAATTGTGCCGCCGCTGGCACATCAGGACACTCAACGCATGCAAGACTCCCAGCCCAACAATCCGCTCCACGGCATCAAGCTCGCCACCATCGTGGAAGAACTGGAAGCGCACTACGGCTGGGATGGACTGGCGGAGCGGATCGATATCAACTGCTTCAAGAAAGACCCGTCGATCAAATCCAGCCTCAAGTTCCTGCGCAAGACACCCTGGGCGCGCGACAAGGTGGAAGCCTTGTATGTTGCCACTTTCGCCAGCAATAACCCCTGGGTAAAGCCCTGAGCACAGACCGCGAACTGTCATCAGCCAGACTACACAGTTCCGTCGCCGCACCACCAAAACGTTGACCCATTCACTGTCCGTTCAGACCGCCCCTGCTAGTATCCACGCCATCAGTCCAACACCGAACAATCAAGAAAAGGTGGATACCCGGCCATGAAATATTTGACCACCGCGCTCGTCGCGCTACTGTGCGGCAGCCTCTCCTCCAGCCTGTTTGCCGAACCGCCCGAGGGCCGCGGCTGGAAAAAGCACCAGAAACATCAGCACCACGAGCGCAAGGAAGAATACTGGGACGGCAACTGCAAGGTAGAGCGCAAGTGGAAGCGCAATGGCGACTACGAAGAGGAGCGCAAGTGTAAGGCCCGCCGCGACTACGGCAGCCATCACCACAATGACCACGGCTCCCGCGTGGTCGTTCTGCCGCCCTGGTTCGACCAGCGGGCACAGGAACCCGAATACCGCCCCGAGTGGCAACCGGCCCCACAGACCACCAGTACCCGCTGCAATAGCGAACAGGTCGGGAATGTACTGGGTGGCCTGATTGGCGGCGTGATCGGGCATCAGATTGGCGATGGCCGCGGCAACACTGCAGCCACCATCGGCGGTGCCATTGCCGGGGTGTTGGTCGGCGGCAAGATCGGCCGGCAGATGGACCAGCGCAACCAGGCCTGTGTAGGCCAGGCGCTGGAGTTCGCCCCGGAAGGCCAGCGTATTACCTGGCAGAACCAGGGCACCGGCATGAATTACGCAGTCACTCCCGGCGCTTTTGAGCAGCGCGGCGACCAGTACTGCCGCTCCTTTGTGACCGAGATTCTGGGTAACAACAGCCAGCGTACCCAGGACGTGGCCTGTCGCCGCCAGGACGGTACCTGGGTGCCTCAACGGTGATACCCGCAACAGCTGCCGGCAAAAACGGGAATAGGCGGGGCTAGTGTGGTGTAACGAACTAATTGTGCTTATCAGCGGGCCGCTAAGCGGCCAGATGTAAGGCGCACTTGCGCTGGCGTAGTCATTCTACATCAAGCAAGTGCAACGCAGCAGATGGCTGCTTAGCGGCCCGCCCGAAGGGAGCCCCCCAAATCGCCCACAGCTGCGTTGCCGCTCTTGGAAAGGGCCCGCCATTCCCTGCGAGCGGCGCCTTACTGTGAACAATTTGGGGGGCTCTGATATGCACAATTAGTTCGTTACACCACACTAGGAAGTCCGGCCCGAATTGGGCGAATGCACTTCTTGTTGTTGGTATGGCACAATCGTCTTCCGCGTGACACAGATCACACTAGTGATCTCACAACAATAAACACGGAAGACTCCCATGTCATGGACCAAATCCAACATGGCTGCCGGTGCTGCCTGGGGCATTCTGGCACATCAGGAAGTGGCGCAAATCAATCCTGAGCTCACGCCCTTTGCCGACGCCGGCAGCTATTCCCTGGCAATGCTGCGCTACTACAACCCCCAGGCCTCAGCGGAACATCGGGAAATCAAGGCAATAACCCTCACCGATAAATTTACCGCTTATCTGTTTCACTTTTACCGCCCCGCCATCGAAAACCTTTCCACAGAGGAAGATCGCACGCTGCGCCTGAAAAAGCTGGAAGAGAAACTGATAGCGCTTTTCAAAGCGCCGGAAGGTAAAACCCTGGACGATCTGGCGCAACTGCTGGACGCGCAGCTGATGTTTGCCGATGAGGTGCAAGATGGAGTGGAAAACGCGGTATGAAGACAAAACTGATCCCCACAGGCCTGTGTACAATCGCCCTGCTCTGCGCAGCAGAAGCCAGTGCCGACAGCGCCCTCAAGCACTCCATCAAACTGGTATCCATGACCTCCAGCGAGAGCGAGCGCACCGGGCTCGGCGTGCAGTTTGATTTCAAGGATATCGAGCTGGGGGTTGTAAACTTCAATGCCCGCGGCACCTACGCCTTCGACGACGAAATCCGCTCTCAGGACCTGATGCATTTCGGCCTGAATACCGAACTGGTGACCATCGGCGATTGCTACGAGCCCCCGCTGGATGACGACGGCGGGCCCATCGCGGTGGAACCCGGCACCGTGCCGGGCGCCGCAACAGACACCCCCCTGCCAAGCAACTGCCCCTTCGGCAGCTGGCAGTTGAAATCCGAGCTGAGCTACGAGACCGACCAGGATTTCTCCAACCAAAATACCGTTGCGGGCCTGACCGCCGCCTGGGCGATGCCATCGGCACACGAGAGCCATGTATTCCGACAGTTCTACTCCCTGCTGGATTTTGTTCCAAGTGTCATTCGCGCCACCACCGGCCGCCCGGGCAGTGACGACCTGCTGCTTGAAGAACCGGTCGTATCCTTCACCGCGGGGCAAGTGGACCCGCAGAAAGACACGGTGCGCGAACAGCTGCTGGGCAAACTGGACAGCTACTACCGCAGCGCTGCAGAGATATCCCTCACCACGCCGGTGGCGCAATTCGACGGCAAGGATGTGATCCTCGCTTACGACTATCGCTACTTCCGGGAAATTGATCCCGAGGCGGCCATCGAAGACGCGAACCTGCACCGCAGCCGCCTGTCGCAGTTCTCCCTGCGCATGCCCAACGACAGCAAACGCGGTTACGCCTTTGTGGGGTACTCCTCCGGGCGACTGCCGTTTGGTGTCGATGACGAGATATTGCAACTCGGTTGGAACTACCAGCTCTAGCGAGCTGCCAGTAAAAAACGGGCGCAGCGGCGCCCGTTCTTGTATATCCCTCTTATATTAACCCGCCACACTACCCCCGGTCAGCGCCGCCAAAAGATGACCGATATCCCAAACACACCAAAAACTTCTCTACTGTCGCCTTAGGTCATGCGCGTTGTGGAGAATTGTGCACAATGCGCCGCTTCGATCACCCGTAGAATCGGCGCACTCTCATAAAAATGAACCTGAATGTGAAGTTTCAATCAAGGAACACCATGCTCACTCATCACATAAAAAAATCCTTTCTGATATTCGTGCTCCTCACACTCATTGGTTGTGGCGGCGGTGGCAGCTCATCTGACGACACCCCACCGGGCGACGGAGTGGAAACCCCCGGCGGCAACGATGGCGGCGATGACACCAACCCAACGCCGGTTTCCGTGGAGCTACCGGCGCAGATCACCCAGTACAACGACCAGGCACTGCGGCTGAGCGGCAGCGCAACCGGCGACGGCACCCTCAGCTACCAGTGGCAGCAGGTATCCGGCCCAGGCGCGACCTTCTCCTCCCCCAACGCGGCGGCCACCGATGTGACTTACCCGCCGTCCATGCAGACGGAGACTTTCGAATTCCGCCTCACTGCAAGCAATGCCAGCGCCAGTGACAGCGACACCATCACCGTCACCCTCAAAGACCGCATTGCCGAAGCCGTTCAAACCGGCGACCCCACACGGCTGCCAGCAGACGCGAGCAAACTGGAACAGCGCATCCTCGACCGGGTTGCCGAGCGCCAGCAGAGCATTGCGGCACTGCACGGGGAAATCTTCGGCGCAGACGCGGTGGTGTTTGATCCCGGCAGAAATTCTCGTTACTTCACCCTCGACAGCCTCGGCGACGTGCTGCAAGTGGTGGTGGGCAACAAGGGCAATACCTTCGTCACCGCCACCGATAAAGACCAGTACCACACCGCCGCCATTGGCGACAATGTGATTGTCGAGCTCAACGGTGGCGGCCACGCCGCGTTTGCACAACCGATGCGGAATCTGCTCGACTGGTTGCTGGCTCCACAGGAGGCGGGCCTTTCCAACCAGGGCAGCGTGAACATTGCGCTGATGCAGATGAGTGCCAGCAACATGAACGCCAGCGAGCGTTGGCTGCAGGCGCAGAACCCCAATGCCGACATTACCCGCTGTGCCGTCGAGGCCGAGCTGGCCGGCTGCCTTAACGGTGCCCACCTGATCATCACCGGCGCGGCCGATACCGCCATGGCGGAGACCTCCGTTACCACAGCGCTGGCGCAGGCGGTGGCCAACCAGCAGTCGCTGTTGTACGTGCACACCAACAGCTGGAATTCCACCGCGCTGACCAACCCCATCCTCGAGTTCTTCGAGGTGCAGACGGAAAACCCCGGCGGTGCGGGCAACTACTTCTCGCAAGACGCAGCCAACTGGACCTCCGCTGCCGACATGCGCACAAGCCACTCCACTCTCACCAGCGTCGCCAGACTGGTAGAGCGCTTTAAGGACAACAGCTTCAGCTTCCAGATCAGCCAGTGCGCCGACGAAGACAACAACTGCAGCAACCTGCCGGCCTATGACAGCGAATTCCGCACCATTGCCAATACCCTGCGCGGCATCCCCCAGCGCTTCGATCAGCGCGCTGTGGATATCTTTGCCGTAAACGGCAAATACCGCCTCGAAAAACTGCTGCTCCTGCTCGCCGACAAATACCGCGAGACCGTAGACTTCCCCATGTGGAAAGACCAGACCCCAACGGTCGACTTCCTGAAAAGCTATTTCGCCGACGGCATGGTGTACACCACCCGCGCCCACAACCCCGGGCAACCGGACCTCGGCAGCTTCAGCCGTTCCGACTTCAGCCATATCACCCCTGCGGACAAAATCGTCGCCATCACCAGCCGCCGACCGTTCCGCGCCGCCGGTGTCTACGCCCTGCCGGGCCAGACCTTCACTGTCACCCGCACCGACAACAACAGCGGGGTTGCCGCCAGCGTGTTTATCAACACCCAGCGCGACGGTTCCACCCGCCATATGTACCCCTCGACCAGCGGCGACACGTGGGGCTACGTGCGGCCCAAATTCCTGCAGTCCCACCGCATCCCGATTAACGCCGGGGAAACGCTGGTACTCACCTCCCCCTACGGCGGCCCGGTGCAGATCGGTTTTGCCGACAAGGGCACCGCGATGAAGTTTGCCTTCGAGAACGTGGGCCTGCACCCCTTCTGGAAAATCGGAGGCGACGACGCAGCCTTCGCCGCGGCACTGGCTTCAGATCAGTACGACTGGGCGGAGATCGCCACCGACTACTTCGAAATCCACTCCCTCAACAGCCGCATGGCCAACACCCTGGCCCAGGACAGCCGCTGGGACACCCCGAGCGAGCTGGAACGCTATCTCACCAAGTACCACCACAACTACTTCCGCGTACTCACCGGCGTGCAGGGTGAAGACATCGACGTAGTGCCGGAGATACACGACTTCGCCACCAGCAACGGCTTCAGCATCGCCACCTGGGACCAGGTGCACCACGGCAATATGGACCAGTCCACCTGCGGCGCCGGCTGCTCTGGCAACCCCTACGACGCCACCTGGGATTTCTCCATCCTCGGCCACGGCGACCTGCACGAAGTCGGCCACACCGTGGAGCGCGGCCGCTTCAAGTTCAACGGCTTTGAAGGCCACGCCACCACCAACTTCTACGCCTACTATCCCAAGTCCCGCGCCCAGGACGAAGACGGTGTGGCCGCCAACTGCCAGAGCCTGCCGTTTGACACCATCAGCGCCGATATCCAGGCCAGCCAAAATGCGCCCGACCCCGCCGCCTATATGGCCGCCCGCGGCTACAGCGGCTGGAACTACGGCGTAGCGCTGATCATTGAAATGATGATGCACGCCGAAGAACAGGGCGCACTGACAGACGGCTGGAACCTGATCCCGAGGCTGCACATCCTCGAGCGCGCGTTCAACACCGCAAAGGGCGACGACACCGGCTGGGACGCCGGCAGGGACGCACTGGGCTTTGACAGCTACACCCGCACCCAGGCCAACGCCATCGACAACAACGACTGGCTGCTGATCACCGCCAGCCGCGCCACCGGCCTGGACTACCGGCCCTACTTCGACCTGATCGGCCAGGGCTACAGCGTGGAAGCCAGTGCGCAGGTGGCGAGCTTTGGCTACGGGGCGGTCGACCACGCCTTCTATATACCGGCAAGCAATAGCGGCTACTGCAATGCGCTGGTAGGACACACCAAACAGGCTTATTGATAATGGACGACTAAATCGACAATCCCGGGAAGGCGGCAAAGACCCATGTCGCCTTCCCTTTTCCGTACTTTCCTTCCCCCACGTCGCCTTCAACACTACCGCCGCATAGGCACAGTCCACATATCCGCACAAGCACTATCGTCGGCCAACCGCTTGCGTGATATAACACACATCAAAACGGTGAGCAGATTCCACTACCGCCGGGCAACCGCCCCAGTGCTCTGCCGGAAGTACGCTTCCGACGCCGGATAATAAACAACACGAAAAAAGAGCAGATCCCACATGAAAAAGACTCTTTCCCTGCTACTCGGCACCGCAGCCCTGCAAGGCTGCACCACCCTGTTGCCCCCCAATTCTCCCGACGAATTTGCGGAGAAATTAACCGACTCCACCTTTGGCCGGGTATACACCACCACCCCCGCCATCCCCTTCCAGGATTCCGTACGCAACCTGCAGCTCAATATGGACAGCTGCGTGGAAGGCATCCGACAGGACGCCACCATCAATACCCTCGACAACCTCATCGGCGGCGCCTCCGGCATCTGGCACTACGCCATCACCGCCGTCACCGACACACTCACCCAGTTCACCATCCGGCGCGAAGCCCTCGGCCTCACCATTCCACAGCACGAGGGCGGCAATATCGTCGCGGTGATCAATGTGGAGCAGCAACCGGATAGCGGTGTATCGATTACCGGCTATTCGCCGTGGGGATCGGACTGGTTTATGCAGCCGGTGATGGCGTGGGGAGAGGGGGAGAATGCGGCTTGTCCGATTGGGTGAGGTAGCCGTATAAAAATATGCCCGGGCGTATTCCGGGCATATTTGAATGATATATCCCGTGCAAGCGAAATCCTCGGACCAAATCTACAGGCTCACCCTCTCCAGTAGGCGGTACATGTAGTGGTCAAGTATTAGCTAACCGGTACTCATTCATGTCCCCGAAATAAAAAGATCATTGCGAAGCCTAGCTTTACCTAAATAAAATAGCCATACATCCTAGGGGCAGGAGTAAAATCAGGGCAAGGGATTCAACTCTTGACCTAACCGCGTTAAAAAAATAACCGGAAACAGAATAATATTCCGACACTGCAGATCTCCTGGTAGATTTACAAACCAAAAGGGAATCAACAATGACGAAAACCCTTCTGGTCACAGCTATCGTTAGCGCATTAGCTTCTGGATGTAATTCAGCCGATGTAAAAGTGTATCCGTTCAAAACATTTCTGCTATCGCTCGCCCTGCTGTCACAATCAGTCATGGCTACTGATAATTCCGCACAGATGGCACTCGATCAAACGCTTGCCGAGTTAAGAGCTGAATATCAGATTCCCGCGCTGGCTGTATCGGTTATCGCTTCCGGGAAACTGGTTTATGCAAGCGGTGCGGGCTACACCGATGAAGGGCAGCAGTTGCCGGTAACCGGCGACACCACGTTTCGTATCGCGTCCATTTCCAAGCTTTTTACTGCGCAATCCATCATGCAGTTGGTAGAGGCAGGAAAGCTAAAACTGTCCGACCCGGTATCTGATTATCTTCCCGCGTTCGAAGATTCTCCTATAACCATCGCCCAACTGCTCAGCCACACCGCAGGAATCAAGGATACGGTACGCCCTGTGGAGGCTGGACAGCGTCGTTCACGAGCCAATTATCTGGCGCTGATTGCGGCCCAGGGAACACCTGATACGGCTGCTCATACGTTCGAATACAGCGATACCGGATTTAATCTGCTGGGTGCCGTCATCAGTGCGGTGGCCGATATGCCGTTCGAGCAGTATGTGCAACGGCACATACTAGCGCCCAGTCATATGCGACACAGCGGCTACTACGATGGTCAGCAGGGTACGGCGCCGTCTGCGCAGCCAACGTACCAGGGTAAGATGCTGACCCAAGCGCAACAACGGCCTTTTGATCCCAGCTTTTATCCCAGTGAAGGACTGGTCTCCAGTGCGGGGGATCTGGGCCTTTGGCTCAGCGCCACGCTCAGTCAGGACGACCGTATTCTGGGCACTTCGAGCTATGCACAAATGCTGGAGCCACGCGCGGACACGCCATGGGGAACTATTCAGGTTGCCCTGGCGTGGCAGGTTTATACCAAAGATGACCGATTTGTGGCGCGACATCCGGGTAGCCTGCGCGGATACAAGTCACTATTGATCAGTTATCCACAAGAAGGCAACGGTATTGTTCTGCTGACCAACGCGGCGAAGGCGCCACGGTTTGAGATTGCCGACAAATTGATGCAGACCTTGCGGAGTTCCGGGGTCTGGCAGTAGTGCTCACCGCAACCATTGGGAGCGTCCGTACAAAGGTAACAGTGTGTTTCTGGATGCCGGCTCAGGTTACCTGGCGGGGTTCAGACCACCCGGACTCTTGCCTGCCTATTTTCATCCTGGTAACGGACATTCAATTGTTCCGCGAACTCTAACCGACATGCGAGATAATACCTTGGCCGAATTCTTGGCGGCCAAAAAATTTCTTGGCACGCCCGTCCCAAAGCGACTGTCCTGATTTCCATCCAATTAATGCCTAATGGTCGACAAAATATCTATTCTGTCACCTCATTCTCTGCCTTAAACAATAACGAAAATAAATTCCTATAAGTTCTTGCTGGCAGGCGGTAAATGGCTGCAGTCATGAGCCAACGAAACGCACTGTGAAGTTTTCATGAATCCGAAATCAATACTGCTACATAAAGGATAATCACGATGAAGACCAGTAAGTTAATCAAGGCATTTGCTTTTCTGTTTTCCGCACTCCCCCTGAGCCAGGCATTTGCAGTCGGTGAGCTTACCTGCACTGCAAGTGCGGATATTTCATTTTCTCCCGGATTGCGATTGTTCACGCAACAAACGGACATCAACTTTGACGTAAATTACTCCGGATGTACTTCTTTGACCGGATCTACGATCACCGGTGGCAGTCGTTCGGGAAGTTTCACTGGCGATCGTAGCTGCCTGGCGTTACCGGCAAGTGGCTCGGCAACCATAGAAGTTTACTGGGATAACGGCCAGACAAGCGTCGTTGATGCCACCACACAGAGTACAGATGCCGCCGGACAGACCGTACATATTCTCACAGGCCCGATAATTTCAGGGCCATTTGCCGGCCTGACGTATAATGAAGAGCTGGTACAGGCCTCCCTTGATCTCCTGAGTTGCCTGGTGGCACCAGGCGTCCAATCACAGACCGGAATTGGCGTAGTTACTATTTTGTAATCGACATCTTTGCTTTACCGGGTGTGCGGTCACCGCGCACCCGTCTTACTCACATGGAATTACTTCCGCCTGTTTCAGTTTGCTCATATTCTGCCTGGTCAATTATCGGTTGATCACCTTGCCCGCTTTATTCAGTTTGTGATGTATGAATCTGTCGGTTTCAGATTCAGTTTCCATGATCCCACCCTTCGAAAGTCATTGATCGCGGTCCTGTCCGAAGTAGCCTAGATCTTCTGTGACATCTACTCTGGCACAGGGGGAAGAGCACCCTGCACTTTTTCGTGCCGAACTCTGCTACACTCGCGTCGAAATATTGATCCGGAAATATTATGGAACAGGAAATCCTTCAGGTATTTCTAGCCAACCAATGGCTGACGATACCGATATTCATTGTCCTTGTAATCGGTATCACCCTCTTCTGGTTCGGTGGCCTCATGGCTGCGCTGACGGCGCTGGGTAACGACCGCTGGGGCTGGGGGCTGTCGTCGATTGTTCTCGGCCCGATAACGGGCTTTCCATACGCTCTGATATACAAGGAAGCCACATATCCGAAATCACTGATGATCAAAGGCCTGCTTTTCCTGCTGGCAGGGCTGGTGCTATCACTTATCGCCTGGGCCATCGCCTGAACGGAATTTGTAGTCGATTTTGCCGGGTAGTGACCCCATATGGAGCACACTCTACACCGCGGTGCATCAAAGACGCGCCCGCCATAGCACCGGATATCTAACCGGCGCCTACTCTGTGCTTTGCTGTTACCATACCGCGCTGAAACCAGCCGCCAGCCATTTCCGGCCAACGCCGCTAGCCCCCCAAAGAGAGTCCAGATGTCATTCCAAAGCCTGGGATTGAGCGCCCCGATCCTGCAAGCCCTTGAAGAGAAAGGGTATTCAACCCCCACCGAAATACAGCGCAAAACAATCCCCGCCATCTTAGACGGACGGGACGTGATTGCGACTGCGCAGACAGGCACCGGTAAAACTGCGGCCTTTGTGCTGCCGATGTTGGGCAGGCTCAGTGGTGAGCGCAAACGGCGGGCGAAGCGCTTTCGCGCGCTGATCCTTGTGCCGACCCGCGAGCTGGGCATACAGGTAGAAGACAATATCCGAGGGTATGGCAAGCACCTTTCGGTAGTGTCCATGTGCATGGTGGGCGGTGTCGATCTGGAGCCGCAGAAGCAGCAGCTGATTGAGGGGGTAGATATTGTGGTGGCCACGCCGGGGCGCCTGCTCGACCTGGCACACCAGCGCGCGCTCTATTTTGACGAGCTGCAGATGCTGGTGATGGACGAGGCGGACCGCATGCTGGATATGGGGTTTATCGACGACCTTGAGAAGATCATTGCGCGCCTGCCCGAACAGCGCCAGAGCCTGCTGTTTTCCGCAACCCTGTCGCCCCAGGTTCGGTCGCTGGCGAAAAACGTGGTGGAAACCCCGTTTGAGGTATCCATTGCCGGAAACACCAAGTCTGCCCCGAAAATCTCCCAATGGCTGATCGCTGTGGACAAACACAACAAGTCGGCGCTGCTTAGCCACTTGGTAAAGGAGCGCAACTGGACCCAGGCACTGATCTTTATCCGCACCCAACATGGCGCGGCAAAGCTGGTGAGCCAGCTGGAGAAGCGCGGCATCGCGGCGGAATCCATCCACGGCGGCCGCAGCCAGGCTTCGCGCTCGCGGATACTGGAAGAGTTCAAATCCGGTAAAATCAAATTGTTGGTGGCGACCGGCGTTGCCGCACGCGGTATTGATATCGATGAGTTGGAACGGGTAGTCAACTACGATATGCCCGACGACGCCGATGAGTATATCCACCGCATCGGCCGCACCGGCCGCGCGGGCGCTTCCGGTGAGGCGGTGTCACTGGTTTCCAAAGACGACTTCAAACGCCTGTGCGCAGTGGAACGCCGGCTTGGGCAGATCATTGAACGGGTGACGATTGAGGAGTTTCCGGTGGTGAAAGAGCTGCCGGCGTCGAACCTGAATTTTTCGGTGAAGAGCGGGAAGGCGAAAAAAAGGGGCACCAAAGAAGGCCGCGGCACAAAAGAGGGACGAGAAGCAAAAGCGGCACAGCCTGGAACTAAAACTTCGTCCACCAACAGCCCTGCCACCAAAGCTCCTTGGGGCGCCATAAAGAAATAAGCGTTTTCAGTCACTACAACACTTATTTCCCAGGGTGGCGGCGATTAGCCAGTCAACACGGCTGGCTAAGCAATATTTTCAAGTAGCTCTCAACTCCAGTTTCCCTCAAATTTATTTACGAGATATTTTCTGATCCAGGGAAAACGGGGATTCCAGTTTACGAGTTTTCCGCCTTCAATTTCTGCAGCTGGCGTTATTCCGGCGGAGGAGTCGGTGTTGTCAAAGATTAAAGCGCGGTCGGCGGTAATGGCTGCCTCGTATAACATTTCCATAGTGCGCTTGTAGCGCTCGACGATTTTTTCTGTGGGCACATCGTGACCACCTTTAGCGACTCGATCCGCCACCCGCTGCACATTAAGCAGTGGATCATTGACCCCAACAAATAGTAACAGAATATCGAACCCTTTCGTTTTGGCAGTGACCAGATACTCGATTTTAGAAGGGTGAGACATAACACTTTCGAAACTGTGAGATACGCCACTATTCAGGAGTTCAGAGCGGCGCGATTCTGCTATTCTTTGCGCCTCTCTCACTGCAGCGTCGTAATCGCCACCTATCTCCTTGGCGATCTCATCCGGGTTGATGTACTCTCCAAAGTCCATGTCTTTCTTCATGAACATTTCAGTGAGTGTGCTTTTCCCTGAGCCATTTGGCCCGGCTATCAAGATTACCCTAGGCTTATTCATTTCTTGAGTGCCTCTACCTCATCCTTGGTCAACTTACGCTTGACGATATTTCCTTCTTTATCCAACTTTTCATAGAAGAACTCACCCGTTTCCGGATCTTGGGAAAGCACCTCCAGGCCTGCCTCAAGGCTCTCTTTACGGGCTTTCAGCCCCGCTTCAGACGCAACTTCAGCTATCTCGCCCATCGAAAAATCATCAAAGTTTCGTTTGCCAGTCATTCTCAAACTCCTTATTTAAAATTTCGGCAACTCAAACTATCTATAAATACTAGATCTGTACCAATTAAGTAAAGCTGATCCGGTTGGTATACCAGCCAAGCCAGGTTTATCCCATAGAGCTTTTCCATTTGCAACTAATGGGATGAACACTGGCCGAGCGCTTAGCAACTGATCTTTGGCGTTACAAATGACGGGTTTCCGCGGGGGTATTCATCCAGTTGTCATTGCGACCATCAAAATACTGCACCGGTGCATCGATCAGTTCCTGCGGGCTGACGTTATCCAGTGCCGATAGATAAACCGAGACAAATTCGCCACCCAGTTCCTCTACATCCCCTTTGCCGAAGCTATGTACACCGCAGTGTTTGCAGAACGGATGGTGGGCCTGGTTGGTGCCAAACTGGTAGTCGCTGAGCGACTCTTCGCCCTTTAGCAGGCGGAAATCATCCGGCTTGATAATCGCGCCCCACTCGCGGGTTTTGGTACAGATGGAACAGTTGCACTTGCCCGTGCCGGCGCTCAGGTCGATATCTGCTTCATACTGGACGGCGCCGCAATGGCAGCTGCCCTGGTAAGTCTTTTTCATCAGGCATTCTCCATCAACGCATCATCTTTTTCTGTGGCGCAGCGGTAGGCGTCGCGGGCGGCAACGCGCTGTGCGTATTCAACAAACTCTGGACGCTTTTCGATGGTGCCGAACTGTACGCCCCAGTTGATCTGTGATCCCACATAGACGTCGGCGGCGGTAAAGCGTTCGCCGGCTACATAGGTATGCTCTTTTAACCAGCTGGAGAGGTTATCCAGCACTGCCTTGTAGCTGCCATAGCCCACCATCATCTGTTTCTCCGTATCCGGCTCAATCTCGAATACCTTGAAGTCGGTCACTGCCGACTCCAGCGGCCCGGCAGCAAAAAACATCCAACGGTAGTAACTGGCACGCTCGTCAGGCAGCGGTGCCAGCTCTGCTTGTGGAAAGGTCTCTGCCAGATAGGCACAGATGGCGGCGCACTCGGTCACTACCTGACCACCGTGGACGATCGCCGGGACCTTACCCATGGGGTTGATCTTCAGGTAGGTGGGGGCTTTTATACTGCCACCGTATTCGAGCACTTCCACCTGGTAGGGGGCTCCCACTTCTTCCAGCATCCAGCGCGCGATGCGGCCGCGGGATTGGGGGTTGGTGTAGAGGGTTACATTCTCTGGCATAGCGGCTCTCCGTTTCTCTATGTTGCCCTTGTTTGTGAAGGGCGTTTGATCGGAACGGAAGCACTGTAGTTGTTAAATAGGCTATATTCCGCCCTAATAGAAGATGCGGGACATAATTCATGTCGAATCCTACGACACGAGTACTGGCATTACTGGAATTACTCCAGATTCACGGTAACGCCACCGGCAGCGAGCTGGCACAAAAACTCGGTGTAGACGGTCGTACGCTGCGCCGCTACATCGCGACGCTGGAGGAGATCGGTGTTCCATTAACGGCAGAGCGCGGGCGCCACGGTGGCTATAAGCTGGTATCTGGCTACAAGTTGCCGCCGATGATGTTCACCAATGAGGAGACCCTGGCCATCTCCCTCGGCCTGCTGGCAGCGCGCAGCCTGAGCGTGGGTGAGGTGTCTTCTGCCGTAGCCAGTGCCCAGGCCAAGCTGGAACGGGTGATGCCAGAGAAATTGAAGCAGAAACTGCGCGCACTGGATGACAGCGTCACCCTGGATCTGGTGCCGACGGCAGCCCCCGACAGCACCACCCTGACCACGCTGGCTGCGGCGACCCAGACTCGTTGCCGTACACTATTTGACTACACCAGCGGTAACGGCAACGAGCCTACAACACGGCGCGAGTTCGACCCCTACGGCCTGGTGTTCCGTCGCGGCCGCTGGTACGCGGTGGGGCACTGCCATCTGCGTGCAGACCTGCGCACCTTCCGGCTCGATCGTATGCAGAACCTGCAGCAACTGGACATCCCCTTTCGGCGACCACAGAATTTTGATGCCGCCGCCTACCTCACCACGAGTTTTTCGCAAATGGAACCGGCGGTTGAAGTGGAATTACTGCTGCATACGGACGTTGCCAGCGCCAGTGCAATGCTCGGCGGCGAGGTGGGCATCCTGACCCCCAAAGGGGACGCGGTGTTGTGGCGCGCCCACACCGGCTGCCTGAGCTGGTTTGCCTCGCAACTGGTGCAATTGCCCTGTTCATTTGAAATCCTTTCGCCCCCGGGACTACGCGGCGAGCTACGCCGCCAGGCCGAGAGGCTGCTATCCATGACGATGACGTGACTGTCGAGGACCGCACTGTGAAAGCGATCCGCGACGGCGCCTGATGCCACGCATTTTTCTGCCAGAATATTTCCCGGCCACTGTCGATTTCTGCCCGGGAGATACGACTATTAGTAACCAATATAATCCATATGCTGGTTGCAACCGAGGAAATACCATGTCCAGAATGATGTTCGTAAACCTGCCAGTCGCCGATTTGGGGAAATCTATCGAGTTTTTCTCCCAGCTCGGCTTCGAGTTCAACCCCCAGTTCACCGATGACACCGCCACCTGTATGGTCGTCGGCGAAAGCAACTTTGTCATGCTCCTTACCCGCGAGAAGTTCAGCAGTTTCACCCCGGGGCTTGAGATTTCCGATACCCGCGAAAGCGCTGAAGTGCTGGTGTGCCTATCTGCAGTGAGTCGCGAAGAAGTCGATGCGCTGCTCGACAAGGCCATCAAGGCGGGAGGCACCAGCTTCCGCGAGCCGGAAGACTATGGATTCATGTATGGCCGGGCCTTCCGTGATCTCGACGGTCATATCTGGGAGTTTATGTGGATGGATCCAGCCGCGGTGCAGTCAGACAACTGAACCCAGTATTGGGGGATCGACAAACTCTCTCCATAAACGTGCCCGGCGTCCGGCCGGGCACGTCTTCCCCCGCCGGGGGATGCACTATCTAGCTGCCTATCTGCAATGGCATACATAACAGCGTGGGTTGCCACCTACTGATATGCCGCCCCTCCAACTAGCGCGTGGCGCCCTTTTCCTGGCGCGTTTTTTCTTTGACTAGAATCAGGATATCGATCACTTTGAAGACGTCTACAGTCTTATGATTTGGAAAATACTTGTTCCGATATTAACTTTGTTGTTTTCAGACTTGGTTAGTGGTGGAACTTTGCCTGACCGTCGACAGAGCCTGGACAGAGTGGCGATAACGGACCGCTTTCGAATCTTTTACACCCTGTCGGGAAAGGATGCTCTGCCATCAGAAAGGCAGACTGATGCGGATAACAGTGGAACACCGGATTATATTGAGCAGTTAGCGCAGCGATTTGTAAAAGTAGATAAATTTTACCGAACGAAAGTGGGGCTGATATCGCCCCTCGACAGCGACCGGTACAAGGGACGCGCGCATTATATTGATATCAACCTCTTGAACCTTTCAGATGACAAGGGCAAGACAAGGAACGGCATCGCGTATGATGGGACCCCAAAACTCGACCGAGTTGTTGCTGGAGCAGAGTCACTCAACGTTCTCTTGATTGATTTATCCAACTCGCTCAGTTGGGAAAACAAGACGGTGGAACACGAGCTGTTCCACCTTTTCCAGAACGGGTACACCTATTTTAAGAACCCCTGGTATACCGAAGGGACCGCCAGGTGGTCGGAGCTCATAATGAATGGCCGTCTTGGCAGTGGCGGCGGGCTACCGCATAGCGAAGACCAGAAGCAGGAGCTGTTTCACAAAACGTATGACGCAAATACATTCTGGAACGAACTGATACTGCGTTCAGACAAGGCGGCACTGGGAAAAAATTTCATAAAAAAACTTTTAGAGAAGCTTGGGGAGATTGACGGCGTTGCCGCTCGAGATCGGGGAATAGAGAGCGCACCCTGGCCGGAATCCGAACAACGGAGTGAAGATAACGATCCATATATATGGCGCGCTGTACTGGAAACAATGCGGGAAATCGGATACACCGAATCCAATGATAAAGATGTAAGTAAACTACTCAAATTATAGTATTAGTATTTGACAGATCCGGGGGAGGACGTTAGCAATGAAAACAATCGGCCTACTGGGCGGAATGAGCTGGGAGTCCACACTCAGCTATTACAAAGCCATTAATGAGGGCGTAAGAGCCAGGCTGGGCGGATTGCACTCCGCAAAAATTTGTCTTTACAGTGTCAACTTCGATGAGATCGAACGACTGCAACATGCGGGAGATTGGCTCGAGACAGCCAATATTCTTTCTCAGGCAGCCAGGTCAGTCGAGAAAGGCGGTTCCGATTTCCTGATGATCTGTACCAACACCATGCATAAAGTATTTCACAAGATCGAAGCGGAAATCTCCATCCCGATTCTGCATATTGCCGACGCCACGGCACAGGCATTGACACGGGATGGTGTGACTACCGTGGGTCTACTGGGTACGCGCTTTACCATGAAACAGGATTTCTACAAAGGCCGACTATCTGAAAAATTTGGCATTAAGGTGCTGACACCCAGTCCCGAAGAGCAGATTGTGGTGCATGAGGTCATCTATAAAGAACTTTGCCTGGGTACAGTGAACCCTGATTCGAAAGCGCGATATCTGGAAATTATCGAGAACCTCCGCGCACGTGGTGCACAGGCGGTGATCCTTGGCTGCACAGAGATTGCGCTACTGGTAAAACAGAGTGATACCACTGTTCCGCTGTATGACACGGCCGAGATTCATGCCAAGCAGGGTGTGGAAACGGCAATTTCCTGATAACGCTCTTCCCGAAACTCAAACGCCTGGCGTGGTGCCAGATTGAAATCATGCTTAAGTCTGCTTAAATAGAGAGCGACAAATAACAATAAATGTCTATTCGAAATCGTGGGACCACACTTTCCCTGGATATCGATCTGCACATCGGAAGCCCACTTATGTCACTCAGTAGCACCGAACTCGATATCCTGGGTATCGACTCCCACACCTTCAAAGACCTGGAAATTTTTGAATGCGATACTGGCGATGCCAGCTTGTTCGATTTCTGTAATCGGACGCGTTCTATCGGCGGCGCTGTAGTGCTGCGACGACGGATGCAAAGCCCCTGGGCCAGTGCGGAACGTATAGAAGCTACACAGCAAGCGATTCGCTTTATCACAGCGCAGCGCTCACACTTCAGGACGATGCCCTCCGTGTACGCAGTCGAGGGTACGCAGGACTACCTGCAGGAAATTCTGCCAAACCTGGACTTCCGCAACCGATTGGAGTTTGCGCTGGGTTCTTTCCAGGTCTGGGCCAACCAGGACAGTCACTATTTCAGCATCGTGCGCGGCGCACAGGCCGCTTGCCGGTTGATCCGGGCACTGCGAGCGTTCGCGGCGCTGGCGCCGCTGAAAAATGCTCCCGGGGAACTTGAACCGCTGCTGCGGCAGTTGCGTGCGCTTTTGTCCCGCCCGAACTTCCGTATGGTGCCGGATTTTGACGTCGGGACCTGGGGTACCTGGAAGATGCTCAAGCTCGACCAGATGCTGCGAGTGAAAGAGAAAGAAACGCTTTCCCGGCTACTGGCGCTGAATTACGAGCTGGATGCACTGGTATCCATGGCCGATGCCAATGGTGAGCACGGTTTCGTAATGCCGGAGGTCTGCGCCGGGCCACTGCGAGCAAATGCCGATGGGCTCTATCATCCATATGTTACGAACCCAATCGCTAACCCGGTGTCGCTCAACCAGCAACATCGCATTCTATTTCTCACCGGTCCCAATATGGCAGGCAAGACTACCTACCTGCGCGCATTTGCCACCGCACTCTACCTCGCCCACCTGGGCATGGGTGTGCCAGCACAGCGCTTTCAGTTTGTTCCGGTACAGTGGCTGTTCAGTTCGATCTCTCTGACCGACGATCTGCGGCGCGGGGTAAGCTATTTCCGCGCCGAAGCACTGCGCGTCAAAGCCGTGGCCGAGGCGGTCGCGCGGGGTGATCGGGTTTTGGCGTTGATGGACGAACCATTCAAGGGGACGAACGTCAAAGATGCTTTCGAGGCATCTCTGGCCATTCTCGAGCGCTTCTCCAGCCGGGAGAATTGCCTGTTTATGTTCTCCTCCCACCTGATCGAACTCAGCGACCATTTGCAACGCCTCAACAACCAGGTGGACTGTCGCTACTTCGAGGCCGCCGAGAGCGGCGATCGGCTGCATTTCGATTATCGGTTGCGCCCGGGTATTTCTGACCAGAGATTGGGTATGCGGGTACTGCGGGAAGAGGGTATTTTTCATCTGCTAGATAAGCCTTCATGCCCGGCACCTGAAGTATCGCAAACAACGCTGTGATCAAAGGTAACAATTATGATGGAAGTGTGTTCTTCAGTTGAACAACTCGAACACACCTGTTTACCTACCCCTCCATCGCGGCAAATCCCTCCGCGATCGTCATCGGCGCCGCTGGGCGGGCGTACATGGTTTTCAGGTATTCTCGCAGCCGCGGTGCCGCATCCAGAAGCGCTTCAGTGTTTACCCAATCTAAGGTATACGCGGCATTGAAGTCGGCTACGCTCGGCCTGTTGCCGACAATGAAGTCCCGGTCTTCCATGTGCCGTTCCAGGACGCTGACCATTTCACGACACTCCTGCTTCGCCAGTTCGACGTCCTGCGGCAAGCGTTTGTTTTCCGGGTACAGAAATGTGTGCCGCGATATACGCCACAGCGGTTGTTCGATCTCGGTCATAAGGAAGAATATCCAGCGGTACATTTGTGCACGCTCTTCCAGAGAGTCGGGAATAAAGCCAGCTTGCGGATATTTCTCTGCCAGATAGAGCTGGATGGCGGCGGATTCGGTCAGTACCAGATCCCCATCGACGAGTACCGGAACTTTGGCGGCGGGGTTGAGCGCGAGAAAGTCTTCCCTTTGGGCCTCACCTTTCAGGAGGTCTACGTGATGGATTTCGTATTCCAGGCCGAGCTCGTTGAGCAGCCACATCACACGTATCACTCGGGTGGGAGGTGTCCCGTATAGTTTGATCATCTCCGTCTTCCTGTCTTGTCCGGTCACAGATTCACCACCGGAGGACTGATTTCTACCCGCGGTGGTGAAAATTGGTTCACATTGTTGGATTGGGCATGCACTCCATGACTTCCACGCCGTCACCAGGGAAGATACTGAAGCTCGGGTGCCCTTCAAAAAGCTTGGCCGCGGCTTCATGGGTTTCCGCTTTGATGATGACGTATCCGGTGATGTTATTCTGGGTGTCACCGACGCCATTGGAGTCAATACTTTTGGTTTTTCCCAGCGGACCGCCGGCGTCGACGATGATGTCGTGATGCTGCTCCATCCAGCCGTTCCAGGCGGCCATGCCCTCTTGCAGGCGCTTTTGCTGATCCGCTTCAGACAGGTCATCCCAGGTTTTCATGGAACCCGGGGTACCGAGATAGATGGCGAGGAAGTTCTTCACGTTTTCTCCTTGTGTTTCGCTTTTGGGGGGATTTCAGAATAGTGGTTACTGGTTGATTTCCGGTTCTACGAGGCGCGCCAGTGCAGCGAGGGACTCCTGCCAGCCGAGGTAGCACATCTCCACCGGAATCATATCGGGTATGCCTTCCTGGACGATGCTGAGCTCGGTGCCACAAGAGACTGCTTTCAGCGTCACGGTGACCTCCATGGTGCCGGGTACGTTCGGGTCATCGAAGGTATCGGTGTAGCGGATGCGCTCATTCTCCACCAACTCCTTGTACTCTCCGCCGAAGGCGTGGGTCTGACCGTTGGTAAAATTGGTAAATGATGCTTTGAAGGTGCCGCCGACTTCCGGCTCCAGGTATTCGTAAGTGGCGTAAAAACCATCGGGTGGGGACCATTTGGCCATGGCGTGGGGGTTGATAAAAGCGCGGTACACACGCTCTGCCGGGGCGCGTAATACGCGGTGTAAATTTACCGTGCCGGGCATGGTTTTCTCCTGATCTTTCTGTTGCTGTTGTTGATGTTCCTGCTGTTTCGAAGGATGGCTTACCCGGCGTTGCCGCCAGCCTGGTTGCCTTCCTCCATCAGTTCCCGCACAGGGCGGACTTCCACTGAACCGTAACGCGCAGGTGGAATCTTGCCGGCCAGGGCGATGGCCTCGTTGAGATCTTTCGCTTCCAACATGTAGAAACCAGCCAGCTGCTCCTTGGTCTCCGCAAAGGGACCATCGGTGACCGCGACGCGATTGTCGCGCACCCGCACAGTGGTGGCGGTGTTGGTGGGCATCAGCGGGCTACCGGTAATAAAGTGTCCGCTAGTACTCAGGTTTTCAACACAAGCGATACATTCCTGGTTGAGCGCATCCCATTCCTGCTGGGACTTCTGCTGCATAAGCTTTTCGTCGTAGTAGACCAGTGCAAGGTACTTCATTCTGTGTTCCTCCTATTTACCAGGATGCGATGCGGATTGCGCTGTTGAACTCGGCGCTTTGATAGTTAGTCGAACGGAGTTGATGGCATTCGACAGGCGGGTGAAATTTATTTGAAAACTTTTCTGGATCGGCCGTCAGTCGGACTCCAGTTCGGCCAGGCGGCTTGCAAGAAAGCGCTGTTCCGGGCCCTGTTGCGCCAACTCCAGTGCACGCCGGTAAGCGGCGCGCGCTTCTTCTTTCTGACCGAGACGGCGGTACAGGTCGGCACGGGCCGCGTGGCACAGGTGATAGTCGGTAAGAGCGTCGCGAGCCAGCAACGCGTCAATCAGCTGCAGCCCCTGTTCCGGGCCATCCCGCATTGCCACGGCTACTGCGCGATTGAGTTCGATCACAGGCGACGGAGTCATAGCCAATAGCGCGTCGTACAGACCGACGATCTGTGGCCAGTCGGTGTTCTCCATGGTATCGGCCTCGGCGTGGACGGCGGCAATGGCGGCTTGCAGGCTGTAGGGGCCGAAGCGACGGCTGGCCAGAGCGCGCAGTACCCGATTGCAGCCCTCCCGGATCTGCTGCTGATCCCATAGAGCGCGGTCCTGCTGCTCTAACAGAATCAGCTCGCCATCGGCGGAGACGCGAGCGGCGCGGCGGGCGTCTTGCAGTAGTAACAGGGCCAGCAGGCCTTCGACTTCAGGTTCTGGCAACAACTGGCACAGCAGGCGCGCAAGGCGGATGGCCTCTGCGGACAGGTCGTGCCGGATCAGCTTGTCACCGGCGGAGGCGGAATAACCCTCATTGAAGATCAGATAGATGACGTGCAAAACACTGTCGAGCCGCTCCGGTAGCTGCTGCGCTTCCGGCACTTCATAGGGAATGCGGGCATCGCGAATTTTGGCCTTGGCGCGCACGATGCGCTGGGCGACGGTGGGCGTGGCAGCCAGGAAGGCACTGGCGATCTCCTCCGTCGTGAGACCACACACTTCCCGTAGAGTCAAAGCAAGTTGTGCCTCGGGTGCGAGGCTTGGATGGCAGCAGGTAAAGATCAGCCGCAGGCGATCGTCCTCGATGCTGTGTGCCTCTTCCTGTTCCGTGGTCAACTCGGATTGCAGGCGCTCGGCCACATCCTCATAAGACACATCAAAGCGGGCTTTGCGGCGCAGCTGGTCGATGGCTTTGAAACGTCCGGTGGATACCAGCCAGGCACGGGGGTTATCGGGTATTCCCTCAGTTGGCCATTGGGTGAGCGCCACAGCGAAGGCGTCGTGTAATGCTTCCTCTGCCAGATCAAAGTTGCCAAGCAAGCGAATCAGGGTAGCGAGGACGCGACGAGATTCGGTCTGGTAGATTTCCTGTAGGCGGACCTGGAATATATCGGGCATAGACATAATTATTTTTCGTTTCAATGGGCTCTAATGTTCAATGCTGGCATATTTTTACCAGTATTGAACGGATCAACGAAACCCGAGTTACCCCGCGATCTTGGATAGAGACACTATATCATCGGATATTTCTCAGGCTTGCGCTTCGATTTCTCTCCACTTGGCATTATCTCGCTTCATTCAATGGCCGCACGTGGCCCGGGGCGGTCTCCCGCTACTGACCGCCTGTTCTTCTAAATATACTGTCACACGGTCGCTACTAGTGTGGTGTAACGGACTAATTGTGCATATCAGAGCCCCCCAAATTGTTCACAGTAAGGCGCCGCTCGCAGGGAATGGCGGGCCCTTTCCAAGAGCGGTAACGCAGCTGTGGGCGATTTGGGGGGCTCCCTTCGGGCGGACCGCTAAGCAGCCATCTGCTGCGTTGCACTTGCTTGACGTAGAATGACTACGCCAGCGCAAGTGCGCCTTACATCTGACCGCTTAGCGGCCCGCTGATAAGCACAATTAGTTCGTTACACCACACTAGAGCATTTCACTCTAGACTTAATATTCACGCATCTGAATCAACCATCACCCTTCGTTCGCTCAAAACCGTTCATGATTGTGCGATCACTCAGGAGTCTATGTATGTGCACGCGAACTCTCTGGCTGGACAGTGGCCAAGGCCCCATTGCTGGACGAAATATGGATTGGGCACAGAGCCTCGGGACCAATCTTTGGGTGCTTCCCGCCGGTATAGAGCGAATTGGAATAGACAATGACCCCAATCCCCTGAAATGGCAGTCGAAGTACGCGAGCCTTGTGGCTACCGCCTATGATCTGGCGACCGCGGATGGCCTCAATGAAAAGGGGTTGGCCGCGCACATTCTTTGGCTGACCGAATCGGAGTACGGCGAACGCGATGAAAAACAGTTGGGGCTCTCCGTTTCTCTCTGGGCCCAGTTCTACCTGGATCAGTTTGATAGTGTTGCGGCTTGTGTGGAATACACCAAGAACAATGCCATCCAGGTACGCCCTCAGGGTGACCCGGTATCCGGCCGCTGGTCGACGGTCCACTTGGCACTTGGTGATGCGTCTGGGGATTCCGCGGTAATTGAATTTATCGACGGTGAGGCCAAGGTCCATCATAGCCGTGACTACACAGTAATGACGAATTCTCCACCATTTGACGAACAGCTCCAGCACCTTACCCAGTATCAGGGGTTTGGTGGCGACCTCCCCCTGCCCGGCACCACGGAAGCCGCCGACCGTTTTGTGCGAGCGAGTTACTACTTATCCAAACTGCCGCCAGCGGATACGCCCAGAAAGGCTTATGCCGCGCTGCTGAGTGTAATGCGCAACGCCGCACAGCCTTTTGGCGTTGCAGACCCGGCGCGCCCTCATATATCGATGACCATCTGGCGCACACTCATTGATCTAAAACGCGGGATTTACGCTTTCGAATCATCTTTCAGCCCGGACATTGTATGGGTCCAACTTAACAAGATGGATCTGACAAAAAGTCAGAAACTGGATCTCGCCCAGGAAGGTCTGGTGGGCAATATGACAGACAAGTTTGTCGATACACCTGCATTCAATTTTTTGTCCGCGTAACGTCAGTATGTGAAGCAGAGGATTCTCGCAATGCCTTTACACCGGAAAAGCAAGCATAAGCATCAATCAGGTTATGTGGGCGAAGATATTTTCAGCGCTAGTGCTACCCGCCACAGTGTCCCACGCTACAAGTTACCCAAACACAGTATGCCAGCAAAGACCGGCTATCAACTGGTGCGAGACGAACTGTACCTGGACGGCAACTCACGACAGAACCTTGCCACCTTCTGCACCACCTGGGCGGAGGACGAAGTACAGCGTCTGATGGCCGATTGCTTCGACAAAAACATGATCGACAAGGACGAGTACCCCCAGACCGCGGAGATTGAGTCTCGCTGTGTCCATATGCTCGCCGACCTTTGGAATGCACAGGATTCGGAAGATACCATTGGCTGCTCTACCACCGGCTCCTCAGAGGCCGCCATGCTCGGTGGTCTGGCGTTAAAGTGGCAGTGGCGAAAACGGCAGAAAGACAACGGCAAGAGTATAGAAAAACCCAATCTGGTCTGTGGCCCAGTACAGGTATGCTGGCACAAGTTCGCCCGCTATTTCGATGTAGAGCTGCGCGAAATTCCGCTGGACGGAAATGAAGTCTGTATGAATCCAGACAAGATCCGCCAGTATGTTGATGAAAATACCATCGGCGTGGTTGCCACTTTGGGAGTCACGTTTACCTGTGTCTATGAGCCAGTAGAAGAGATAGCCCGTGCACTCGATGTGATTGAAAAAGAAACCGGGCTTGATATTCCAATTCACGTCGACGCAGCCAGCGGCGGCTTTGTGGCTCCATTTATTCAGCCCAACCTGGCGTGGGATTTCCGTATCGCGCGGGTAAAGTCCATCAACACCTCTGGACACAAGTTTGGCTTGGCGCCACTCGGTGTAGGCTGGGTAATATGGCGGGACGCCGGCGAGCTGCCCGAAGACCTGATCTTCCACGTGGATTATCTGGGCGGTGATATGCCCACTTTTGCCCTCAACTTCAGCCGTCCCGGTGGCGAAATCATTGCGCAGTATTACAATTTAATTCGTCTGGGTTTTGAAGGCTACCGGGAAATTCAGCAGGCTTGTGTCGATACCGCAATCTGGCTGGGAGAGCAGGTTACCGAGATGGGACCTTTTGATATTTTCTATAACGGAAAAGGTGGCCTGCCCGCAATCGGCTATTCGCTGAAGCCTGGAAAGTGGGGATTTGATCTTTACGACTTATCTGACCGGCTACGCATGCGTGGCTGGCAGATTGCCTCTTACCCCCTACCTTCAAACCGCCAGGATACGGTCATCCAGCGAATCATGATTCGTCACGGTATCAGCCGGGATATGGCTGCACTTCTGGCAGAGGATATGCGTCGCGCCATCGAATATTTTTCAACGCATCCGATTGCCGCGTCCGAACCGCGCCCCACCAGCAGCCATTCTGGACGCAGTTCATCCAGCTGATAGCTTCCCGGTACGGTACCTGCCGCGTGAGACAGCCACCAGCATGCCTCCGTACAGGAGGCATTGCGCTAAAAGTGTGACTATCGGGGTTATAACCGAGGAGAAACCGGTACCCAACTGGTTCAAGCGCACAAACCCCTGCACACCGGCCGAGCTTGGTATCAGGTATGACAAAGAGCGAAGTGGCTCGGGAACGCTTTCCAGCGGCCAGGAAAAACCCGATAGAAATACAATAGGCAAGGAGGTGAATAGCAAAAACGGAATAACGTCCTCAGCACTTTTAAAAAACTCGGCAATCAGCAACCCCAGCAGTGAAACGGAGAGCAGAAACAAGCTGAGAAATGGAATCAGGTAGGCAGCCTGCCCCACCGCCGGGAGATGGTACACGGGAAAGATTATCCAACGGATAATCATAAACTGTAAAAGGTAGATTCCTACCCATGGAATATTGCGCCCCGCAGTCCAGACAATTCTCCGAGCTACACCTTTGGGAGCTCCCTCCTTCAGGGCACGACGCGCATCGCACAGTAATCCCAGTCCGATCAGCATGGTTTGCTGTAAAATCACCATCGCAACAGCCGGCACCACAAAGCTCGCGTAACCACCCGCAGGGTTAAAGAGTTCAATCACCTCCAACTGAAAAGGCTCCTGGGTGGCCGCTGCCAATCCGGACTTACCGGAACTCTCGGCAAAGGCAACTGCGCCAAGCTCTCCCCCCGCGTCCAGCACTGCTTTCGTGGCCGCGTCGGCCAGCTGACTGTAGGCGAGCAGGTAGCCTGCATTGGCAAGCAAGCCAATCACAGGGGATTCTCCCCGTGTCACGTCATGCTGCAGGCCCGCAGGAATTTCCACAATGCCCAGTACTTCGGAGCCTTCCAAGGCCCGCCTTGCCGCCATGGGATCTGCAGAGCCGTCTACAATCTGCAACAGCTCGGCAGCGTCAATATGCGCGAGCAATTGACGCGAGAGTGCGGTGTTATCCAGGTCCAATGCATAAATAGGCATATCCCGGTAAGCCTGAGGTGAATACGGCCCGGGGTAAATTGCGCTGTAGAAAAGGGCCGCACCGCCAAGAATCAGCAGGGTTGCAGGCGCGATGATCAATGCCCGGATCTCGTAGCGGGCACCGGCAAACAGTGATCTCATTGCAGTTTAACCTCACTTCCCTCTAACCCCAATCCGCTAGCGCAATTTCCGTGTGCGCCAATAAAACAGTGCGGCCGAAAAAAACAGGAAAACACAGGCAAACCCAAGCAGGTGCTGCAACTGTGGAATCGCGAATTCAACCCGCACGCGCTCGGTTACAAACTGTGTTTGCAAGTGGAGGAACCACGTGACCGGCAGGGCCTCTCCAAACAGACGTGCCGCCACCGGCATGGCGCCCTGAGGGAACGTGACTCCGGAAAACGCGACTGCAGGTCCTGCAAGCACGCTGACACAGGAATAGGCAACGTGCGACGGAAATGCCATCGCCAGACTGGAGCCCAGCCCCAGATACGCGGCGACCAGCGCAGCCCAACCGACCACAAACCAGAAGGGTTCAGACATGGGCGGCAGATCCAGCCAGGAAAAACAGATAAGCAGACAGCCAATACCGATCGCCACCCACCACACAAATGCCGCGGTGAGCTTTCCCCACAGCGCGCCCCAACCAGTGGCGTACAACCACTGTTTATCTTCCCCGGCAATACAGCGGGCCCCGTGCAAGACCACAAAACAATGCAGACTCGCGGCAATCAGAGCAATCCCCAGGTAGGCTGCGTAATCAAGCCCCGGGTTATACAGGGGGTGTGTCTGTGTCCGGATCGGCTGCGCCATCGCCTCAGCTTGTAGCATGGGAGTCCCCTGGGCCATGCGCATCGTCACGGACTCAACCCCGATCTGGGTAAGAATGACCTCCTGCACGTCGCTGCTGATCGCATCCGCTGTGGCGAGTGACTGTTCATTTAACAGCAAAGCGACCGTGGGCTGTCTGCCGCGGACAATGTCGCGGCTGAAGCCACTGGGAAAAGAGACAATTGCATAGGTCTCCCCCTTTTCCATCCGCGTTTTCGCTGCATCCATGGAGGCTACCGTTTGCTTTACACTGATCGCAGGTGCGGCATTCAGCTGCGCACTGAGCTGTCGTGTGATGGCACTGCTATCCTGATCGACAATGGAAATTGGCAAGCCGGTAATGGTCCGCGCACTGAAAATGACAATCAGCAGGAAGCACGCGAGTACTGGCAGCCACAGCATCAGCCAATGGGTGGTTTTCTCAGTGTGCCAGGCACGCAATTCCCGCCGGATCGTTGCACCAAAGCCTGTCATTTTTCTGACCGCACTTCACTCTGGGGCACCAGCACCGTCATGCCGGCGCGCAATCCCGCTATGGAAGAAATTGGACGAGCCCGCACCTCGAAGGTACGCAGATCATAACTGCCGAGCGCACGGGTAGAAGTCCAGGTCGCGAAATCGCCAAGTACCGAGATCTGGTAAACAACCAGTTTTACATCCGTACCAGATTCGCCCAGAGCCGGGATTTTTGCCGACAGTCGGTCTCCCACCTGAAGGCCATCCAGTAGATCTTCGCGTACGTTAAAGCGGACCCAGGGCGCATCTGTTTTCGCCAGTATCGCTATGGGGATGCCCGCGGCGACGATTTCCCCTTCGCGAAAATTGATGGATGTGATCTCACCGTCGGCCAATGCGTATACCTGCTGCTCCGACACAGCCGACTCCACCAACTGGCGCTCACCCTTCGCTTCTTTTGTTACAGCCGCCGCTGTTACCTTGTCTTGTGGGCGCAACCCCGCTACCACCATTTCATAGTCTGCCTTTGATGCCTGATAGACAGACCAGGTGGAACGCTGGGCAGCAATGGCCTCATCAAGACGCTGCCTGGGAATCACTCCCTGATCAAACAGGCGCCGCATCCTACCGGCGGTGACACGCGCCAACTCAGCCTGGGCTTGGGTGGCGTCCATTGCGGCTCTGGCAGACTCGACTTCCTCCGGGCGCGCCCCCTTATCGGCCTTGGATTGCTGCGCGGCAGCTCCCTCAACCATCGCATTCGCCTGCATCAGACGAGCCTGTGCTTCCGGATCGCTGATTTCTGCCAACAAGGCGCCCTTGCGTACTCTCTGCCCCTCTTCGATATTCAGACGTGCAAGCCTGCCTGGATACTTGGTGGCAATATTGAGTTCGCGCATTTCCACCCGCCCCTCGATGTAGCTCTCCTCTTTACAGCCATACAGCCAAAGTACGACAGCGGTGACCAGGATGCCTTTGATCGCGAATAAAATGGGACCTGATCGAGAAGGCTTACTTGACATTGGGAACCACTCCGGGCTTGGCGAGAACATCCAATACAGTTGCGCCGCGTCCAGTCGCCAGCATCAGGCTCGTCCATGCCAGCAAACAGTCATAATCTGCAGCCAGCCTTTGCAGCTTCGCCCCCGCAAGCGCGTTTTCCGCATCGACCACATCAATGGATCGCCCCTCGCCCGCAGCAAATGCGGCACGCTGCATCCGCAGACTCTCAGCGGCAAGCCGCTCGGTTCTGCGTGACACATCTGCACGGCGCTGTGCGTCCAGAAAAGAGGAGTAGCGCGACTCCACGTCCAACTGCACCCGATTCTCGGCCTCTCTTGCAAGCGCCTGTGTCGTACGCCACTCTTCCTGCGCAAGCGATACACCGGCCTTGCGCGCGCCACCATCAAAGATTTTGAAGGTAAGATTCGCCGTTACGGTCCAGTCTGGGATCAGCTCTGGCAATTGATAGCTGTGCAACTCAAATCCCCCTACAATGGTCACGTCGGGCCAATACTCCGAGCGAGCCACTCCGATGACCTTTTCGGCCTGTCTGGCCGTGGCGTTCAACTGGCGAACCAGTGGATTGAATTGCTGCGCATCATCGAGCAAGTGCTGCAAGTCCGCGGGCGCCGGCAATTGGGATGGCGGCCCCGACGCGGTCTGGACATCCGGGTTTCCCAGACTCAATAGACTGCTTAACCCCGCGCGAATATTCTCCAGCGCGTGTTGCCGCTCCTGTTCTTCCAGTTCCGCCTGCGCCAAGGCCACTTCTGCGCGCATACGATCAGCTGCTGCGATCTGCCCCTCATTTTCAAGAATCCGCGCATTCCTCAAGTGTGTGCGCAGGCTTCCTACCACGGAGGTCTGAACCTGTAGCGCACGCTCACTCACTGACACACCGAAATACCTGGCCGTCAAATCCAACAGAAGTTTATTCTCAGTGACTTCTTTCCCCGCACTGGCAACTTCGATGCCAATAGCACTGGCCTCCTGTAAAGAGCGTGTACGGCCACCAGTAAATACCGGCCAAGTGAGCGTAGCCATGGTGAAACTGAAGTCGCGCGGCTGCAGAATTGGGTTCGGGATTTCCGGTATGGCGGGATCCAGCGCCTCCAGCACTTGGTTTATTGGTCTCAAATCCACCTCCACCGGATCTGAGAATTGACCGTAAGTGGAAATCACACCGAGCTGCGGCAACGCCAATGCACGTGTTGCACTGTTTTTTGCCTCAGCGCCCGCCAACTGCGCGCGTTCTGCCTCCAGCAGAGGGGTTTTCTGCAGACGCTGTACCGCTTCAGAAAATGTCAGCGGATCCTGGTATGAACCCGCTGCAACCTGAGCAAACGGCAAAACTAACAACGTCAGCAATAACCACCGGATCACACTATTCGCCTACAAAAATCACGGATATGAAGATTCTTCTGTAAATAGTTCCAAAGCACCGATTTCAACCTGACAGAGTCCCGATCGGCATCTCTTAGGTAGATAAAAGTTTCACTTTCATCAAACTGGCTCGCTCGGGAAGAAGCAGCAGTCCACCGATAAAAAAGCATCCCGCGCCGATGAAAGTTTCCACATTATTGATCGTGGGATTGACCATTGTTCCGCTGGGCAATTTGTATGAAGCGATGGCAGATACGCCAAAGGCCACTGAACCAAGTAGATTGACCGCCACTACCCACCAAGAAATGAGACGCAGCTTTACAGCCCCCCACTTGTGGCAAACCTCCACCCAGGCGAGATAGCTGCTAAGCAAAAAACAGATAGACCCATACAGATCCGGTCTCCACACCAGTGTATTGGATTCACTGACTCCGGCTCCTGCAGTCAATGCGTGGAAAGTACTCACGTTAAAGCAAAGAGTGCCAATCAGTTGGATGACTACAGCCCACCAGTCAATGCGATGAACCTCAACCAGTAACGGCTGCCATTTTCTCTTTGACACCTGGCTGATAAAACCACCACCAGGTGACCAAGCTGTAGCCGCAACCTCCAGGTACTGCAAGAATGCAGCGGAGGTAAAGAAAATCGAACCTATGAAAAATGTAAGGTTGTCTTTGCTCACCCCAACCCACGTGGCGTAGGCGGGTACTGATCCCAGCATGAATGCACTGCTACCAAGCGCAAACAAAATGCCAATCCACCAACTGATGGCGGTTGGAGCCCACCAAGTATTCCGACAGCTCCCCTGCAACCTGTTATAACATTTACGCTGTTCTCGAGAGCGCCAGATGATTCTTACTTTTTCCGGTGACAGGAATACTTTTCGGGTTAAAAATGGACCTACTTTGCTGTGAGAAAGCTCTATCCATTGACCCGGATTCGCGTGATTCAGGTCAGCACTTTCATCTCTTGTGGCACTCCCTTCCTTATTCACGCCAACAAGCCACCTTTCTATTCAAGTATCAGCTATAAGCCAAAACTCAATATAGTATCTTTTCACTGCAAAGCTTTTTCGACAGCCTTTTCGACGCCCTTTAAAAATGCATCCACACCTTCTGCAACACCAGAAAAAGGAAAGCAGTTGAACAGCCGAACATCAATACGCCATTGATTGCAATCAATGGGCCTAGCATGCGCCATGGCGGTGGTTGCACTACGTCGCCGTAGCCCAGGGAAGTGATGGATGTAGTGGTGTAATAGATTGCCTCCCCCAGTGTTTTTATCAAATCTCTGCGCCAGATGAATACTGCCCACGCAAATGCTTCGAGTACATGAGTGACAAACAGGATTACAAAACAGAATGGAATCAGGACTCTGCCTGCATTCAACTGGCCGTATCGATCGATAAGCCAGCCGTGGGCAACATTCAACAGACGGGCGGCTTCCAATAAAACCATGGCATGAAACAGGCGCCAGCATCAACGCGAGAAGAAAGGTCCGGCGCCAGTGATGGCTGTGAAACTTCAGATCCAACAGTACCCCCTGCCGCCCCGCAAACGGCAATCCTCACTCGACCGGGTATTGCAGTGCTGCTGTCCGCAGTATTACAAATCCAGGTAGTCAGGGACCGTCGCTGCACTTGCCGCTGTCGATGTCACAGGTCTTACCTTCGTGGAAGTCACCGTCCGTTTGCTCACATTCCGCGCTATAGGCCGGCGCTGAACAGGTGTCCGGTCCCTCCTGACAGCAACCGAGAGGACCGGAATCACTCGGACCTTTCTGAGCCTCGGATAATGCATCCTCGGACGGGCTTCGCTCTTTCTTCCCTGGGCTGCAACCTGCGACAGCCAGGATCAATAGACAAGCTACCAGAACCCTGGCAACTACCGATGCTGTTTTCATCGAGGTAATCCCTTCACGTGTCGCCCGTAAATCGACTGAGCGGCGTACCCAAATCGGGCGAAGTTGGCTGGATGATCGTGAGCCTGGAAAAGGCTTACAAGCCCAAGAATCGGCGGTATGTAGTGGCACACTGCACACCCGGTAAGGGTAGTTCAACTTTTGCTGAACCCCCAAAGAAGCGCGAAGTTCACCTTGGGTTCCGAAGCCCTGCCGCTAGGCCGGTTTACCTGGGGCCGGTTTTCCTGGAACCTGGTCACGACAGCGATTTAGGGGACGAGCAGTCACTTTTGCTTCTGCCATGACCGTCTGCAAAGAAAAATTACGCGTCTAGTCTTAATTGTATCTGTGGGAAGACATCCTGAATGAATAGTATCAAGACTTTAAATGGCGTATCCGCAGGAGAGTAAAGCGGAATTCCCGGGAGGGGCGACTTTGGCTGAGCTGAATGGCTCGTGCAAAACCTTGAGCCCCAGATTTAAATGAAGGTGTCTGTGTAAAGACTGGAGGTATTTATGAAATTTTGGAAAGCGGCTGCAGGTTGTGTGGCAATTGTGGGTTTGATCGCGGTCCTGCCCGTGCAGGCGGATGGTAGGGTGGTGCCTTACCTCGCCAGCGAACATTCCGGTGGCCACAAAGATCGCTTTGAAGCTTTCTGGGAAAAAGTGGAAGAGAAGCTGGATTTGCGGAAGGAGCAAAAAAGAGAGCTGAAAAGCTATCGTGATGCGACCAAAGAGGAGCGCAAAACGCTCAAGGAAGAATCAAAAAAATTAAAGAAACAAATCAAGTCCGCGCTTGAATCCGGTTCTGACCAAAGCACCTTGGACAAGCTGGGCGCACAATTGGGGCAGCTGCACATCAAGCGGATGGAGCTTTCCCACAAATATCGCAAGAAATTTGCTGAGGTTTTAGACGATAGCCAGAAAGCGAAACTGGAGAAATTCAAGTCCGACCACAGTCGCAAATGGAACGATGATGATTCCGATGACGATTGATTCCGCTGCAGCAACAACCAGGATGGACTGAAGATCACTGCTCCGGGCCGGCTCTCATGCCGGCCCGGCAGCAGTGTAGGTTCAATAGGGCTGGTGCCGCTTGTGAAATTTCGCACCTAACACTGGGAACGCAATAGATTCAGCATTTACCATACCTGATGTACTATGTCCCAAGGCACTTATAACAATGAGGCTTGTCGAGCCCGGCGTATCCACTAGAGTGATCCACCAGCAGACTGCCAGCCGCCGATTGTTCGACAACACAAAAACAGGACAATGATGTCTCTACTCTTTGAAGAAATTGATAGTCAAGCGTCTCCCTTAGGCGAGATTTCCCTGCGCCGACGTCGCATTCCGGCACTGGGAGACCGAGATATTTACGAAGTGAAGCTGGGCGAAGAGTTTCTGATGTCGAGTATGTTCGTGGAGGCCGAAGAGGCGCTTTCCACACTCGGCCTGGCGCAGGTACAGGGTGACAGGCTGGAGGTGGTGGTCGGTGGCTTGGGGTTGGGCTATACCGCAGTGGCAGCGCTCAAAGATGAGCGCATCTCGGAGCTACTGGTAGTGGAAGCACTGGAAACGGTGATTGGCTGGCACAAAGGGGAGCTGGTGCCGCTCGGCAAGACGCTCAATGCCGATTCCAGAAACCGCTATGTGCACGGGAGCTTCTTCGATCTGGCGACAGCGCCGGCAACGGGCTTTGACCCGGACCGTGCCGGCAAGCAGTTCGATGCCATCCTGCTGGATATCGACCACTCTCCCACAGAATATCTCAACGCAAGCAATGCCAGCTTCTATACCACCGAAAATCTGGCACTGATGGCACAACAGCTGAAGCCCAATGGCGTGTTTGCCATGTGGTCACAGAACCTGCCGGAAGAACATTTCGAGGCGCTGTTGAAAACGGTCTTCGAGACAGTGGAATCCCATGTAGTTTCTTTCTATAACCCGTTTCAAAGTGAAGAGTCCACGAACTCGGTTTATGTCTGCGTAAAAGGCGAAGAGTGACCCACCGGTTCAGTACACTTGCACACACCACTACCTGTATGATTTTCACCCACCTTCCTCGACACCCCCGACTCTGCGCCGTATAGTGCGCGGCCCGCCACACCGCGCAGTGTGGCGGATCATCGTCGATGACACGCATCATTTCCGCCCACTTCCAGACTCCCGGGATAGCCTCTTGATCACCACCGCCAACATCACCATGCAGTTTGGTGCCCACCCGCTGTTTGAAAACATCTCTGCCAAGTTCGGCAACGGCAACCGGTACGGCCTGATCGGGGCCAATGGCTGTGGCAAATCCACATTCATGAAGATCCTGAGTGGGGCGCTGGCACCCAGTGCGGGCAATGTGTCCGTAGAGCCCGGCTGCACCGTCGGTGTACTGAGCCAGGATCAGTTCGCGTTCGAAGAGTACTCGGTGGTCGATGCCGTGATCATGGGCGATACCCGCCTGTGGGCCATCAAGCAGGAACGCGACCGTATCTACTCGCTGCCGGAAATGAGTGAGGAAGAAGGCATGCGGGTGGCAGAGCTGGAGGTGCAGTTCGCGGAGCTGGACGGCTACAGCGCCGAGAGCCGCGCGGGCGAGATCCTGCTGGAGGCGGGTATCGAGGAATCCCTGCACTTCGGCCCGATGAAGCAGGTAGCGCCGGGCTGGAAGGTACGGGTGCTGCTGGCGCAGGCGCTGTTTGCGGACCCGGATATCCTGCTGCTGGACGAGCCCACCAACAACCTGGATATCCACACCATCCACTGGCTGTCGGAAGTGCTGAACCAGCGCAAGTCCACCATGATCATCATTTCCCACGACCGCCACTTCCTCAATTCCGTGTGCACGCATATGGCGGATATCGACTATGGCGAGCTGCGTATTTTCCCCGGTAATTATGAGGATTTTGTTGCGGCTTCCACCCTGATTCAGGAACAACTGCACGCGGAAAACGCGAAGAAAACCGCGGAGCTGGAAGAACTGCAGTCGTTTGTAAACCGCTTCTCCGCCAACGCCTCCAAGGCCAAGCAGGCGAGCTCCCGGGCGAAGAAGATGGAGAAGATCAAGCTGGACGAGGTGAAACCTTCCAGCCGGGTCAAACCCTATATCACCTTCCAGCAGTGCAAGAAGCTCCACCGTCAGGCACTGACACTGGAAGACCTCTCCCACGGCTTTGATGGCGAATCGCTGTTTGCCGGTGGCGAGATGATCCTGGAGGCCGGCGCGCGTCTGGCGGTAATCGGCGAGAACGGGGTGGGTAAAACCACCTTCCTGCGCTGCCTGGTAGACGAGCTGCAGGCCAACAGCGGCGTGGTGAAATGGTCCGAGAACGCGGCCATTGGCTACTGCCCCCAGGACAGCAGCGCCGACTTCGATAACGACCTCACCATCTTCGAGTGGATGTCCCAGTGGCGCACTCCCAAGCACGATGACCTGGCGGTACGGGGCATCCTCGGCCGCCTGCTGTTTACCGCCGACGACGCCAACAAGAAGGCGCGGGTGTGTTCCGGTGGGGAGAAGAACCGCCTGCTGTTCGGCAAGCTGATGATGATGGACACCAATGTACTGGTGATGGACGAACCCACCAACCACCTGGATATGGAGTCTATCGAGGCGCTGAACAAGGCGCTGTCACAGTATGAGGGCACGCTGATCTTTGTTAGTCACGACCGTCAGTTCGTGTCATCACTGGCGACCCGGGTGCTGGAGATCAAGGACAATCAGCTGCACGACTTCCAGGGGACCTATGACGAGTATCTGGCGGACCGGGCGCGGGCGGAGGCTCAGGCGGCCTGATAGCCCGCCTGAACTGCCTCATCTGAACCGTCGGACCCGGCGCAAAGCCCCGGTACAAGCCAGGTTCCGCGCCAGAGGGCCGATTTATCTGCCGATTACTGAACATTATGTAGACAGGGGCCCGACTTATCGATAGAGTGAGCCCCTGCTAGAAAGAAAGCCCACGTTTACAATCTACACGTCGCTGTTTTACTCGTAACACCTCGTCCTGCAGTTGAAAGTCACGGCTTGTTTTCAAGGCAAAAAATCGCCTCCCGAAGGCACAAACCCGTATCAATCTCAGGATTACATTATGTCTACAGTAACCGGCACCGTTAAATGGTTTGACGAAGCAAAAGGTTTTGGTTTTATCGAGCAGCAGTCCGGCCCGGACGTTTTCGCACACTTCAGTGCGATTGCCAGCACCGGCTTCCGCACCCTGACCGAAGGCCAAGCCGTTGAGTTCACCGTAACTCAAGGCAAGAAAGGCCCGCAGGCTGAAAACATCGTAGTGGTTTAATCGCCCTACGGATGTGAAAACGGACCCTACGGGGTCCGTTTTTGTTTGTGCTGTATTCCACTCTTATTTCGCTTCTCTCCCCTTACTCCACCAGCGGCTTCTGTCTCTCCGCTTCTCGAAACTGCAGGTCGGCCAACCGCTTGTACAGCGGCGACGCCTGGACCAGCTCGGCGTGATTCCCCTGCGCAACCAACTGCCCCCGCTCCAATACCGCAATACTGTCTGCATGCAGAATTGTCGCCAGCCGATGTGCGATGATGATGGTGGTGCGCCCCTGCATGAGCGTCTGCAGTGCCTGTTGCACGTGATATTCACTCTCCGCATCCAGTGCGCTGGTGGCTTCGTCCAGCAACAGGATTGTTGGATCTTTGAGTATCGCGCGGGCAATGGCTATGCGTTGTTTCTGACCACCGGACAGGCGGGTGCCCTGCTCCCCCAGATGGCTGTCATAGCCCTCCGGGAGCTGAGAAATAAACTCATGCGCATGAGCCGCCCTGGCCGCCGCGATTACCTCCGCGTCACTCGCATCCGGCTTGCCGTAGCGGATGTTGTACCAGACATCGGCGGTGAACAGCGCGGGCTGCTGCGGGACCACGGCCATCTGCCGGCGCAACGTGCCCGTGTCTATCTCGCGGAGATCCTTTCCATCCAGGGTGATCTGTCCGCTCTGCGGATCGTAAAAACGTTGTAGCAGTTCGAGCAGCGTGGATTTGCCTGCGCCGGAGGGGCCTACCAGTGCCAGGCTTTGCCCTGCAGGCACATCCAGGTTCAGATGGTGTATGGCTGGCCGGTCCGGACGTGCAGGATAACTGAAGCCGACTTCCCGAAAGGCGACCTCCCCCTTGCCGGGCGCCGCAGATCGTTCAGCGTCCGCCCCGGTGCTGACGGGAATCTGCGCCTCTACGTGCAACAGATCCATCAGCCGTTCCGTGGCACCGGTGGCTCTTTGCAGCTCGCTGTACACTTCGGAGAGGGTGGCTACCGCAGAGCCCATCAACATGGCGTAGAACACGAATGCGGCGAGATCACCGGCAGTCATTCGCCCGGCAATCATATCGTTGCCTCCTACCCACAGCAGGCCACTGACGGCGGCCAACATCAACAGTATCACCACGGCGATCAGCAGCGAACGCTGGCGAATGCGCCGTTTGGCGACATTGAACGCGGTTTCCACTTCGCGGCCAAAGGCCTGCATCTCGGCGTTCTCTTGCGTGTAACTCTGCACCGTTTTGATGTGCTGGATAACCTCGCCCGCATAGCTGCCCACATCGGCAATGGAGTCCTGGCTGGCCTTGGACAGTTTGCGTACCCGACGGCCGTACAGAACAATCGGCAGCAGTACCAGCGGCACGCCCAGCAGCACCATCAGGCTCAGTTTGAGATTGGTAAACAGCAACAGGATCAACGCGCCGATAAACATCAGCGCGCTGCGCAAAGCCATAGAGAAGGAAGTACCAATGATATGTTGCAGCAGCGTGGTGTCGGTGGTGAGGCGCGACATGATCTCGCCGCTGCGGTTGGTTTCGAAGTAGCTCGGGTGCAGGGTGACGATATGATCGAATACCGCCTTGCGCAGGTCCGCCACTACCCGCTCGCCCAGCCAGGACACCAGGTAATGCCGCGCGTAGGTGCCTATCGCCATCAACAGGGCAAGGCCGATGATCATGAACACGGCATTACCCAATGCCTCGCTGGAGCTGGCCACCAGCCCCCGGTCCACCAGTAGTTTCACGCCCTGACCGATGGATAACGTAATCCCGGCGGTAAACACCAGCGCCACGCCGGCGGCGAACATGGTTTTCTGGTATGGACGGATAAACTGCCACAGCGCCAGCATCATCTGGCGAAAGCTCATGTTCGATGCACTGGGTGTGGTGCTGGGTATGGTTGTGTCGGGTTCGACGGTATGGGACATAGTGCGCTACTGGGGCCGGGGGTGGGGGAACAATAAACGTCACCAGCCTATCACAACGACAGGGCCGGCCTCTTTGACAATTCCCCCGCTGATACCCGAATGATTTTGCCCGAATTCTTTTAACCCCAGACCGCCAGATTAACGAAACATCAGCTCCGGATTCACCATGGTCTTCATCTCCAGCACATTGCCATTCGGATCCTTGATAAAGAAGGTTTCCTGCTCGTACTCGTCGCCTTCAAAGCGGCGGTAGGGTTTATCGAGATACTCAAGCCCCGCCGCTTCTATACGCGCCTTCAATGCCTGAAACTCTTTTTCCGGAAGGTGCGCACCGAAGTGTGGAACCGCTACCGCGCCCATATCCACTTTATGGCGCACACTGGGCAACTGCTCTTCACTCTGGTGCAGGGTCAGCTCGTTGCCCCAGAAGTCGATATCCACCCAGCGACCGGCCTCGCTGTTACCGGTTTTACAGCCCAGAACGTCGCAATAAAACTGCCTGGCAGTTTCCAGATCACCGGCGGGGATCGCCAGATGCATGCAGTTGGATTTCATGGCCTCTCTCCAGGAGTTTGGGAGCCGGCGCTACGGCGTCCCGACAGATTGCCCACTGCGTGAAGTACTGGGAGTTTAGTAGAACGAACTTGTGGTGGGCTGTATTGCGCGCAGATCTCCGCAACTGGCAGGAGCTCAACCGAAATCCACGCAATGCACGACAGCAGACAGCATCCGCCGCTTAGTCGGAGACTCAGATACGCTCCCGCCCCCTGTTCAGCCGGTAAAAATTGGCAATCGGCTTCAAATTCCGGTAAATTTCGCGGCTATTTTTTGACCAGCGCCGTATCCGCGCCCTTTCCGTGCTGACTCAGAGGTACCGATGAAGCTCACCCGCACCCTCTTGTCGATGGCCTCTGGCCTCGTGTCCCTGTCCGCTGCTTTTGTCACCCACGCCGAGGTGTTCTGGCAGGACAACAGCCTGACCCTGTTACACGGGCGCGACTACAAGGTCAACTACAGCCTGAGTACGGATGACACCACCCGCAGTGTAGTGACCTTTGAGCACGCCAGCGGCCACAGCTGGGGCGATCTGTTTCTGTTCTCTGACTACCTCTCTTCCAGCGATGACTCCAGCGAGCTGTATACCGAGATCGCTCCCCGTGTGAGTCTTGGAAAGCTGAGCGGCAACGAGCTGTCACTCGGCCCGGTGAAAGATGTCCTGCTGGCAGGACAAGTGGAACTCGGCAATATGGATGATCCGGACCATCTCACCGCGACGGGGCCGCACTTCACCAACAAGCTCGCCGGTGTGGGCTTCGACCTGGCGGTACCGGGCTTCAATTATTTCCAGGCCAATGTTTACCACCGCAATAACGACGATGCTGCAGACAACGAGCAACTGACCCTCGCGTGGGCACTGCCGTTTTCACTCGGCAGCGCAGACTTTCTTTACGACGGCTTTATGGACTGGGCCAGCGCCTCGCGGGACGCGCACCCCAGCTTCAACGTTACCTCCCAGTTGAAGTGGGATCTTGGCAGCTACTGGGGGCAGCCCAAGAGCCTGTACGCGGGGATCGAGTACGTGCACTGGGACGACAAGTTCGGGATTGAGGACGGCACCTTCGGTGTGGATTCCAATGAACGCAATGTGAACCTGCTGGTGAAGTACCACTTCTGATTCCAGCCGGTGCTTTTTCGATTTTCAAACGTGACATCAGAATCCAGACCAGGCAGTACCATGACCGACCAAGCGACCTCTCCCACATCGACAACACCTAACAGCCCCACTCGGCGCGGACTGCTGGAGCGCCTGTTTCAGCTGTCCGAACGCCAGACAAGCGTCCGCCAGGAAGTGATTGCGGGCCTGACCACCTTTCTGACCATGGCCTATATCATTTTCGTGAACCCGAATGTGATGGCGGCAGCCGGCATGGATCAGGGCGCAGTATTTACCGCCACCTGCCTCGCTGCGGCGGTGGGCTGCCTGATCATGGGCCTGTATGCCAATTACCCCTTCGCGCTGGCCCCGGGTATGGGCCTGAATGCGTTCTTCAGCTACGTGGTCGTGGGTGAGATGGGCTACAGCTGGCAGGTGGCACTGGGGGCGGTGTTTATCTCCGGTGTGGTGTTCCTGCTGCTGAGTATTTTCCGCGTGCGTCAGTGGGTCATCGACAGCATCCCCATGTCCCTGCGCCAGGCACTGGCAGCAGGTGTGGGACTCTTTCTCGCGATCATTGCGCTGAAGAGCGCCGGCATTGTTACCGCCAGTCCGGCCACCCTGGTGACTCTGGGGGATGTGACCTCCAGCGATGCGGTGCTTGCCGCCCTGAGCTTTGTATTGATCGCCGCACTCGCCTACCGGCGGGTACTGGGGGCAGTGATGATCGGGATTCTCGCAGTCACGGCCATTGCACTGGTGATGGGCAAGGTACAGTTTGGCGGTGTGGTCTCCGCGCCGCCGAGCATGGCGCCCACCTTCCTGCAGCTGGATATTGCCGGCGCGTTTAACGTCGGCATGATCAGCGTGATCTTCGCGTTTCTGTTCGTCGACCTGTTCGATACCGCCGGCACCCTGTTGAGTACTGCCGACCGCGCCAGACTGTTGGACCAAGACGGTAAACTGCCCGGTATGGGCAAGGCGCTGATGGCAGACAGTTCCGCCTCCACCGTGGGCTCCCTGATCGGCTCTTCCACTACCACCACTTATGTCGAAAGTACGGCAGGCGTCGCCGCTGGAGGTCGCACCGGTCTCACTGCGGTGGTGTGTGCGGGGCTGTTCCTGCTGGCACTGTTCTTCTCACCTCTGGTAGGCATGGTGCCCGCCTGCGCCACCGCCGGCGCACTGATGTACGTGGCGGTACTGATGACCTCCGGGCTCTCTTCCATCGATTGGGACGACATTACCGAGGCGGCGCCGGCAGTGATTGCCGCGGTGATGATGCCGCTGTCGTTCTCCATCGCCAACGGCATCGCGCTGGGCTTTATCGCCTACGCCCTGATCAAGACCCTGAGCGGTCGCTACAAAGATGTGAGCATCAGTGTGTACGCACTGGCGGCCCTGTTCGTGGCCAAATTCATCTTCTTCTGACATCTCACATTCGCGGCGCCCTCCCTCTGTTAGCTGTCTTTCTATACTCTGTCCTATCACCGCTACCGCGGTTCACAAGAACACGATGGAAAGACCGGAGGGCGCTTGCGCTACTGTATATCCTACGGAATCCTGACCGCCTGCCTGTGGCTTTCTGCCTGCGCCAACCCCGTCAACCTCGCCACTCCCCCACCGTCGGAGCCCCCCGCGATTGCCTGCCGCGCAGGTGAATCACTACAGGTTTACAATCGACTGTATTTCGGAACACGGAGACCCGGAGGCGCGGTGAGCAACGCAGAGTGGGAAGACTTCCTGCGGGAAGTGATTACACCGCGTTTTCCCGAGGGTTTGACGGTACTCACGGGTAGGGGACAGTGGCAAACAACGACAGGTCATATTGTGCGGGAGCGTAGCTATGTACTCACTGTGGTATATCCGGAGCGCGCCGAGAAAGAAACCGCCGTTGCGGAAGTCATTCAAGCCTACAAAAATCAATTCAATCAGGAATCCGTACTGCGGATACGAAGCCAGGCCTGTGTCTCATTTGACTGACTTCTGCCATTCCGGCGCTGCCTCACTCAATACCCTTCTAACCCAAATAACTTCCCTGGCCCAAATACCGGCCCGACTTATCGCATGTAGAATATTCGTGCCAGAGTCGATTAAATCATTCACCGCAACCAGTTGATCAAACTCACACCGCCAAAGTGCACGATCGTACCAACTTCCTCTTCCTCCGTTACGAAACCCAGAGAATCGTTAATTTTGTAATCTGATGAAATGTACTCAACTGAAAAATTTCGGTAGAGTTTTTGATTCTTCAGAGCTCGCAAACCCGAGTCTCTGCCCCTTAAGGAATATTGAAAAGGAAGTTTCGATGAGCCAGCTACCTGCCTCTGCCAGCTACACCGGTGTTAAGCCATATCGTCCTGCTGGTGCTGGGCGCACATTGTTTGCAAATTCTCAGAATCAACAGATGCTAGATGGATTCTGGGCTTTAGCCGAAGAAGACAGTAGTCAAGGCTACCATGCCAAAGCAGTAAAGAAGGCAGTAAATGAGCTGAGAGGTTGTACCGCGCCTGTCAACTCTTACATGAAGGACGGAAACCCTAATCGCCGCTGTGTCGCATTCTCCGGGTTTGAGATCGAATATGAGCTTGGCAACTACTATAGTGGTCCACAGACGGATGTCACAATTGTTGATATTCGCTGTACCAAGCAGGACGCTCGAGCAGAAAGAAAACCGGCTCTCTGGGATATTGGCTTCAATGAAAACAGCCAGGAATGGAAGAGCGCTATACATCCAACTCCAGTGATTAAATCAACAAAATCTGTTTCTGGAACGTCCAAGGATCCAATTAAAGTTGGAATCAACGGCTACGCTGCAGACCTAGCACATGCGGCCAGGATGCTGCCCATACATATTTTAAAAGGAAACAAAAAACTTATAACTGACTTTAAGAATAAAGGTTACTATTTACTTTATACGCCACAATCTAAATCAATTTCAAAAGCCGGGTGGTCCTTTCTTCGGGACCTGGGAAAAGTCAGCGAATCTGACATGCAGTCAGCCCGTATTCTTTCTCACCAGATTATTCAGGCACACAAAAAGCAGCTCCATGTCGAATGGACGAGTCATCGAGGTGGATCCAAAGTGCTTACAGAAGCCATGAGGCTCGTTAAGAACTCGAGTGTCAACCTTGAACAGAGACAAAGAATATTTTTAAGTGATCATACATCCAGCCAATATGATGCTGACATTTTGCGCAGGGCAATAGGCATGGATACAAGTGATGAAAAATGGCACAACGCTACCCCGGGAATAGCACAGCTGATCGGAGGGAAGGATATAGGAACTGCAGATGTTGCATGCTCAATAAACGAGCTCTTAAATCACACTCCTGCCGATGAGCGCATGGATAAACTTATTGACGCCGCCGAGAAGGGGTTCAAAACCGGAAAAAGCGCATATACTTTTGGCGTTACAATAGCTGGCTTAGCAACTAAATTTGGCATAACTCGAGGAGTTGCTGCCACAGTAATCCACGTCATCGCTTCAAGCATACCAAAATATAACGAAGATTATCATAGCGGTAACTTATCCCCATACAAAGCAATGCTGAAAAGAGGGAAGTAACGATGCTCATTGGAACAGAAAAAAAACCCAAAGGCCCAGATTTTTCAGCAGCCCGAAAAATAGAAAAAAATATTTCTGGAGCCAAGCTTAGCTTTTTGTCTCCCCCACACAATGACGCCTTCTCTAACCTAAATAGCTGGGAGGAGGAGGCAGACAGCTTAGATACAAATGACGTTAACCAGTTTAAGCCAAAAAAACTTCCTGACGATAGCAGTTCAAGAGAGGTTAGTTGGTCAAGGGTTTACTCATCCACCTGGGAATACAGAGGTCTCCCAATTATCCAAGGCTATTGCGGTCATATGAATCTACTTGTGGATGTAAACAAGTTTCATAGCTTACCGGTAAATGAAAACCTTTTGGATAGCCAGGTATTAGCTGAGCAGATCTACCAGCACTATAGGGCTTCTATTCTTGACGACATGCATGAAGGGTTTTCAGATGACCCGAAGGACGTAACCACCTATCACTGGCCAAGTAGCCTCGGCCCGATAAACAATCAATGGGTTAGCAGAGGAGGAAGGGATTGGTTTTATTTTGAAGATCAACCATTAGTGAGCAATACCGAAATAGTTGAGTGGCATACTGCACTAGACCCAAAGCACAGCCTAGTTTTTCGATTTGTCATTACCAGATCAGCCCCTAATGCCGGAAACCCTTTCCAAATAAATAAAAGAATAAGTCTGGAGAGCTTTACCGCATTGATGCACAAAATAATGGATACCGTTAACCTAGAAACTGCTCCCACTTTGGAGGAGCCAGCTTCTGGTCAAGGAAATCCTAATAACAGCACCAAACCTGTATTTACACCTTCAAAGGAAGAGGTTGAAGAGGCTAAATACGTAATGTGGATGTGGAGCGCAAGGGGTTATACAAACCCAGACCGGAATAAAGAAAGTAGCCACCGTGCAAACAGAGAAGAAGTCTCTACTTTTATCGACGAGAAGATAAAACCACGTCCTCTAACTGATAGCTACCCTTTAGAAGAAACACAACACCTTTCCGGCCCAAGCATCCACCCAGAAACCAAGTTCCAAAAGGCCTGTATTAAGTAGCCATCATCATGCCCCCGTGTTCATGGCATAAACTCAAGCTAAAACACCTGGATAAATCGGTGGGATTCCGTGCAGGCTCCGAAAACCTCCGCTCTCAACTCCACTCCGCCTTTATACAACTCGCCGCCAAGGGTGGAGATGTAAAAGCCACACTGATGGTCCACCACCAGCTTCACGGCTGGCTGAAGGTTTGCGATTCCGATCAGCGCTATCCGATCATTACCAATCCACTACAACTGGATTTTTCCAACTTGTGGCAATCCGTCATCTACACTCTGGCAGAAGCCGATAGCTGGCCCAGTGATGAAGAGAAACTTCGCCGGAAGCTGGAACGGCAGATGCGCCGTCGTGCTGAGACCGCCGCAGCGAGGCGCAGCCGTTTCCATATTGTAAAAACCACCTGACAGAATCGTCAGGGTAATTTCATGTTACCGCCATGCCTTCTGTCATCACTTTGCGCCGGGATAACCGACGCCCGACAGCTATCGCAGGCCTCTCTATAAGATAAAACGTACAGGTTGCGATAAGGAGAGTGATCGCAAACCCGGCTGACATGTACACCCACAGGGCCCAATTCTCAGTGAACCCGGCCCATGATTGCTTATTCGTCCAGTGTACAATCCTCATTGCAACAGGATGGAAAAGGTAGATCGAGTAGCTAATCAACCCGAACCAGGCCAGTATTCCTGGCACCCGCCATGGGATGAAAATCGCCAGCAGAAAAATTGCCAGTGCAATCAAGTATGCTGCACCAAAGCGCACTGGCTGATCTACCACGCTAAAGCCCAGAAAGTGCAACATCAGTACCAGTGCAGGTATACCGAAAGCTGCGGCCGGTGCGGTTAAGAAAAACAGTTTTCTACTGAGGGGATGTTCTTCCCAGAACACTGCTCTCAGCAACGTTCCACAAAACATAATCGAGAGAAAATAAGGAATATAGCGTAGTTCCGCTGAAATACTTTCCTCTCCTGCAATACTGCGCAACAACAGCTCCTGCCCCACAAACACAAACAGGCAGCCCCCTGCAAAAAATGTCAGGAACACCATATTTTTCATCTTGCCGCTAAAAAACAAGCAGGCGCAGAGGATGTAGAAAATCAGCTCTACTTGTAGGGTCCAGTACAACCCTTGAATATGCTCCTGCCCCAACAGCTTTTGCATCATTGATAAATTTGTAATGACAGCTATGGGTTCCCAATGCCGGTTTGCCAATATACTGCCCGCCATAAGCGCGACCAGTATCGAAACCCAGTAAACGGGGTAGAGCCTGAATAAGCGGCGGATAGCAAACTTCTTTAATGCCCCGGGACCAGAGGAGAAACTGTGGGGAATAATAAAGCCGGATATGAGGAAGAAGCAGACTACGCCAATGCGGCCAAAATCTACGCTCCAGGCAAGGTCTGCCAACCAGCTACCACGTTCCGCGACGCCGGGAATTTTCACAAATGATTCCGAGGTATGCTGCCAAACAACCAAAAGTGCGGCGATTCCCCGCAATGCATCCAGACGATCCAATCTTGCCACGACTGCTCCCATTACTGATTTGGCGGCGGCGCCACCCTGAACAGGGTGCAATATATCATTTCCAGCCACTGCCCGCGTAATGCTCGGCCTTCAAACACTCCCACAGAGTACTCACAATCCTCGATGGCTTCGGCGATAACCGCTGAATCGCCACAAAATCACACTCGTATTGATATCGCTGCGGGCAGATCGCGCGGATCTCGCCTTTTTTGATAAACGTTTCCGCATAGTGATCCGGCAAGTAGCCGATATAGCGGCCGGATTGCAGGCAGTGGGCGATGGCCTCCTGGTCATTGACGGTGATCGCGCGCTCGAGTCCGAGGCGGTTGCCCACTTCCATGTTTGGCGAGTGGTAGCCGAGGCCGGCGTATTTGCAGTTTCTGATCGCATCGTCATCGATGGAAATATCTGCAGTGTCGAACAGCGGGTGACGGTAGCCGCAGTAGAGATACATCTGTTCATAGAACAGATGCTGATATTCCAGGCTCGGCGATGCGCGGTGCGCGGGGATTACTCCCAGCTGGAATCGCCCTTCCATCACGCCGCGCTCAATCTCATTGATCGGCTCTATGTGGATATCCAGGGTCACCTCTGGTGCCAGATCGTCAAAACGGCTCAGGGCCTCCCCAATACGGGCATTCGGGTTGGTGACCATTTTGTCAAACAGGGCGAGAGCGATGTGGCCGGTCATACGCCTGTGTACGTCGGCCACCTCTCCGCGGAAAGTATCCAGAGAAGCCAGCAAGCGCAGGGTGGCCTGATAGATCTGCTGGCCTTCGCGAGTGAGCGCAAAGCCGCCGCGGCCGCGCTGACACAGGGTGACCCCCAGGCGCACCTCCAGGTCCTTGATATGGCGACTGATGGTCGATCGGCCAACGTTCAGCTCCAGCTCCGCCGCGGAGAAGCCACCGGCCTCCGCCACGGCACGGAATACCCGCAGCAGGCGCAAGTCGATATCGCTGAGCTGCCCCAGGAGGGCGGTTTGGGTGCGCGCCATGGCTGACTCCAACAGTTTGTTTCATATATATGAAACCAAACATCGATTAATTGCAATTTATGAAACTTAAAAGCTCTTCTACATTTGGCACAACTACTTTTGACACAACTACCCAGTCATCAGGACTGGTCACTTAAACGGTCATTTGCGCCGGAAATAACAAAAATGGAGAGCAGAGTGAGCGACAAGTTTGCCGGGCTGAGCCAGTCTCAACTGGATGCCCACTGGATGGCGTACACAGGCAATCGACAGTTCAAGCAGGATCCGCGGATCATTACCGGGGCAGAGGGCTGCTATTACACCAGTGCCGACGGCCGCCGTATCTTTGATGGCCTTTCCGGCCTGTGGACCTGCGGCGCAGGCCACAACCGCCCAGAGATTGCCGACGCGGTCAGTGAGCAGTTACGTACCCTGGACTACGCACCGGCGTTCCAGTTCGGTCACCCCAAGGCCTTCCAGTTGGCGGAGCGCATCACCCAGTTCATGCCCGATGGCCTGAACCGCGTGTTCTTTACCGGCTCCGGCTCCGAGTCTGCTGAAACCTCCCTCAAGATCGCGCGCGCTTACTGGCGCAAGAAGGGTATGCCCGGCAAGACCAAGCTGATCGGCCGCGCCAAGGGCTACCACGGGGTGAACTTTGGGGGTATCAGTGTCGGCGGTATCGGTGCCAACCGCGCGCTCTATGGCACCGCGGTGGATGCCGATCACCTGCCCCATACGGTGTTGCCGCAGAACAGGTTCTGCAAAGGCATGCCGGAAGAAGGCGCGCACCTGGCGGACGACCTGCTGGAGATGATCGCGCTACACGATGCCTCCAATATCGCCGCAGTGATTGTGGAGCCCATGGCCGGCTCCGCCGGGGTGCTGCCGCCGCCCAAGGGGTATCTGCAGCGTCTGCGGGAGATCTGTGACCAGCACAACATTCTGCTGATCTTCGACGAGGTGATCACCGCATTCGGTCGTATGGGTGCCGCCACCGGTGCCGAGGCCTTCGGTGTGACACCGGACATCATCAACACCGCCAAGCAGCTCACCAATGGCGCCGTGCCCATGGGCGCGGTGATCGCGAAACGGGAAATCTACGATACCTTTATGACCCAGGGCGGCCCCGAGTATCTGCTGGAGCTTCCCCACGGCTATACCTACTCCGCCCATCCGGTGTCCTGTGCCGCGGCACTGGCATCGCTGGATATTCTGGAGCAGGAAAACCTGTTCGAGCGCGCCGCAAACCTGTCGAACGTACTTGAAGAGAGTGTGCATCAGCTGAAGGACACCCCGCTGGTGTCCGATATCCGTAACTGTGGTGTGGCCGCCGGCCTCACTATCGAGGCGGCAAGCGGCGAGCCCCTGCTGCGGCCATTCCAGATCGCGATGAAGATGTGGGAGAAAGGTTTCTACGTGCGCTATGGCGGTGACACCATCCAGTTGGGCTTGCCGTTTGTGGCCGAGCCGGAGGAAGTGGATACCCTGGTTAGCGCGCTGGGCGACTCAATCAGAGAAGTCGCTGCAGGTTAACTTCCCTACTCGTCATGCCCGCCTCGATCGGGGCCGGGATGGCGATATAAAAATCATGAATTACAGACTTGGAGAGGAAACAACATGAGCACTGTGGGCCATTTTATCAACGGCGAGATTGTAGACGCCGCCGAGCGCACCCAGGACGTTTTCAACCCGGCCGAGGGCGCGGCATCCAAACAGGTGGCGATCGCCGCAAAAGAAACGGTGGAAGAAGCCATCGCCGCCGCGGATAAGGCCTATAGAACCTGGCGCAATACCCAGCCCGCCAAGCGCGCGCGTATCATGTTCAAGTTCAAGCACCTGCTGGAAGAAAACGCAGACAAGATCTGCGCACTGATTGGTGAAGAGCACGGAAAAATCTCCCACGATGCCATGGGCGAGCTGACCCGCGGGATCGAGAACGTGGAATTTGCCTGCGGTGCGCCGCAGATGCTGAAGGGTGAGCACAGCCGCAATGTGGGGCCGGATATTGATTCCTGGAGCGAGATGCAGCCACTGGGCGTGGTTGCGGGCATTACCCCATTCAACTTCCCGGCTATGGTGCCGCTGTGGATGTTTCCGCTGGCCATCGTGTGCGGCAACACCTTTGTACTGAAGCCTTCCGAACGCGATCCCTCCTGCTCCCTGTATCTGGCTGAACTGCTGAAAGAAGCGGGGCTGCCGGACGGCGTGTTCAATGTGGTGAACGGAGATAAAGTCGCCGTGGATACCCTGCTAACCGATCCGCGCGTTGAAGCCGTCAGCTTCGTGGGCTCCACCCCGATCGCCGAATATGTCTACGCCACTGCCAGTGCCAACGGCAAACGCTGCCAGGCGCTGGGCGGGGCCAAGAACCACGCGATCATCATGCCCGATGCCGACCTGGACAACGCCGTCGCAGCCCTGACCGGCGCCGCCTTCGGCTCCTCAGGCGAGCGCTGCATGGCACTGTCCGTTGCCGTCTGTGTGGGCGATGAAGCCGCGGATGCATTTATCGACAAAATGTCTGGCGCCATGCAAAGCCTGAAAGTGGGCGCCTACAGCGACAGTAGCAATGACTTCGGCCCGGTAATCACCGAGGCGCACATGAACAAGGTCAACGGCTACATCGCCAGTGCGGCAGACCAGGGCGCCACCATCGTGGTCGACGGCCGCAACCCGAAAGTGGAAGGCTATGAGAACGGTTTCTTCGTCGGCGGCACCCTGATCGATAACGTCAAGCCGGGTATGACCTGCTACGAAGAGGAAATCTTCGGCCCGGTGCTGCTGGTGGTGCGCGCCGAATCCATGGAACAGGCGATGCAGATGATCAACGATCACGAGTATGGCAACGGCACCTGTATCTTTACCCGCGACGGTGAAGCGGCGCGTTACTTCAGCGACAACATCCTCGTGGGCATGGTGGGTATCAACGTACCGCTGCCGGTGCCGGTGGCCTACCACAGCTTCGGCGGCTGGAAGCGCTCCCTGTTCGGCGACCTGGGCGCCTATGGTCCGGACGGTGTGCGCTTCTACACCAAGCGCAAAACCATTACCCAGCGCTGGCCCTCCAGCGGTGTACGGGAAGGGGCTCAGTTCTCTTTCCCCAGCAACTGATCTGGAAACCGTTCAAGCTGCATACCCGGAAGCCAATTTCCGTGTATGCAGCTGATGCCATTTCAATAAGTACTCCCCGCCCGAAAATCCGCCATATAAAAAAACGCCAGAAAAATATTCTTCAGGACAAAAACCTGCAATTTCTCGATAGACAATCAATCTCTCTACCCCGAGATAAAGCGCATGTCCTGCGGGATAAGCCGCCCGCCTCAGATGGCAGCGCGTGATATAAGAGCAATCATTCCGCGCCCTGCGCGCAGGGATTGATCAAGACTTTTCAGTCAATGTCAGCCAAAGACGTTCGATCAAAACCTCTAATCTAAGAAAAATGGGGACCCCATGACCAAGACAGGAAAATTTGCCGTCGGCGCGCTGTGCGCCGGCATACTCGCCGCCTGCAGCCTGGAGCCCAATCAGCTTCAGGCTACCGCTGGCACTTCCACCGCACATGTACTGATCAAACCTGCTACTGCCCGCGAGAACGCGCCGGGCCAGTCCGAACAGTACGCAAAACTGCGCAAGCAACAGGTTGCCCAGGTGGACTACAAGCTGTCGGTCAACATTGACGGCACTGGTGAGGCGTTCTCCGGTCGCGTAGTCGCAGACACCCAGTTCCGCCGCAACCTGCTGCAGCCGCTGACCATCGATTTTGCCGGTGGTGAGGTTGAGGGCGTTGAGGTTGATGGCAAAGGGGTTCCGTTCGAATACAACGGTCACTTCATCACCATTTCCAACGAGCACCTGAAGGGTCGCAAGCACGCGATTGCCGTCGACTACCAGCACGCGTATTCCACCAACGGTTCCGGCCTGCACCGCTTCCAGGATCCGGTGGACGGCGAGGTGTACATGTACACTGACTTTGAACCCTACGATGCCAACCGCCTGTTCCCGCACTTTGACCAGCCGAACCTGAAAGCGCACTACACTCTGGACGTCACTGCGCCGAAAGACTGGACCGTGATTACCTCCGTGCGCGAAGAAAACGTCGAGCAGAAAGGCGATTTCAATCACTGGGTATTCCCGCAGTCGAAGAAGTTTTCTTCCTACATTTTCTCTCTGCACGCCGGTCCGTTCACCATGTGGGAGGACGATGCCGACGGTATCCCGCTGCGCCTGTTCGCGCGCAAGACCCTGGCGGAATACGTGAAGCCGCAAGACTGGTTCACTTTCACCCAACAGTCTTTCGAGTTCTTCCAGAAGTACTTTGAAGTGGATTACCCGTTCGTTAAATACGATCAGGTCATCGTACCGGACTTCAATGCTGGTGCGATGGAGAACGTCGCTGCGGTCACCTTTAACGAAGCTTACGTTTCCCGCGGTGAAAAAACCCAGGCCCAGCGCATGCGCCTCGCCAACGTGATCGCCCACGAAATGGCCCACATGTGGTTCGGTGATCTGGTCACCATGAACTGGTGGGACGACCTGTGGCTGAACGAAAGCTTTGCCACCTACATGGCAAACCTGTCCCTGGCGGAGAACAGCGAGTTCGACGATGCTTGGGAAAACTTCTACCTGGGCACCAAGCAATGGGCCTACGGTTCTGACCAGCTGCCCACCACCCACGCGATTCAGCTGCCAGTGAAAAATACCGATGAAGCATTCGCCAACTTTGATGGCATCACCTACGGCAAGGGTGGCTCCATTCTCAAACAGTTGCCCTACTACCTCGGCAAAGAGGAGTTCCGTAAAGGGGTATCCAATTACCTGAAAGACCTTTCTTACAGGAACTCCACCCTGGATGACTTTATGGGTCACCTGGGTAAGGCCGCGGGTAAAGACCTGGATACATGGCAACAGCAGTGGCTGTACCAGGCCGGCCTGAACACCATCCAGGCGAACTTCCAGTGTGAGGGTGGCAAGATCGCCAGCCTGACCATTGAGCAGAGCGCCCCCGAGGAGTACCCGACCCTGCGCGAACAGCGCACCCAGGTGGGTCTGTACAACATGGACGGTGACAAGATGGTGCTGAGCAAGGCCATCCCGGTGACCTACAGCGGAGCCAGCACCGGCGTTGCTGCCGCCAAAGGGGAGGCCTGTCCGCAGATCGTCTATCCCAACGAGGGCGACTGGGCCTTCGCCAAGGTGAATCTTGACCAGGTGTCTGTGGACAATATGTCCAAGCATATCAACGATATCGAAAGCCCGTTCACCCGTCTGATGATGTGGCAAAGCCTCAACGACAGCGTGACCGACGCCAAAATGCCCCTGGATTCGTATGTGCGCTTTGTACTGGCCAATGCCGGCGCGGAACGGGACATTAACGTAATCCGCATGATTTCCCGGCACCTGGGCAGCGCTAACGGGTACATGAATCAAATTGAGATGGATCAGGATGTACGCAAAGAACTGCAACTGGCGATTGAAGCGTTTGCCTGGAAACAGCTGAACAGTGCACCCGCTGGTAGCGATGCACAGAAAGTCTGGTTCGGAACCTTCACCGATGTCGCCCATTCCGATAAGGCGCTGGCAAATGCCAGCAAGCTGCTGAAGGGCGAGCTCACCATTGCAGGGCTGGAACTGGACCCAGACAAGCGCTGGGGACTGATCGCACTGCAGAATGAAAATCTCTACGGTGACTTCGACAAGGCGATCAAAGACGAGCTGGCCAAAGACAGCTCTGACCGCTCCCAGCTGAATGCCATCGCCGCGGAAGCCCTGCGCCCGCAGCAGGAGATCAAGGCCAAGTGGCTGGAGAACATCCTGAGCAAACGCGATCAGTTCAAACTGGCCCAACTCAAGTATGCAGCCGGCGCCCTGTTCCCCAGCGAGCAGCAGGACCTCTACGAAGAGAACGTCGATCGCATTATTGCCGCGCTGGATGAGGTTAACAGCAGTGATTCACCGGAGCTGGTTGACACCTATGCAACCCTGTTCCCGTTCAACTGCAGCGTGCAGGGTGTAGCACAGATCAGCAGTATTCTCGACAGCGGCAAGCAACTGAATCCGCTGCTGGAGAAAGCGCTGAAAAACCGTCGTTTCAACAACCAGCGCTGTCTGGACATGGCCGCGGCCATGAAAGGCAACACCGCAGGCTGATCAACGATCAGATCAACGACGCGCCGGTATCGCCGGCACAGGAAAGGCCCTTCGGGGCCTTTTTTGTTGCCGGTTGCCATTTCGCCTTTTTATTCAAGCGGGCACTCGGGCTACACTGGGCCACAAAGACTGGAACACAAAATAACGGCATGCCCGATGTCATACCCGACAACACGGCTTTCGGAGAGCTTATGAAAAATCGATTCACTTTCGCCGGCATCGCCGCGTGCGTACTCGCCGGCACCATAGCGTCAGCGACTGTCGCCGCGCCGGACACTGCAGCCTCAATCACAGATCGGACCAACCGCCCACTACTTACCGCCGAGTATGCGGAGCTGCGCAGACAACAGATTGCGGACGTGGACTACCGGATCGAAGTGGCGCTGGATAACAAATCCGAAAGCTTCAGCGGCCGCGTCGTCGCCGATGTCACCCTCGCCCGCGATCTGGCAAAGCCGCTCACCATCGACTTTGCCGATGGCAAAGTGAAGAAAGTAACTGTGGACGGCAACCCGGTAACGTATGAATACGAAGGCAATTTCATTGCCCTCGCCCCGGACAATCTGGGCAAAGGCAAGCACACCATTACCGTCGAGTACGAACACCCCTATTCCAACGACGGTTCCGGCCTGCATCATTTCAAGGACCCGCAGGACGGCAGCGTTTATCTATACACCCACTTCGAGCCCTACAAAGCCAACCGATTTTTCCCGCACTTTGATCAGCCGGACCTGAAGGCCCGCTACACCGTCACCGTCACTGCACCGGGATCCTGGGAAGTGATCACCGCGACTCGGGAAGAAAAAATCGACGAGCTGGAGAATGGTTTCAAACGCTGGCACTTCCCGCAGTCGAAAAAGTTCTCCTCCTATATTTTCCCGCTACACGCTGGTCCTTACGTGGTGTGGGAAAGTGATGCCGATGGCATTCCGCTGCGTCTGTTCGCCCGCAAGACCATGTCGGAATACGTCAAGCCGGAAGACTGGTTCAAGTTCACCAGCGAGTCATTCGATTTCTTCCAGAAATATTTCGACATTCCCTATGCGTTTGAAAAGTACGACCAGGTGATCGTGCCGGACTTCACCATCGGGGCAATGGAAAACGTGGCGGCGGTCACCTTTAACGAGCGCTACTACGTCAGCCGCGGCAGTAAAACCCAGGCACAGCGCCAGCGTCTCGCCAATGTCATCGCCCACGAAATGGCGCACATGTGGTTTGGCGATCTGGTGACCATGGAATGGTGGAATGGCCTGTGGCTGAAGGAGAGCTTTGCTACCTATATGGCAAGCCTGGCGCTGGCGGAGAACAGCGAATTCGACGATGTATGGCAGAATTTTTACCTGGGTTCCAAGCAGTGGGCGTACGGTTCTGACCAGCTGCCCACCACCCATCCCATCGAGGTACCGGTACCCAATACGGACGAGGCCTTCTCCAACTTTGATGGTATCACCTACGGCAAGGGCGGTTCGGTACTGAACCAGCTGCCCTACTATCTGGGTAAGGAAGCGTTCCGGGAAGGCGTCAGCAATTATCTGAAGGAGTTTTCTTACGGCAACGCCGAACTGAGCGATTTTATGAACGCACTGGGCAAAGCCGCCGGTAAGAATCTGGACCAGTGGACCCAGCGCTGGTTATACAAGGCCGGGCTCAACACCATTTCCGTCCAGTATCAATGCAGCAACAACAAAATCTCTGAGCTGACCATTGAACAGACCGCTCCGAAACAATACCCGACGCTGCGCTCACAAAAAGTCCAGCTGGGTATTTACCGGATGCAGGGCGATAAGGTGGCACGCGTCGCCAAGGTGCCGGTGATATACAGTGGCGCCAGGACCGCAGTAAAAGATGCGGTGGGGATGCCCTGCCCGCAGATACTCAACCCCAATGATGAAGACTGGGCCTATGTTAAAACCCGGCTCGATGGAAAGTCTGTAGCAACGATCAACCAGCATATCAACGATATTGAAAGCCCCTTCACCCGCCTGATGCTGTGGCAAAGCCTGTTTGATTCCGTCACCGACGCACAACTGCCGCTGACCGACTGGATCGATTTTGCGCTGAAGAGCGCCGGCAGCGAGTCCGACATCAATGTAATTCGCCTGATCAGTAAGAACCTGCAAAGCGCACGCAACTATCTCTACCGTCTGGGGCTCCCCACATCTCTGCGCGAGGAACAACTGCAGGCCATCGAGACCTTCGCATGGCAGCAATTGAACAGTGCGCCCGCGGGCAGCGATGCGCAGAAAACCTGGTTCCACGCCTTTACGGAACTGGCATCCAGCGAACAAGCCCTGCAACACGCCTCGGAACTGCTGGACGGTAAACGCATCATCGAAGGGCTGGACATCGACAAGGATCGCAGCTGGCCACTGATTGCGCTGCTCAACCGGCACCTCTATGGCGATTACGAACAGCGCATAGCGGATCAATTGAAGAAGGACAACACCGATCGCGCCCGCAACGCCGCGATTGCCTCCCGCGCCGGACGTCCGACAGAGGCGGCCAAGAAAGAGTGGCTGGAGAATATTCTCGACAAGCGCGATCAGTTCAAACTGAGCCAGATCAAAGCCGCGGCTGGCAATCTGTTCCCGGCGGAGCAGCTCCATCTGTACCGCGAGTTTGCCCCCAGAATGTTTGACGCGGTGCCCAAAGTGAGCGACACCGGCGATACACTGTACAACAAGGCTTACGCCATGTTGTTTCCGATTGCCTGCAGCAAGGCGGATATCGCTGCGTATACCACGGTCCTGAAAAATACCGACCTGATGCCGGCGCTCGGCCGCGTACTGAAGGACCGAAAGCAGCAGAGTATCTGGTGCAGCAGGATGAAAATCCGCCAGCGTCAGGCCCACCCCTGAGGGCTAAACACTGCCGGAGTCATTACCGCGATCAATGTCGGGGCGACCATGGAGCAGCGCCAAACGTGGTATTACACGCGCTTACACGAGGTCGCCCCGGAAATACAGGCGTGATATAACGGCACTCTCGCGTTGAGTTATGTCAAACCGTGCGTTGTCACCTCTGGTAAACCGGCTGTTTTACAATCCGGAAGCGAATAAAAAGCTACTTGAACTGAAAACCACTAAAACCTCAAAGCACTACAACCAAAAGTCACTAGAACTCGAAAGGAAGTACCGTGAAAAAAATTCTGATCACACTCGTCGCCGCCCTGATGACACCGCTGGCCTTTGCGGCACAGCCAAGCGGCGAATCCATTCGCGAACTTATGGAAATCACTGATACCCGCAATCTGGTTGAGAACGGGATGAATCAGGCAGACCAGATGATGCAGGCCTCTATGCGCCAGGCGCTGCAGGGCCAGACCATTCCCGCAGAAGATCAGAAAGTGCTCGATGACATGCGGGCAGATATGATGGCACTGTTGAAAGAGGAAATGAGCTGGACTTCCATGGAGCCGCTGTTCACCGAGGTATACCAGAAGTCGCTGACCCAGTCCGAAGTGGACGGCATGCTGGAGTTCTATAAATCAAAAGCCGGCAAAGCCGTGGTGGCAAAAATGCCGCTGATCATGCAGAACACCATGACCCTGATGCAGCAGCGCATGGCCGGCGTGGCACCGAAGATGCAAGAAATTCAGGCTACAGCGATGGCGAAGCTGCAGGAGAACAAATCCGAGTAACGCTTGAGCCGGGGTGCGCCATCATGCCACCCCGGTTTCCACGTTCTCACTCATCCTCCGATTTTTCCGCTCGCCGCTTGCCCCTACTTACCTGCTTCCGCTTACCTCCTGCCACTTGCAGTGCTCGTTGCTTCTCACCAGCCAACCTCTAGCCCCTGATCGATTCGCGCCCATCTCGCGAACACCCGGTTGTCGTGATATAAACTTGGGCCAGAGTTTGTGCGGCATATCACATACTGCCACGCACTTCGTGGGCTTTGTAATCTCAATCACCGCACCAATGACCGGTATACACAATCCGCCGGGTTTTGTGCGCACAGTAGTTCAGGGGGGTATCAATGGCGTTCGATTACGGATCGATCGACCTGGGTCTCAAGAATCCATTCAAGACCGAAGGTAAGGTCACCGCGATTCGCGGTGGTGTACAAGCGATGGCAGGCCTGGCGCTGCTGATCTCGGCGGCGGCCACCGTCAAGGATGATGCCGGCGCAGGCTGGATTCTGATGGCCTTTGGCCTGGTGATGCTCGCAACGGGGATCACCGTGATCACCGGCGGTACCTACGCGATTCTCAGGTACTTCGTTGGCCGCAACCATCCAACATCGCTGGCGCCCAACTTCAGCCGCTCGGAGAAGAGCACCGCCCGGGAGGAGGCAGCCACTGTCGCGTATAACGCCAAGCAGTTGGAAGAGATGCTGATCGGGCGTAAGAATGCCACCTTCTCTGAACCCCAGGGGTTCCTGGCGCGCCTGCTGCACACCCTGATGCCCAAACTGCTGTTTATGCCCTACCCGGTGCGGAACTTCGCCCAGCGGATTTTCGGCGCCTGGACCAGTACCCTGGTCGCCCTTGTGGCCTACGGCTTGGTGGCATTCGTATCCCTGGCCGGATTCGCAGGTGCCGCCGGCGAGCTGCTGTTCCCGGTATATTCCGTACTGCTGATGGTGTACCTGCTGCTGATCTGGCGGCGCGCGGGCAAGCCCATCAATCGCGAGGCGGAGCGCAACATCGAAGCCCTCGGCGGCGGTGCGCTCTCCAGAACCATCACCCAGGCGCTGATACTGCCGGTACTGGCGGGGCTTCTGGCATCCTGGATACTGAACAGGAGCGAAATCACACCGGCAGAACTGGACGCCTTTATGGCGCAGATTCCGAACCTGAACCCCGGCTTTTATATCGCCGCAGTATTGCTCCTCGGCGCGGCGGCGAGCGCGCTGGCATTGGTGCTGCTACGTCAGCGGCTGGCAGCCACCGACCCGGTAGCAGAAGTGTCAGAACTGCGGGAGAACTGGCAGGAATCCGTGCATCCCAATGAGATCTTCATCAATCTCGACAACCTGGTGATGGCCAACCGCCGCTACAAGGAAGTCCCCAACCGTGTCTACCGGGAACTGGACCCGCAATTGCAAGAACAGACCGACGGCAAGGGGGGCTTTCGCGGAGAGATGATTCAGGAGGTGCAACCTCGGGTCAAAACCATGGATCTGGGCGAGACCTTTGCTAAGGCGCGTCTCGCGGCGCTGCTTGGCGGTAACCTGCTCAGCATGATTGCGCTGGCATTCACCGTAATGCTGGCATACCAGTCAGTGGATATTTACAACTTTATCGCCAGCCCGGCTTCCGGCTCCCTGCAGCAGATTGTCGATAGCGAGCAGATCATCACCCTGCTGGGGCTTTGCATGAGTGCCCTGCATATCCTGCTGGTGGGTTTTCTACTTAAATCCTTCGGACAACTACTGAGTAATGCAGCGCACCTGCATTACGCCGAAATTCAATTCGAGTCCCTGCTGGTGTACTTCAAGTGCGAAGGCACCTTTACCGAATCGAGGATTTCCACCGGTACCGGCATTCACGACAGCACCCGCTCGGAAAACACCCTGGTACGCAGCAGCATCACGCCGTGGGTGGTTGTCTCCCGGATCGTCTCGACAACGTTTGCTTCCACTGGCATGAAGAATCTGGAGCACCCGCGTCATATTCTGGAAATGCACCGGGATGATCAGGAGCTGCAGAATATCAAAGAGGATGTGGTGGGCTTTCTGAAAGATCGGGAATCCATCGCCTCGATTACCAGCAGCCGGGATCTGGGCAATGCCTCTCAGATTCACCAGCTAAACCAGCAGACGCGCGCCATCCCCACCCAGCAGGGCTTGGATCAGGATGGCGAGCAGGCAGGTTACCTTCGGCGGGAAGAAGAAATATCCCTGCCCGAGCCGGAAAAAGACAAATAAGCAGTAAATTCCACCGATGGGAAGGGCGAGCCCGAAAGCAGCTGCTGCGAAACCTGATCGCTCATCACAGGTTTCGTATACGATTCTTTTGTGCGACGGACAGGTAGCCGAAATACCGCTCTCTGATCTGTCGTACATACTGCACCGGCTCAGTACCACGCACATAGCCGAAGCGCGCTTTTTTATAGTACTCCGGCTGTGAGAGTTTCAGCATTGCTTCTTCTACATTGCCAAACCAGAGATCGGGATCTTTTCCCATTTGACGGGCCAGGTTGCGCGCATCGCGCACATGGCCATGGCCGGCGTTATACGCGGCGAGGGTAAAATAGATTTTTTGATCGAAAGAAAGGGTTTTGGGGAACCGCTCCTCCAGCCACTCGAGGTAGGAAATCCCGGCTCGAATACCATTCTCGGGCTCGTACAGTTGGCTGATCCCCATCTGTCCAGCTGTCCGGGGCATCACCTGCATCAGGCCGAGGGCGCCGGCAAACGACCTGGCCTTGGGGTTGAAGCGGCTTTCCTGATACATCTGCGAAACCACCATGCGCCAGTCCCGATCTGCGGGCACGGCGTGCTTGCGGACAATCGGGTCGAATGGGGACAGCTGATCGGTCGTACGCAGCCGCTCCTGCTGTTTCTTAAGGGTGCGCTTTTCTTCCTTGAAGTACTTGTTATAGGTAACGTTGAAAAACAGCCCGCGATAATACTGGTTGAGAAAACCATTCAGCTCGCCCAGTAACTCTGGCTGATCGTTGCGCACCGCCCAGGCGATATCCCGTTCTCCGGAAAGATCTCCAAGCACCGCGAAATCGTCGCGGTAGGTGCGCTCGATGGCGACTAAGTGAGAGTCTGCAACGGTATATTCGTACTCGCCCTTCGCCACTGCATCAATCAGGTACTCGGTGGTGGCACCTTCCACCGGCACGATGTCGAGTGGCGCCTCCTGAGCGGCAGCGAGCGTCTCCAGGCTGGTGTAGTAACTGGTAAAGGGATTGACCGCTACCTTCTGCCCGCTGATGCGCTGGGCGACAGGGACGGTATCGATATCTACCCCGGGGTCAGGCACAGCCGCAATCAGTTGCTCCGTCACCTGCATATAAGGCCGCGTAAAGGTAAGCCCCTGCGCTTTGCGCGCTTCCGTGACGGTCAGGGAGGCGGCGATGACATCGCCCATACCGGCATTCAGGGCTTCGGCCAGATCCACGTCCGGGCCGGGGACCACCATGCTCAGGCGCAGTCCGTTGTCCTTGGCAAAACGCTGCAACAGGTCGTAATCAAACCCCATCAGCTCCCCACGCCACATAAAATAGGATGCGGGATGATTGCGGGTGAGTACCCGCAGAGTGCGACTGTCTTTTATCTGTGCCCAGTCCCGCTTGGGGCGCTGTTGACGCTGCGTGGCGACAAGATGCTCTTCCGTGAAGTATTCGTTGAGGGCACGTTCGAGCTCTGGGGCCTCGGTGCGTACCGCCCACGCGATTGCACGGCGATCTTCCAGCAGCGCACGCGCTTGCAGTTCGGGATACGCGGGCAGCAACACTTCTGCGAGATTACTGTCAATCACCGTCGCCGGATACGTACCAGCCGCTACCGCAGCCAATAGATCGTCGTGACTGATGGCTTCTTCCAGATACTGGGGCACATACTCCACGCCTGTATCGGAGAGGTCATTGATCGTTCCCGCAAACGCGCTGCCGGGCCGGAGCGCCACCTGTACCACATCGGCAGCATCCACACTTTGTTCCTCGGATGCCTTTTTGGACTCTTTCTGACCTTTCTCCCTGGAGGTTACCAACACTTCCTGGACATACTCCAGGGGCCGGGTAAACGCGACCAGAGAAGCGCGCTCGGGAGTGCGCGAAAAATTGATCGCGATGATATCCCCGCGACCGTCCACCAGTGCCGGTATCAGATCGGCAAAACTGTCCACAAATACCCACTGTGGTTCCAGTCCGCGATTGCGGGCAAACTTTTCCGCAAGCGCTCGCCATGCATCGCCGGGCAGGCCATCTCGCGGTAATGAATCGTCCTCAAAGCCCCGCGGGGCCAGCAGGCGCAGTGTGCCGTGGGTAGTAATCGCTTCCAGGTCACCGCGCTCGATATAGTTTTCAAAATCGTTTTCGAGCACGGGCTCCCCGGGATTATCCATCTCCCGGAGGTCAATTGCGGAGTCTTCAGTGGCAGGCATTGCCCGATCACTGGTGGAGGCGTGGTCGACATCGGAGTCCGATGGACGCTCGCAGCCACTCAATAGTGTGGAAAGGACGATCAAAACACACAGGACAGGACGCCACAAAGCGATCATTTTTTGCATAACTGTCATACTTCCCCATCAATATCCCTGTTGATAGGGGTAACTGTCGCACAAATGCCGCTGCATTTCGATTTGGTACCCGTCAGCCGGCGACGTCGCTCTCCAGTAACCTGCAGTGATTACCAGAAACGCCCCCAGCCCATGGCGATGGTGAGACTGTGCGCTTCTTCCAGATCCAAGTCGTCGGTACCCAGAGTCAGGTGCCAGCTGCCGGACTCATTCCGCAATTGCAGCTGCCACTCCCCCCTTTCCGGCTCATAGCCCAGATAGGGATTTCCGGGCGCACTTCCCCATTGCAAACCGGGTCGATAGCGTAGAGCGCCATCGAAATATTCAAGGTCGAGCACCCAGTCAGCACCATCGGTGTACTCAATATAACGAGCCGTGCCGTAAAGGGGCAGAGTCTGGCTGAACTGTTCCAGCTGGCGCGTCCCGGAAAACAGCGGGTTCAACTGCACCTTATCTTCCACGTCCCGATCAACACTGTCGAAACTACCGGCGGTGTGCGGTGCCTGCTCCCAATCAACCCGGCTGTACAGATCCTGCACCTGAATGCTGAACCTGCGCGCGTTGGTGACATATCCCAACGCCAGATCCAGTGTTACCCCCTTACCGTCCGGGCGCTCAAATTGATGATCCAGCAACAGGTCCTCGCTATAGCGATAGTCCAGCGCCGCGGTACCGGCAAAAAGGTCGGACTCACCATTGAGCGCCCCGCGCAACTCGCCGACCTGGAAATCGGATGCCTGCAGCCACGCCGCGGTCGCACCCACAAAGAAGCCACTGGACCACTGCTTGCGGTAGCCCAGAGTTAAGCCGTGCGCCAACAGCTGATTGATCTCCAGGTAAACCGGAACTTCCCCCTGTATTGCAGGCAGGTTATTTTCATCCCGATAGTAAAGATCCGCCGTACTTTTGTTATAGCGCAGGCTGTAATCAAATCGCTGACGATAGCCGATGCTCCAGCTACCATAGTTGGCACTGACACCAATCCGGTTGCGGGTCCAGGTTGCTTCGCCATCCCCGGGCGCCCGATCCCATTCATCGGTAAATGTTTTTATTGGCAGTGGCTCACTAAGCGTCCGGCTGGAAAACTCCAATCCGATTGCAGAAGCTTCCTGTGCGACAGACTGCAGAGGCAGATTCGCCAACGCCAGAAACAGAAAAGGCCACCAGCGGCGGCCTTTTCCATGACGTTGGAAATTGCCCCGCTTAGAGCAGAGTTTCAATTCCATTGTCGATCCAGGTAATCACGTAAACACCGTTTTCTTCGGTAAGCGTACCGTAGATGGTGCCATCTTTGGTAATTTCACCAGCGATGGTTTCGTCTTCCTGCACGGTCAGGATAAATTCCCCACCCTCGCCGTCAGACAGTTCGATGGTATTGCTGCCTTCGCCACTGTAGGGATACTTGACCCGCAGGCTGTCACTACCCCATGCCAGGCTCAGCACCACATCACCCTGCTCAAAACCTGAACGCTGTACTACCAGCTCCACATCCATGGTCGGCAGGTTGGCGGAGAGTTTACCCGCGGCGTTTGCGCGGAAGGTGGCTCTGATATAACGACCTTCGGCATCAAAATCCATATCCGATTCATCCAGGTATGCAGTGAGGTTGCCGCTATCCAGGGCGCCAAAAATGGATTGGCCGTAATAGTCATTCCACCACTCTTGCGGACCCGCAGCGTACCAACCTTCGCCAGCTACAAATGCTTCGAGGTAGTTCAAAAGATATTGATAGTCTGCGGTAAAGACAGGGCGGATATCCTCGGCGATACCGGCTTCCTCTGCGGAGATACCCCGGAAGCACTGATCGTGATCCCAGCTCCAGTATCCCTGCACTGGATCACTTTCGCATTCGGAATAGTTTGTCACCTCCGGTACCAGGACATTGACCCCCCAAAGTGGAATCGGGCCAGCGAAATCGGGACATGATGCAGAACCTTCTTTGGTACAGGAAACTTCAATAAAGTGATTGCTGTATCCGTCATACTCCTCTGAATAATGAGAGTATGTAACCGTGGCCCGGTTTCCTGCTTCTCCATGCACAACAGTGAGGCTGTTGTTTTCTTCATCGTAACTGAAGGTGGTCAGATCTGTACGCTCTGTTCCTTCGGCTACAAACCCAAACTCTCCGGCATTGTCGATAGTCAGGGTAATGCCGGCCTCGACAAAGGTTTGCTCCACCTTGTCTGAGAACCTGCCTTGCAACGACAGCTTTTCAGGCAACAGCGGCAGCATGTCGTTTTCCGGGTTCAGAGCCCCGAATGCGTCGGACTTGCGAACGTCAAATACTATCGCCCCTTCAAATTTTTTCGCAGCGTTTTCCAGGCTACCTTCAATCGATGCGCCAATGCTGGCAATCGCAGGCTCGCCTTCCGAATCTTCGGAGAATGGCGCTTCCAGCTCAAGCGTCACCCCGGAAGTATCCGCAATGGCAAAGGCGGTATCGCCGAGTTCCGCGCGCCCCTGAATGGTCAGCAGATGCTCCGCTGCAGACAGGGCCAGGTCGCCGGGTTCCCCGGTGAGCTCGGGAATGGTGATGGTGAGGTTCACCGAGACCTGATCGTCCGTGGTATCTGTACTGCCATCCAGGTCGTACACGCCATCGGTCAGCGTCCATACCAGACCGGCGCGACTGATAGTACCCGTCGGGAAATGAGCCACGAATGCGGCCTCGGAAACGTAGTCCGTGTCTTCACCATATTTTTGCCAAAGGTAACCGGCGGCATCGTTCAGGTTGGCAGCCGGTGCTTGCAGCGTCGGTTCCACGCCGAATTCCACCGCGGAAATCTGGTTGACGAAAACGTCGCTGACTTCGCTGAACGCGGTAATGACATCCTGGACGTCGCTATCCAGCAGGTCTTCCGCCCCCTGCAGCTTCACCACGATGTTGTCCGGATTATAGGTTTCAGCCTCATCGTCCAGTTCGGCGTCGATGGCTTCCAGCGCTTCAACGGAAACCTTACGCGCGGTAGCAACCAGCGCTTTTGCCGCATCCAGGTTCGTTGCCAGTTCGCCGCTCAGTTCCACCGGCGGACGACAAGTATCACCATCACCGCAATTGTCTGCAATCGCCTGATTGGCACCCTGCTGCGCGGCACCGGCGGCATCCGCAACGCCTTCCAGGTCACTGTTACCCGCCTTGGTTGCCTCGGCGACGGTATCGATAGAGTCGCTGATTGCCTGTAATTTGGCAGCGTCTACGATATTGGACGCAAATCCTGCTGCCAGGCCAGCAATCTCTCCACCTACATCGCCCCCCTCTGCGGCTTCTTCAATCGCCGCATTCAGCAACGCAAACCGCAGCGCCTGCTCATCGGCCTCATCGGCACGGGTAAGGTCTACCGGAGCAATGGTGCTCGGGTTGGCATCAAGGCCCAGGGTTTCTTTGATGAAAGCGTTGGCAGACTGGATGCCCGCCTGATTCAGCTCGCTACCCGCTTTATCAGCAACCAGCGTGGTCAGCGCGGTAATACTGCTGGAGATTTCGGCCGCGGTGTCATCCACAAAGACAACGGACCTCAGCTGGTAATCCAGTGCATACTGTTCGCCAAACTCGATAGAGCCATCTTCGTCCAGGTCGTTGTCATTTTCCCCGGCGGTACGGCAGGTCGCGGTATCACAGGTAACCAGGGCTACACCGTCTGCCGGTGCCGACAGTATGAGCTTGACAGCACCGGTGTACTCGCTCAGTTCAATTGAGTAGCTGCCGTCTTCGGCTGTGGTCGCCGTGCCCAGAGACTCACCCGTCGCACCGAGCGCCTCAACCACAGCACCGGAGATAATCCCCTTGGCCGCAGTCCCACCAACAGGCACCGGACTACCGTTGCCGCCATTGTCCCCACCGGAGCCACTGCCGGAGCCGCTACCACTACCGGACGAGCTACCGCCACCATTGTTGGAGCTACCACCGCCGCCACCGCACGCCGTCAATGCGGCAACGGCGAGGCACAATGCGAGTTTTTTGAACATCATGTTCTTCCCCTGACCCTGATTCTGATTCACCCCAATGGCCCTGTAGACCGAGATACAGCCAACGAGGCATTTGTGTTCCAAGGCAGCATTCGCGCGATGCACCCCTATTTTTGTGATGTAGCGCACGCTTTCTGCCAGCGGCAAAGTTTGATCGGTTTACTCAGGCGCCTCAATAGCTCTTTAGAGCCATTTCTCGGGGCAGCCCAAGATTATCCGATCAGAATTCAGACAAAGGAGACAACAAAGAGGCAATAATTTCCGTAATTCCATACGGCACACATTTAATGCGACAGCATCGTGCTGGGGAAATAGGAAAGCAGGAGAAACACAGACGGCAGGTTTGCCGTAGAAGGGAACGGAGCCCGGTGGGTCCGAGCAACCCCGAATCCACCGGCTTCAAACAGCCATTTTACTCTGACGACTCTTCTCTGATGGGCTTATGCAGTTTTACCGTCTTGGCTTTCTTACTGCGCATGCGGATATTGAGCATTTCCACCACCACGGAGAACGCCATGGCGAAGTAGATATATCCCTTGGGCACGTGCACATCAAAGCCTTCGATAATCAGTGTCACCCCCACCAGAATCAGGAATGACAATGCCAGCATCTTGATGGTCGGATGACGGTCGACGAAATCACCGATGGGCTTGGCCGCAAACAGCATCACTGCAACCGCCAGGATAATTGCTATAGCCATAATAGATACGTGATCCACCAGGCCCACCGCAGTGATCACCGAATCCAGTGAAAACACGATATCCAGAATCGCGATCTGCACCAACACCATACCGAAGGTCGCAGTTTTTACACCACCCGCTTCACCATCGACGCCTTCGAGACTGTTGTGAATCTCATGGGTAGCCTTGGCCAGCAGGAACAAGCCACCGCCAATCAGGATCACATCGCGACCAGAGATCTCCTCGCCCAAAACTGTAAACCAGGGTTCGGTCAGCCCCATGATCCAGGCGATGGAGAACAGTAGCCCGAGTCGGGTGACCATGGCCAGGGTCAGGCCAATAAACCGCGCAGGCTCCCGTTGCTTGTCCGGCAGGCGCGCCACCAGAATGGAAATAAAGATAATGTTGTCTATGCCCAAGACAATTTCCAGCGCCGCCAGGGTGGCGAGGGCGACCCAGGCTTCCGGGCTCGCAATCCATTCGAACATGCGGTTCCCTCACGGTTAAGAGTTGGTGTTTATTATCAATAAATGCAACAAGCGGCCCCCACTACCAAGAGAGAACCGCAGTACAGCAAAGAAAGACGGCAGTTTATGCGTTTTGCTGCAACCACGCCAAGGCTTCCGTCTTTTCCTCGAATACCCTCGCTTCACCGCCAATAAACCAACTGCCGATCTTGGCGGCAACCTCCTGCCACTGCTTGTTGCCCACCATGGCCACCCTGTTGAAGTGGCGCCCGTGTTTCAAGCCAAGCTTGAGGTCATCCCAGGCGGCGCGGATCTCCCAACCATCCAGCTCACGCATATCAAACAAAACATCCACCTTGGGATGCTCCATGCCGGCAATGGCGGACTCCAGCATCGGCACCAGTGTTGCGTAGTCCTGATGTTCCAGCTTGCCACGCGCATGTAGAGAAAGCAGGACCCGCTCGTCGCTGGTGCGCTCAATGCTGACAGAAAAACCGTGGTGATAGTCACTCATGCAGTTCACCCCACTTGACCTTAAATAATCAGGTATAGCGTCATGGAAGCGTCAGCACAAACCATCTCCAAGAGATCTGACCTGCAGGGCAGTGTAGATGCCACCCGCACCTTCTCGATGTGCGGAATTTCCCGGTCGACTTAATACGAATGGGAGAATAGAAGAGTCCACAATACATACATTTAGCGTGCGATATTGAAACTGACTTTCATCTTGCGCCCGGGGGTATCTACCGCTTTGCCTTTCACAAACCGTGGAGCAAAACGCACGTTTTGCAGATAGTCTTCCGTAGCACGCCCGAATCCTATAGAGCCCTTGGTTTCCAGAATTTGAACATCCTTGGCAAAGCCCTCATCGCTGATGGTGAACTCAACAACGGCGTATCCCTCCCTGCCAGTATCCAGTGCGCTGCGAGGATACTCCGGCTTGCGGCGAAAAATGGGCTGTGGTTCCTGATCCATGTTGAACGGAACCGCCTCGCCAATTGCGCGGCACTGGGCTATCGATTTTTCCCGTTGACCAAGATGATCGTACACTTCTACCAGGAATGCGCGCGCGGCAAGTTCCAGCTGGGTATCCTTGTCTGAAGATGTATCAGCCAGGTCCAACGCTTCCGCCAGGTACATCTCAGCCTGACGATACTGCTTGCGCGAAAAAAAGTACTTGCCGAGATAAAAACCTGCCAGGAACCTTTCCAGTTCGTGCTCGGCCAGGTTACCGGTAAACGCAGAGTAGGACCGCTCCAGGTATTCCAGTGCAAAGCGGTCCCCCGCGTCATCCAACCCGATCTTGCCTCCCTCCTGTAGCAGGGATGCGTATAGATAGGAGTCTTTGCCGCGACTGTCTTCTACTATTTCCAATGCATCATCGACGAACCGTTTATAGCGACTGCGGGCGGAGTGACCGACATGGGCCGCACGGGCCTGGGCGCGCAGCATCAGTGGATCAATCAGCTCCTCTGCGCCCTTCCCGTAACTGGCACAGTACAGGCGCAGTGCACCACTCAACACCCGTTCTGCTTCTTCATATCGCTTCGACTTCACCAGTGCCGCGCCGTAATTCAGCGTTGCCGCGGCGCGATTCTTGCTTTCTTCTGGCAGGTTTTCACTGGCAAAGCTATATACTGCCTCGGCCGCGTCAGCGATCTGGCTGACATTCCCCCCCCTCTACTGCACGCTGATAGTCGGCAAACAGGTCGCCGAGCCCGCTTCCCTGTGCAGTGCTGCTCAGCACCGCAGATAGTGCAACGGCTGTCAGCCAGGCAGATTTTATTATGGGCATTTTGGGTACTCCCTTTACTACGCCGAGACTTCTTATAAAGGTATCCAGTTCTTCTATCGGATTCTCTCACATCAAACACGCATCGCAAGCAGCCCCTCAACATATAACAAGGGCAAAAAAAGGGCCGCAAATGCGGCCCTGACAGAGTCATTCAGAATACATGGTCATTCAGCTGATATCGATCCAGGTAGATTTCAGCTCGCAGTATTTATCCAGTGCATGCAGTGACTTGTCACGGCCGTTGCCGGACTGCTTGAAGCCGCCGAACGGCACAGTGATGTCACCGCCAAAGTAGTTGTTGATCCACACGGAACCGGCGCGAATATCCCGTGCCATGCGGTGTGCGCGGCTGATGTCTTTGGTCCATACCCCGGAGGCGAGGCCGTAGATGGAGTCGTTGGCGATGGCGAGCGCTTCTTCCTCGGTCTCGAATTCGATCACGGACAGTACCGGGCCGAAGATTTCCTCGCGGGCAATCTTCATATCACCGTTCACCCCCTTGAAGATGGTGGGCTCAAAATAGTGACCACCTTCCACCGGCGCCGCCGGCTTGCCGCCGCACACCAGTTGCGCACCCTGTTCCAGGCCCTTGGCTACATAGAACTCCACGGTATCGAACTGGCTCTGATCGATCAGAGCGCCCATCACGGTGTTCGGATCCTGCGGGTGGCCGGGCTTGAAGCGCTCGGAGGCCTTCTTCACCTTCTCGATAAAGCTATCGGCAATGCCCTTCTCCACCAGCAGGCGGGTACCAGCCGTGCAGGTCTCGCCCTGATTGAAAAATACCGCCAGCGCTGCGGCTTCCGCTGCCTTGTCCAGGTCCGCATCGGCAAACACGATGTTGGGGCTCTTGCCACCCAGCTCGAGGAAGGTGCGTTTGAGGTTGGACTGGCCGGAGTACTCGGTAAGGGTCTTGCCTACTTCGGTGGAGCCGGTAAAAGTCAGGCCGTCGATATCCATATGCAGACCCAGGGCCTTGCCCAGGGTGCTGCCGGGGCCGGGCAAGACGTTCAACACGCCGTCCGGCACGCCCGCTTCTTTTGCCAGGCCGGCGAGCTTGAGCGCGGTAAGCGGGGTATTGGAGGCAGGCTTCAGGATCACGCTGTTACCGGTAGCCAGCGCCGGGCCCAGCTTCCACGCGGTGGTAGAGAGCGGGAAGTTCCACGGCACGATGGCCGCTACCACCCCCAGGGGCATCCGGGTAATCAGACCGATCTCGGTGGGGCCGGTGGGCGCGATCTCGTCGTAGATCTTGTCAATGGCCTCGGCGGTCCAGCGGATGGTGGTGACGGCACCGGGCACATCCACATTCATGGTGTCGCTGATGGGCTTACCCGCGTCGAGGCTTTCCAGCAGGGCGATCTCGTCGCGGTTCTCTTCGATCAGCTCGGCAAAGCGCACCAGGATCTTCTTGCGGTCCATCGGCGGCATGTGAGACCAGACACCGGATTCGAAGGTGTCACGGGCAATCTTCACCACGCGCTCGGCATCTTCCGGCCCGCAGTTGGCAACCTGCGCCAGCTCGCGGCCATCGGCGGGGCTGGTAGTGGGGCGGGTCTTGCCGGACAGGGCATCGACATACTCACCATTGATAAAGGCGCGGCCCTCAATGGTCAGTTCGTCGGCCATGGCCAACCATTCCTGAAGGGTTTGCGGGGTCGGCTTCGTGGATGTCCGGCTGTCGGTCATGGCGCACCTCGTATTGGTCAAAATTCTGATTGTCAGGAGATAAAGCTGAATGATTATTCAGTTTATATCGAAAATGTGATCACAAATCAAAGCCTACTTGCTTTCACGGCGGGGAATCAATCGCCCAAAGACATCGGGGCCTGCTTCAGCCTCCCACCTCAGCATGCCTCAGACCGCCTCGAAGGTGCCGGTTTCCAGGTTTTTGCGTGCACCGGGAATCCTGAACACCCGGTTGTGGAAGGCGATGTAAAAGCCGGGTTCCATCAAGCGCGCAGTTAACAGGGCCTCGGTGACATTTTGACGGGCGTCGGAATCGATAAAACCCATGGGCTTCATCGCGCCGGTGAACACGACGGGTACCTTGGGTGTGCCCATCTGTTGATAGCAGTACTCGGCGGTAACCGCCATGGTGTCGGTGCCGTGCAGGATGACAATCGGATCACCGGCTTCTGCGGTGGCGGCGATGGCGCTGCAGACCTGCATGCGATCGCTGTCGTCCATCTCCAGCGAATCCTTGTTGAGCACGCTTTCCAGCTCGAGGTGGGTATACGGCAGGCGCAGGCTGGCAATCAGGCCGTCGCGGATGATGGAGGCGCGATTTTTGAGTGTGCCCTCGGATTCGCAGTAGCTCTTTTCGATGGTGCCACCGGTGGTGAGGATGCGGATGGTGGTTTTAGGGTTGAGATCTGTCATCGTTTTTCCCACTAAATGAGTACAAATATGCGCATCTTAGAGGGGGTTTTGGAATGGGACAATCTTAGCTTCCGTTTGCCGTCACCACACCATTCCTCCGCAGACGCACGCACCCAAACAGCAGTGCCCATCGGGCCGCACTGGAGGCACTCCCGAAGCCTAATTATAATCCTGCCCCGCAAGTCCCCGCCCCCGGGATTCGCAGCTCACACAAGGAATGTCATGCCACCCACACACCGCCTCTCCCTTTCCCGGCAAAAAGCCGCCTATATCGCGCTACGCAATACACTGGAAGGTTATTACCCGCTCAGCGACGCAACCTGGAGCGCCTACCGCAGCATCTGTACCTGGCGCCAGATCAGCAAAGGCGCGGTGCTGTATCCCGCCGGGGAGGTACCGCACGCTTTTGCCTACGTCTATCAGGGTCTATTCCGGGTCTATGTGCTGGATGACAAGGGCGCCGAGTACAACAAAAACTTCTTTGCCGAAGGCCGCTTTCCCGGCTCCATGACCGCACTGCTGCGGCGGGAGCCTTCGCGCTTCACCATCGAGGCTCTGGAGGACGCCGCCATCATCGAGATCGACCACGCCGGATACCGTCGTTTACTGGAGATGCACGACGACCTGAAGAACTTCCACATCCACTATCTCGAACGGCACTGGCTGATGGACAAGGAGCCGCGGGAAGTGGCACTGGTTCAGGATGAGGCCAGTGTCCGCTATCGGCGCTTCCTGGAGGACTTCCCCCGCCTGGCCCAGCGCCTGCCTCAATACCATATCGCCTCCCACCTCGGAATTACCCCCACCCAGCTCAGCCGGATCCGGAAAAACCTGCCGATCGATCAACCTATGTAAATGCCCCACCCCTGCTGCCCGCATAGACTGCACTGCGACTCGGGATGCGACTGACTTCCCGTGCAATGGCCAGATTCAGGAGAGAGCGATGCAGAAGTTATCCGCGCAGCCAGCAACACAGTCAACATTGTCCAGACAGCCGTTTTTGTCCGCATTACCGATCTTGTCCGCGTTGCAATGGCGCTACGCGGTACACCGATTCAGCGACGAGCAACTGCCAGCGAACGACGTAGAAGCCCTTATTGAAGCCACCCGGCTCAGTGCCTCGGCCTACGGCTTACAGCCGTACCGCGTGCTCCAGGTCGACACCCGCGAGATCCGCGAGCGCCTGCTCCCCCACGCGAAGGGGCAGGACAAGATTGTGTACTGCTCACACCTGCTGGTCTTGGCCGCGGAGACCGAGCCAGGCGACCACACGGTAGCGCGCTATATGTCACTGCTGGCGGCGGCCCGCGCCCTCACGTCAGACGTGCGCACCGGTATCACGCGACATATGCAATCCGTGCTCGCGGGTATGACACCTGCGGAGCGGGCGCACTGGGCGCGGGAACAGGTATTCATCGCCCTGGGAACCCTGCTGGCCGCGGCGGCGGGTATGCATATCGACAGCTGTCCAATGACCGGGTTCGACGCGGCAGGGGTCGATCAGGTTCTGGGATTGAACGCGCAGGGGCTGAGCGCAACCGCCCTGTGCGCACTGGGACGCCGCCACCCCGAGGATGACACCGCATTACACGCCAAGGTGCGCCTGCCGACAGACGCATTTGTGCAGGTGGTGTGAATGCTTACCTGGGCGACGCTGGCCCTGATCGCGGGGGCTGCCATTGCGCTACAAGCCAGTATCAATGCCCAGCTCGGGGTACAGCTACGCAGCGCCCTGCTCGGCACCGCCGTCGCGTTCGCGGTCAGCTGGGCGGTATCGGCCCTCGCCATTGTGGTCTCGGTGCGTCAGTACCCCAACCTTGCCACCATCCAGGCCGTGCCCTGGTATCTGTGGCTGGGAGGCCTGTTCAGTGCCTTTGGGGTAGGGCTATTTTATTTCCTGATTCCCCGCATGGGGGTTGGCAGCATGATGTCTTTCGCACTGAGCGGCCAGATACTGGTTGCCGTGATTTGCAGCCACTTCGGCTGGTTCGACCTGCCCGTCAAGCCCATCTCCGTGGTACGAGGCCTGGGGATTGCCGCGCTGCTGGCAGGTATTGCGTTGATTAACTGGGAGTGACCGTGAACAAAGATAAGTACTGGGCGAAAGCCAATATCCACAACCTCACCGCACTGTGGCGCGCCGCAGGCGCCGCACCTTTAGAACACGTAGAACACGTAGAACACGTAGAACACGTAGAACACGGCACAGAATCGGCAACGCTCTACGGTAGCAGTCGCTGGCCATTCCGACACTGGTTTGAGACTGACACACCCCTGCCCGACAACCGCGAGCTGCGCTCTATCCTGGGCGACCTGCCAGCAACGGCAATGGTGCCGGTGTGGGGTGAGAACCGTGATCTGCAGGCAGCCTTGAGCGCTACGGGTTTCGAGCGTTGCCTGAATCAGCAGGCCATGTACCTGACACTGGCTGACTGGCGCCCGACCTCCAACAACCCAGCGCTGCAACTGCGCCCGGTGCAGTTCGCCGGGGAAGTGCAGACCTGGGTGACCGTGTGCAGTGAAGCCTTCGGCTACCGCATCGATACGGCGGTAATTGCCGGGCTGGCCGCTCACCAAGATACCCGCCTATGGCTGGCTGAAATCGACGGGGTGGCGGTGGCGACGGCTCTGCTTTTCCGTACTGGCGAGGTGACTGGCGTCCATCAGGTGGGCGTCCCCGAGCGCTTCCGCGGGCGGGGCATCGCGCGCGAGCTCATGCAGGCGCTGTTAGCGCGCTGCCAGCAATCCGGCGCGGGCCGGGTAACCCTGCAGGCGTCAGAAATGGGCGAGGGGCTATATCGGCAACTGGGGTTTACACCGCAGTTCCCGATATTCAGTTATCGTCGCCCTTGAAGGGAGGGCCTGGTGGGCCAACGCGTTCCCTCTTTCAAACTACCGAGGTTTCCACCCGCAACCAGTCTTCCTCCAGCTCCATCGCCACCTTGTCCCCCACCGACAATTCACCCACCCCGGCCGGCGTGCCGGTGAGCACCACATCCCCCGGCAACAGGGTGAAATGACTGCTGATATAAGCCACCAGATCCAGCACCGGCGTCAGCATATGACTGGACTTGCCCCGCTGGCGGATCTCGCCGTTCAGCCACAGGGTATAGGTCAGGTTGTCCCAGTCCGGTGCCCAGTCCAGCTTCACGAATGGAGACAGCGGGCAGGCACCGTCGAACCCCTTGGCCTTCTCCCACGGCTGACCCTGCTGTTTCAGCGCCTTCTGTAAGTCCCGCAGGGTCAGATCCAGTGCCAGGCCGAGCCCCGCCACCGCCTGCGGTACCTCTGTGCCGTTGGCATCCGTCAACGGTTCACCGATCAGCAGCGCCAGCTCGCCCTCAAAGTGGCAGCTGCCCCGCCCCCGCGGCAGGTGGATCGGTTCCGCCATGGATACCGCCGCCGTCGCCGGCTTGATAAACAGCAGCGGCTCCTCCGGAACGGGGTTGTCGAGTTCCGCTGCGTGGGCCGCGTAGTTACGTCCGACGCAGACTATCTTGCCCAGGGGCAAGTTGACGGACGAATCACAGGTAAACTGATGCTTATACATAACCAAATTCGATAGCTAGGATAGATATTGCGTATAAAGCTTTGTAAAGCCCTTGTGGTATGATGCCGCCCTCGCCGGTTCCCGGCGATCTCCAATTGATTTCGCCCTTTTTCGCTAATCAGCCGCGATGCCACACCAGTTTGTCATCGCGCACGGCCAAGAGATCCGATATGGCTCCCCCCAGTTCTTATCCCAAAGAGTCTCTTCAGAAAGACAAAATCCGTATTCTGCTACTGGAAGGCGTTCACCAGTCCGCGGTGGATCTGCTGTCTTCCCGTGGTTACACCAATGTGGAATACATTAAAACCGCACTGCCGGAAGACCAGCTGATTGAGAAGATTGCCGACGCGCACTTTGTCGGCATCCGCTCCCGCACCCAGCTTACCCGCAAGGTGCTGGAAAGCGCGAACAAGCTGATCGCTGTGGGGTGCTTCTGTATCGGCACCAACCAGGTGGACCTGCAGGCGGCTACCGAACAGGGGATCGCGGTCTTCAACGCACCCTACTCCAATACCCGTAGCGTAGCCGAGCTGGTGATTGCCGAGGCGATCATGTTGCTGCGCGGTATCCCGGAAAAGAACATGGTCTGCCACCGCGGCGGCTGGCAAAAGTCTGCGGTGGGCTCCTATGAAGCCCGCGGCAAGACCCTCGGCATTATCGGCTACGGCGCCATCGGCTCGCAGACTTCCGTACTGGCGGAAGGCATCGGCATGCGGGTGATCTTTTACGATGTGGTGACCAAGCTGCCACTGGGCAACGCGTCCCAGGTCAACAGCATGGACGAACTGCTGGCGCAGTCCGATGTGGTGTCCCTGCACGTACCGGAACTGCCTTCCACCAAATGGATGATCGGTGCCGAGCAGATCGCGAAGATGAAGAAAGGTGCCATCCTGCTGAATGCCTCCCGCGGTACCGTGGTGGAAATCGAGCCGTTGGCGGAAGCGCTGAAGAGCGGTCACCTGGCGGCAACCGCCATCGATGTATTCCCGGTGGAACCCCGCGGTAACGACGACGAGTTTGTCTCTCCGCTGCGCGGACTGGACAACGCCCTGCTGACACCGCATGTCGGTGGTTCCACCGTAGAGGCCCAGGAAAATATCGGCGTGGAGGTGTCCGACAAACTGGCGCTCTACTCCGACAACGGTACCACCACCAGCTCGGTAAACTTCCCGGAAGTGGCACTGCCCAGCCATGCCGGCGCGCACCGCCTGCTGCATATCCACAAGAACGTACCCGGCGTACTGGGCGCGATCAACCAGGTGTTCTCCGACAACGGCATCAACATCTCCGCCCAGTTCCTGCAGACCAACGAGACTGTGGGTTATGTGGTGATCGACGTGGATGCGGAATACTCGGACCTGGCGCTGGAAAAACTCAAGAATATTCCCGGCACCCTGCGCTGTCGCGTGCTGTTCTGAGTTTTCCCAAGCCCATAGCAGTCTGTTAGACTTCCCCAAACCCGGGCGGCACGTTTACCCAACAGTGCCGCCCGGGTTTTCTTTTTTCCGTTTCTTTCCAATTTTCGGCCCACTTCCGCGCGTAATGTGCAACTGATCGGTACCGGGCCAAGGCTGCTCCAAGTGCAAAACCCGAATTCCGACTCCGCTGCCGCAGGCCTGCTGGCAGGTATCGGCGCCTTCCTGATCTGGGGATTCGCGCCGCTGTATTTCAATCTGCTCGACGGCATTTCCGCACCGGAAATTCTCAGCCACCGCAGTGTTTGGTCATTTATTCTGGCGCTGATTCTGCTGGCAATGATCGGCAAACTGCCGGATCTGCGCGCCACCCTGTGCTCGCGTCAAAAGATGCTGACTCTGCTGTTGTCCACGGTACTGATCGGCAGTAACTGGCTGGTGTTTATCTGGTCCATCACCAACCAGCATCTGCTGGATGCCAGCCTCGGCTATTACATCAACCCGCTGATCAGCGTGCTGCTGGGTGTAGTGGTACTCGGGGAAAGGTTGCGGCCGATGCAGTGGATTGCGGTAGCGCTGGCAGCATTGGGGATTGCCTATGAATTGTGGCAGTTCGGCAAGCTGCCTTTGATCGCGCTGTTTCTGGCGGTGACTTTTGGATTTTATGGCCTGGTGCGCAAACAGGCACCAGTGGACAGCCTTACCGGGCTCGCAGTAGAGACCCTGTATATGCTGCCGGTTGCCCTGGGTTTTCTGTTCTGGACTACAAGCCCCACCAGCAATCTGTTCAATAACAGCTGGGATCTGAATACCCTGCTGGTGCTGGCAGGCCCCATAACCCTGACCCCACTGCTGCTGTTCAATATCGCCGCGCGCCGGCTCAATCTGTCCACCATCGGGTTTCTGCAGTATCTCGGCCCCACGCTCATGTTTCTGCTCGCCACCCTGTATTACCGGGAACCGTTTGATACCGGCAAGCTGGTGACCTTTGCCCTGGTGTGGATTGCCCTGGCCTTCTATTCCGCGGACGCACTGGGGCAACGGCGCAAACGCCGTGCACTGCGTAAAAAAGCAATCTGAAAGGCTTGCCCGGCCAGAATACCGACTCAGGCGCGCCCAAGTCCCTGAACCACTAAAGTGAACCATAATTTGACGCCGCTCTCCCGGAAGACCATTATAATGGTCCAGTAAAACTGATACTCACAATTTTAGACCACTTTAGTGGTCTGCCGGAGTAGCAATGTTTCCCGAACAGGCAACCATTGAGATATTCCAAAGCGGCCGCTGGCAGCCCGCGGGGATACTTTGCCCGCTAAAGCCCCAGCTCGGTTACCGCAGCCCCAGCCGCCTGGAATATGCGCTTGAGTACGCCGCGGAATACGCTGGCCCGGATACCACACGGGCGGCCGGCCTGAGCTGCCGCTACCCGGTAGACTTTACCCAGCACGAAGTCCCCCACTGGCCGGCTTTTGTTCTGGATATGCTTCCCAACGGTTTCGGGCGACAACAATGGCTCGAGCTTCTCAGACTAAGGGACACGCCGTCTGCGGACTGGCCGCTGCTCCTGCGCGGTGCCGCCTTTCCACCGGGCAATCTTCGTATCGCTGAAGCCGTGGCCGCCAAAGACCTTTCCACACCGGTTCCGACCGCCAACGGCGCACTGGTGCCCATGGCAGACCACCCCGGTTTCAATCTGGAAGATGTATTAAACCGGCGGGAGCACTTTGTAGAATACGCATTCCAACATGGCATTTATGCCGCTGGTGCCTCCGATGTACAGGGCATCGCCCCGAAGCTGTTGCTGGTACAGGATCTTGAGGGGCGCTGGCACGCCGAAGGGGTTCTGCCGGACGATCGTGTATCCGCCTTCTGGATCCTGAAACGTCCCCGCGGCCGCGCCGCCGCTGACCGCAATATTCTGCGCAATGAAGCGGCCTATATGCGGGTCGCCCGGAAAATGGGACTGAGGGTATTTGCGGAACTGGAGTGGGACAACGATTCCCTGTTTATTCCGCGTTTTGACCGCCGTGTGCAGAAGGGTAAATCTGTTGACCGCCTGGGAATGGAAAGCCTTTGCTCCCTCGCGGGTGTGGCTGAGTTTGGCAAGCCGATCTCCCACGACACACTATGCCGCGCCCTGATCCGATACTCCTCCCAACCCGGGGCCGACCTGCTCGAATATATCCAGCGGGATATTCTGAACCTGGCGCTCGGCAACAAAGACAATCACGCGCGCAACACAGCGGTGTATCGTTTTGAGAACGGCGATGTCACTCTCACCCCGCTGTTCGACTTCGCTCCTATGTATCTGGATCCAGAAGGCATCGCGCGGGTATGCCGCTGGGAAGGCGACGCAGAAACAGCCGGAAGACCCGAGTGGGGAAAGGTACTGGAGCGCTATCGCGAGCAGCTGCCCGATGGGGCTGCCAGGCTGCGTACATTCGGTACACGGCTGCGACAATTACCAGATATCGCCCATAAAGCCGGTGTCGACGACAATATTATCGAACACCAATTGCCGGCAATTTCGGCCAACGCTGATCAACTGGAATCCCTGAGCGACGCGCAATGAAAATGACCGCAGAGCAGGCCCGAGAAGAGAAACAGCGGCTCCGGGAAGAATTGGCGCAAGGTACAGTGACACTGGGCGACGCCGTGCGACGGATGCGCAAGATAACCGGCATGAGCCAGAAAGAGTACGCGCGGAAAATTGTCGGTATTTCACCACGCATTCTGGCTGAAATAGAAAAGGACACCGGCAACCCCACCCTCGAGACGCTCAACAAAATAGGCCGGCCTTTCGGATATCAGGTGGGGTTTGTAACCCGAAAATCAGCGGGCTAACCACTCATCCAGCGCCTGCACAATCTGCTGGCGGTAGGGCTGGGTCTCGTTGATCATCTGATGGCGGGCGCCGCGTACAATTACACGCTTGCTGTTGGGAAAGCGATCGCGGATGACGCGCATGTTGTAGCGCCAGTCCACGGTGCCATCGTCGGTGCCCTGAATCACCAGAATCGGTTTTCGGTTGCGCGGGGTTTTGGGGAAGACTTTTAACCAGTCCACCATCGCCCCCAGCCAGCGAATCGACATCACCGGGGACTGCAATGGGTCCCGGTGGGCCTGGCGACGGGAAAACTCGGCATCGTGGGTATTGATATTGAAACCACGGCTGGGGTGCGGCATCAGGAAGCGCCCGAAGTAGAACATCCACTTGCGCAAATGCCAGCGTGCCGGACGTACCAGTGGCGCCAGCAGCATGACTTTGTCAAACGGCTGCCAGCGACTGAATTGCAGGTAGCTGAGTAGCGTCGCTCCACCGGTACTCTGCCCGAGTCCGTGCCAGGGTTCCGGCATTTTTCCCTTCGCTCTGCGCAGTAACGCCTCCAAAGTTTCCCGATACTGCAGGAAGGTGTCGATAGCCACCGGTTCACCACTGGAAAGGCCGTGACCGGGAAAATCCATCACCACCACATTGAATCCCCGCTCGAGCCCCAGACGGATGGCAGCCCCGTAAATACCGGTGTGGTCAAAATAACCATGACAGATAAACAGTGTGCCCTTGGGCTTGTTGACCAGCCAGTACTGGGCAACCAGGTCAAAACCTGTAGCGCTGAAGGTGCCGATCCCGGTGCTACTGGCCTCGTCAAAATTGAGACGGTAGTAATCCCGGTAGGAGGTAACAGATAGCGGGAGATCCCGATCACAGGCGAAGTCCAGCTCCGGCAGTTGCTGGCGCAGGACAGAATAATCCGGTCGGCGGATAACCGGGCTGGGGTCGACGGCATTGAAGTCTTTCAGCAGATCCATGACTTAATGGTACTGCATTTTAAAACGAAAAAGGGCGAACCAGAGCTTATTCACTCGCGGTCCGCCCGTTTCATCACTGGCTACGACTGACGATTAAAAAGATCAGTTGATCTTCGGCACCAGTTCGCCTTTCTCGTAGCGCTGGTACATGCTCTCCAGGCTGATCGGCTTGATCTTGCTGGCATTGCCGGCGGTGTTGAATGCCTCGTAGCGGGCAATACAGATATCCTTCATGGCCTGGGTGGTGGCCTTGAGGAATTTGCGCGGGTCGAACTCGGACGGGTTCTCGGCCAGGAAACGACGCACCGCACCGGTAGAGGCCAGGCGCAGGTCGGTATCGATATTCACCTTGCGCACACCGTACTTGATACCCTCGCAGATCTGCTCAACCGGCACCCCGTAGGTTTCTGGAATCTCACCGCCGAACTCGTTGATGATCTTCAGCCATTCCTGAGGTACAGAAGAGGAACCGTGCATCACCAGATGGGTATCCGGAATGCGCGCGTGGATTTCCTTGATGCGATCGATGGCAAGGATGTCGCCGGTGGGGGGACGGGTGAACTTGTAAGCACCGTGGCTGGTACCGCAGGCAATCGCCAGCGCATCCACCTGGGTTTTCTTGACGAAGTCTGCCGCCTCTTCTGGATCGGTCAGCAGCTGGTCGTGGGACAGTTTGCCCTCGGCACCGACACCGTCTTCCTCGCCGGCCATGCCGGTTTCCAGGGAACCCAGGCAACCGAGTTCCCCCTCGACGGAGACACCGCAGGCGTGGGCCATGGCCACTGCGCGCTGGGTGACATCCACGTTGTACTCGTAAGACGCCGGGGTCTTGCCGTCTTCCTGCAGGGAGCCGTCCATCATCACCGAGCTGAAGCCCAACTGGATAGAGCGCTGGCACACCGCGGGGCTGGTACCGTGGTCCTGGTGCATCACGACCGGGATATGCGGGAACTCTTCCACCGCGGCCAGAATCAGGTGGCGCAGGAAGGGAGCGCCGGCGTATTTGCGGGCACCGGCAGAAGCCTGAACGATCACCGGGGAGTCCGTCTGGTCGGCAGCCTCCATGATCGCACGCATCTGCTCGAGGTTGTTGACGTTGAACGCCGGCACACCGTAATCGTGTTCGGCAGCGTGGTCCAACAGTTGGCGCAAGCTGATTAAAGCCATGAAAAAAACCTTTCTCGTCGAAATTTAGCTGGTAATTACTACTTGTCGTGCGATTCCTGAAGCGGGGCTCCGGTCGCATCTATTTTTAATATTGGGTACTTCTAACTCGGGTACTTCTAAACCAGTGGGTACATCTACAACTGAATGGGCTGCCCCGGCGCCGTCAAGCGCCGGGGCAGCCTGTAAATTCAGGCTCAGCCTTACTCGCTGGCGCGGCTTTCCAGCATCGCTACCGCCGGTAGCACCTTGCCTTCCACGTATTCCAGGAAAGCACCACCCCCTGTAGAAATATAGGAGACTTGCTCGGCAATGCCGTACTTGTCTACCGCGGCCAGGGTGTCGCCACCACCGGCAATGGAGAAGGCGTCACTGTCGGCAATCGCTTTGGAAAGGCGCTCGGTTCCACCGCCAAACTGGTCAAACTCGAACACGCCTACCGGGCCGTTCCAGATGATGGTCTTGGCACTTTTGAGGATGTCCGCCAGTACGGCGGAGGAGTCCGGGCCGATATCGAAGATCATGTCGTCTTCGGCAACAGCGTCCGCGGGCTTGGTTTCCGCCGCCGCGGACTCGCTGAACTCCTTGCCGGTCACCACATCGGTGGGCAGTGGAATATCGCATTTCTCCATCAGGTTCTTGGCGGTGTCCACCAGATCGTGCTCGCACAGGGATTTGCCTACCGGCTTGCCGGCCGCGGCGAGGAAGGTATTGGCGATGCCGCCGCCGACGATCAGCTGATCCACCTTATCGGACAGGCTCTCGAGCACGGTCAGCTTGGTGGAGACCTTGGAGCCGCCAACGATGGCCACCATCGGGCGCGCGGGCTTCGCAAGCGCTTTTTCCAGCGCGTCCAGCTCTGCCGCCAGCAGTGGGCCGGCACAGGCCACCGGGGCAAATTTGGCCACGCCGTGGGTGGAGGCCTGGGCGCGGTGCGCGGTGCCGAAGGCGTCCATCACAAAGATGTCGCACAGGGCCGCGTACTGCTTGGCCAAGGCCTCTTCGTCTTTCTTCTCACCTTTGTTGAAGCGCACGTTTTCCAGCAGCGCCACCTCACCGTCTGCAAGATCCACGCCGCCCTGCCAGTCCTTGACCACCGGTACCTCTTTGCCCAGCAGCTTGCCCAGGTGCGCGGCCACCGGTGCCATGGAGAACTCTTCGGCGTACTCGCCTTCGGTGGGGCGGCCCAGGTGGGACATCAGCAGCACTTTCGCGCCGGCATCGACAGCGGCCTTGATGGTGGGGAGTGCCGCGCGAATGCGCGCGTCGGAGGTTACCGCACCGTCTTTTACCGGTACGTTCAGGTCTTCGCGGATCAGAACGCGTTTGCCCGCCAGATCCTGGTCCTTCATCAATTTAACCGCCATAGCCAATCCTCTGTTGCTGGTTACTGAATACTCACTTACCCACGGTACGGTAAGCACCCCGGGAGCGGGCGCGGATTATAAGCGCTAGCGAACGCCCCTGCCCACAGCGGCAACCGGAACGATGGCACCGGGCCACGGCACTATCGGCGCGGAGTATATCAACGCGGTTTGTAAATGGATTACCGCACAGTGTGGATATCACACTGATAGCGCTGTCATTTTTACAAGAATGCAAAAAAGTGACCGCTGCCGCGTTGCCCGCGCCATTGCTGCTCTCTACCATTACGCTTCCACGTACTGGCATCAGTAGTGAGCTGTCGGCTAAAAGGAACCGCCATGTCCCAGCGCAAGCGCCGCGAGAAGGTCACTTTCCCCAACCTTCAGGGGGAAAAGCTCGCAGGCATTCTCGAATTCCCTACCGGCTCGCCCGCAGGCTACGCGCTGTTCGCTCCCTGCTTCACCTGTGGCAAGGATGTGCTTGCCGCCTCCCGTATCTGCCGCCGGCTGGCGGAGCTGGGTATTGCCACCCTGCGTTTCGATTTCACCGGCCTCGGCGACAGCGAGGGCGACTTCAGTGAGACCAATTTCTCCACCAATGTGGACGACCTGAAAGCGGCTGCGGCATTCTTGCGCGAAACCCATCGACCGGCGGACCTGTTGATCGGCCACAGCCTGGGAGGCGCTGCGGTACTGGCGGCAGCGGCGGATATTCCGGAAGCCAAGGCGATTGTCACCATCGCGGCACCTAGAGATCCGCAACATGTCTTGAAGCAGTTCTCCCGCGATCTTAAAGCCATCAGGGAACACGGTCAGGCGGAAGTGGCGCTGTCGGGCCGCCCGTTTATCATTCGCAAGCACTTTATCGAGGACGTGGAATCTATCCGGGAAGGCTACATCCACGAGCTTGGCCGCCCGCTGTTGATCTACCATTCTCCGGTAGACGCCACCGTTTCTATTGATGAGGCAGCGGACATCTACAACCGAGCGATGCACCCGAAGAGCTTTATCAGCCTCGACGCGGCCGATCACCTGTTGACCCGGCGCGAAGATGCCCTCTATGTCGCCAATACCCTTGCGACCTGGGCCGCGCCCCATTTGCAGGGTTAGGAACCCCGGATCAAGTCCATTCATCAGTTGGAGAGCGGATATGCAGACCGTGGAAGAGTTCAGCGATCAATGCCCCTACTGCGGGGAATCAATCCTGTTGATGATCGATACTTCCGCCGGTAGCCGGCACTACATTGAGGACTGCTCCGTATGCTGCCGGCCGATTCAGGTTCTGGTTAGTGTGGATATGGACGGGGACTGGCAGGTGCAGCTGAAGCACGAAAACGACGTTTAACGCCGCGCGCTAACGCCCGGCGCCATTGCAGAACAGAATCCGTAGCGCTATAAACGATGTCCCGGCCGCGCAGGACGATCCCCGACCCGGCCCACAGGCTCAGCGCTTCACCGGTTGCGAGCCTTAAAACAATGCAATGCACAGCCAACAATAAAAAGGACACCTGTTATGGTAAACAGACTCTGGCTGCCAGCGACCCTGGCCCTCGCTATCAGCGCTTGTGGCGATCCCTCCAACGGCGGTAACACCGGTAGCAATGCGACCAGCGCGGAACCTCAAACCACAGCCTCCGCCACCGTCACCTCCACCACCACTGCCCCCGAACCTCTCAGTATCGATTACGAAAAATTCACCCTGCCCAACGGCCTGCGAGTAATTGTGCACGAGGATCGCAAGGCGCCCATCGTCTCTGTCGGTGTCTGGTACCACGTGGGTTCCAAGGATGAAAAACCGGGGCGCACCGGCTTTGCGCATTTGTTCGAACACCTGATGTTCAACGGCTCTGAAAACTACGATGATGAGTACTTCAAGCCCTTCGAGCAGGCGGGCGCCACGGGCATGAACGGCACCACCTGGCTCGACCGCACCAACTACTTTGAGACCGTCCCCAGCAACGCGCTGGATATGGCACTGTGGATGGAATCCGACCGCATGGGCCACCTGCTGGGTGTGATCACCCAGGAGAAACTCGACGAACAGCGCGGGGTGGTACAGAACGAGAAACGCCAGGGGCAAAACCAGCCCTACGGCAAGGTATGGGAAAAACTGCAGGCAGCCATATTCCCCTCCGGCCACCCCTACTCCTGGAGCACCATCGGCTCCATGGAAGATCTGAATGCGGCGAGCCTGGACGATGTACACCAGTGGTTCAAGCAGTATTACGGCGCGGCAAATACTGTGCTGGTGTTGGCGGGTGATATCGATGTCGCCACCGCCAAAGAAAAAGCCAGTAAATATTTCGGCGATATTCCCGCCGGACCACCACTGACCAGAAAAGACTCCTGGATCGCCAAGCGCGATCAGTCCACCCGCGACACCATGTATGACCGCGTAGCCCAATCGCGCCTGTACAAGGTATTCAACACCCCCAATCTCGGTCACGCCGATGAAGAGGCCATCAGCGTCGCGGCCGCGGTACTCGGTGACGGCAAGAACTCCCGCCTGTATCAGCGGCTGGTGTATGAAGACCAGATTGCCACCAGCGTAAACGTGGCCCTGTATGAATTCGAGCTGTCCTCCATGTTCCAGGTGATCGCCGATGCAAAACCCGGCGTGGAACTTTCCGAAATTGAATCCGCGATCAATGAAGAACTGCAGCAGTTCCTGCAAGAGGGGCCAACAAAAGAAGAACTGGCCCGGGTGAATATGAGCGAGTACGCTGCTTACGCCCGCGACCTGGAACAGGTGGGCGGCTGGAGTGGTAAAGGGGTGATCCTCGCCCGAGGCGAACTCTACTTTGACAACCCCAACGCCTACCTGGAGAGCCTGACTGAAAAGCAGCAGTTGACGCCCGATCAGGTAAAAGTTGCCGCGAACGAGTGGCTCTCCAGTGGCGACCATATTCTGGAAGTACACCCCTTCCCCGAATACAAAACCGCCGAAGCCAGTGCCGACCGCAGCAAGTTGCCGGAACTGGGAGACTTCCCTTCCGTACCCTTCCCGGAAGTGCAGACCGCGGAAATGCCCAACGGCCTGAAGGTGATTCTGGCTGAGCGCCACTCGGTGCCAGTGGTCAACATGGAGATGAAATTCGACGCCGGCTACGCTGCCGACCAGGGCGCAAAACTGGGTACCTCCAGTTATGCCATGTCGATGATGAAAGAAGGCACCACCCACCTGAGTGCACTGGAAATTGCTGCACGCGAAGAAATGCTCGGTGCGCGTATCGATACCGATGCGGGCCTGGATACTGCCAGCGTTTCCCTGAATGCCCTCACCAGTAATCTGGATGATTCCATCGACCTGTTTACAGACGTGTTACTGAACCCCGCGTTCTCCGATGAGGAAATCGAGCGCAAACGCAGCCGCTGGATCGCCGGCATTCAGCAGGAAAAAACCAAACCGGTACAGATGGCGTTGCGCAACATTCCGCCACTGCTGTACGGGGCGGATCACGCCTACAGTATTCCGTTTACCGGCAGCGGCACCGAGGATTCCATCGCCTCTCTCACCCGTGACGATCTGGTGAACTACCACCAGACCTGGCTGCGCCCGGATAACGCCACCCTGATCGTGGCTGGTGATATCACCATGCCGCAGTTGATGGAAAAACTGGAAAAGAACTTCGCCGACTGGCGCGCGCCACAAGCCGCCAAGCCAGTGAAAAACCTGACCGAGGTGGCGCTGCCGGAGAAATCCAGTGTCTATCTGATTGATAAACCCGGGGCCGAACAATCCATCATCATCGGCGGTCTGCTGGCACCTTCGGAGAAGATTGCCGAGCGCGAAGCACTGCATATGATGAACGATATCCTCGGCGGCACCTTCACCGCGCGCATCAATATGAATCTGCGGGAAGACAAGCACTGGGCTTATGGCGCCTACTCCTTCTTCACTGGCGCCAAGGGCCAGCAACCGCTGCTGGTATATGCGCCGGTGCAGACCGACAAAACCAGCGAATCCCTGGCGGAACTGCAGAAGGAGCTGCGAGGCTATATCGGCAGCGCCCCCGCAAAAGCGAGCGAGCTGCAGAAGCTGAAGGACAAGCGCATCAACGAGCTGCCCGGACGTTTCGAAACCATCGACGCCGTCGCCGGCGCACTGTCGAGCCTGGTAACCTACGAGCGGCCGCTCGATTATATGAATGGCTACGCCGATGAAGTCCGCAATATCGACCTGCAACAGGTACACGAACTGGCGAAGCAGACCATCAAACCGGATCGGTTTGTATGGGTGATTGTAGGGGACAAGGAAAAGATCGCCGGCGGAGTTGAAAAGCTCGGCATTGGAAACCTCACCGAGCTGGATGCCGATGGCAAACCACTCGCAACCCAGGTAAACGCGGCAACCAGCGACGGCTGATCCACGACGGGGAAACAGGCCGGCAGCCATTTAACCCGGCCTTTCAGCCGATTTTCTCAGGCTTGGCTTGCGCTTTATCAAAGGGCGCCAGAACAGAATTTCTGGCGCCCTTTTTTATGCCCGGGCCAAGACGCCCCCACAAACGGAAATTCCACATCAACCTTAAGGCACGGACAGCTGTAACGGTCGACGCGACAAAACCCTCCATCCAAAAGTCGCGAATTTCAACTTCATAATCACATTTTGCTGACGCCGGCACAGGTCAGTGATCTGGCGCTGGGAGACGTCATTTTTGCTGCTAAATTTGTTCGTGCCCTATACGCCTATAGCAGTGGAAGGCACACATCCGCAAAAAAGTTGCGCATTTCACTTACAAAGAGTGATGGAGAAACTTTAGTGGGACTTAGGTACTTTTTTGCCCTCCTGCTACTTACCTGCTGTTTGCGTCAGGCTCGGGACATCGCTGTCCCCAATACAACAAGAATAACCAGGAGCATAAAAACATGAGCAAATCTATTCCCACTCTTCTCGCCAGTGCACTGGCGCTGACCATCTCTGCCCAGGCTTCCGCCGCGCCGAATGATCGCTACATCGTGAAGTTCAAGGAGGGTAAGGGCCCCGCAGTAAAATCCCTGATGAGTAAAAATGGCGGCCGCTCAGCGCTGGCGCTGGAAAAGCGCAACGCCATGGCTGCACACTTGCCGGCCCGGGCTCTGAACGCACTGCGCAACAACCCCAATGTGGAATACGTAGAAGAAGACGTTAAGCGCTACCCTATGGCGGAATCCACCCCCTACGGTATTCCCATGGTACAGGCCGATCTTGTCAGCGACGCCATGGCCGGCAACCAGACCGTCTGTATCATCGATTCCGGTTACGATATATCCCACGAAGACCTGTCCGGCAACAGTGTGACCGGCAGCTTCGATTCCGGCACCGGCAACTGGTACAGCGATGAAAACGGTCACGGAACCCATGTGGCAGGCACCATTGCTGCGATTGGCAACGGCACCGGCGTGGTCGGAGTGATGCCCGGCAGCGCCATCAACCTGCACATCGTCAAAGTGTTCGGTGCAGATGGCTGGGCCTACTCCTCCGACCTCGTGGCTGCCGCAGACGAATGTGCCAGCAACGGCGCCAACGTGATTAATATGAGCCTGGGGGGAACGCTCAAATCCCGCACCGAGGACCGCGCCTTTGCGGATCTCTATACCAATCAGAACATCCTTTCCATCGCCGCCGCAGGCAATGATGGCAATACCCGCCACTCCTACCCCGCGTCATACGATGCCGTTGTTTCCGTGGCCGCGATCGACAGCAACAAGGTCGTTGCCGGTTTTTCACAACAGACCGATCAGGTCGAACTGGCGGGCCCCGGTGTGGGCGTACTTTCTTCGGTACCGGTCGGATACGGCCTCTCCACTACCCTCACCGTGGCCGCTAGCGGCATTGATGCCGCAGGTATGGACGGCAGCCCCCAAGGCAGTGTCAGTGGCGCGCTGACGGATTGTGGCCTGGGTGAATCCGTCTGTACCGATGCCGCTGATAAAGTCTGCCTGATCTCTCGCGGCAATATCAGCTTCGCAGAAAAGGTGCAGGCCTGTGAGGCCGGCGGCGGTGTCGGCGCGGTGATCTATAACAATGAGCCGGGCATGCTCTACGGCACTATGGGAGAAACTGTCACTGGCATCCCCTCCGCCGGTATTTCTGACACCGATGGCGCAGCACTACTGGACCAGCTCGGCAGCAACGCCGCACTGACACTCGAGGCCAGTGATTACGACTTCTACGATGGCACATCCATGGCCACGCCACACGTAGTAGGTGTAGCGGCGCTGGTCTGGAGCCACTTCCCCAGCTGCTCTGCGGCAGATATCCGCAATGCACTGAACACTACCGCCGAAGACCTGGGAGCGGCCGGGCGCGATAACGCTTATGGCTACGGCCTGGTGCAGGCGCAGTCAGCGGTGGACTACCTAACCACCAACGGTTGTGGTGGCGGTTCCGATGGTGGCAGTGACAAGCCCTGCAAAGGGAAAAAATGCCAGTAACGAGCAACACTTTCCTCTCTCAATCGCTTTAGGGGCCTGGGGCCCCTTTTTTGCGCAGCTCTCCTCTCGCGGAGATTCCTTCTTTACAGTTAACAATTACCCCCTCGCAACAGTTTTCAACCCCGCTCGAGTCCCGCGGAATATAGCGCCGTGCCCGGCTTCTTTTTTGAGCACGGTTTTCCGCTTTAATTGACCAAGGAAAAACCCTGTCATCCTTTCACCATTGATGGGAAAACTTCCGAAACAGACCATCTCAACTGTTCGAAACCTGCACAATTTTCTTTTGTGCGACCAACCAATGTCTGATAGGCTTCGCCGGCCGATGTCCCTCACCCAAGGGGTTATGGGAACAAGATGGTTTTTTCCAATCCCGTGCGCAGGCCGCCTGCAACGTAATTTCCGCTGGATGATTTTTTGAAAGCGATCAGCCATTCGACACATCAGAATCGAAAACCTGCAGTCCAATTGGACCAGCGGGTCGCTGGCATGTTGTCGTTTCTGGCTATCAGCGGATGCTTCGCAGTACTGTTCAGTCTGTTACTGCATTACGGCCTGGTAATCGACGCTGGCGAATGGATACCGGCGCTTGAGTCCAGCACCTCAGCGCAATCAATTGTCGATCTGGGGATTACTGCGGTACTACTCTGCAGTTTTATACTGGTACGGCATTATTTGCTGTTACTCAGCTTTGTAAGAAGCCTGCGAATAGCATTCCGCCGTTTTCTCCGCACTCTGCAGCCGCAGACGCCGACACTGTGCTCTGTACCATACTCCGCCCATGGTTCCCGGGCGCCGCCCTTTCACGCGTAATCTTTTTGGCCTGTTCGGGCCACCTGCACTGACATTTTCCTGGCATCGGTAAGCCGATCTTGCGAATTATTTCGATAATTCGCTGGCCCACTGTTGTCACCGCATTCTGTCGGTGCACTTTCCTCTGCCTTCAGGCAGGTGTTGTAACCCCCGTATTGAGAGGATCTGTCCTCGTGTTTATTCGTAGCCTGAAAACCGCTGCGCTGTCCGCTGCCGTGCTTGCATTGGCCGGCTGTGAAGGCGGTGTGCTCGACCCCAAAGGACAGGTGGGCGTCGATGAAAAGTCCCTGATCATCATTGCCACTGTGCTGATGTTGCTGGTGGTAATTCCAGTGATCGCCATGACGCTCTACTTCGCGTGGAAATATCGCGAAGGCCGAGAGCACGAAATCTATGCGCCCAAATGGGCCCACTCCGGAAAAATCGAAACCACGGTGTGGCTGATCCCGGTGGTGATCGTGGTGATTCTGGGTGCAATCACCTGGCGCTCCACCCACGCGCTGGACCCCTATCAGCCACTGGAACACGAACGCGATCCACTGACCGTAGAAGTGGTTTCACTGAACTGGAAGTGGCTGTTCATCTACCCGGAACAGGGGGTGGCATCAGTGAATGAACTGGTGATTCCCACCGATGTGCCGGTGCAGTTCAAGATTACTTCCGAATCCACCATGAACTCGTTTTTCATTCCGCAGCTGGGCAGTCAGATCTATTCCATGGCCGGCATGGAAACCAAGCTGCACCTGATCGCCAACGAGCCGGGCACGTTTGAAGGATTCTCTGCGAACTACAGCGGTGCCGGATTTTCTGACATGCACTTCGACGCCATCGCCATGAGCGATGCCGGGTTTGAAGACTGGGTGACAAAGCTGAAAAGCGGCAATCCGACCCTGGACAGCAAGCGCTATGCCGCACTGGCCAAACCCAGCGAAGACCATCCGATCGAGCATTTCGGTGCGGTCAGCGACGGGCTCTTCCATCAGATCATTCACAAATATATGCAGAACTACAACACCTGGAACCAGGCGCCCAGCGATACCGCGGCGCATAAGGGTACGAAACACGGTTCTACAGCCAAACATCACGGGGAGGCAGAGGATCAATCATGAACCTGCTCGGCAATCTATCGCTCGACGCGATTCCGTATCACGAGCCCATCATCATGGGCACCCTCGCAGTAGTGGGGATCGTCGGCGCTCTGATCGCGGTCGCCATCACCCGCCATAAACAATGGGGCACGCTGTGGTTCGACTGGATAACATCCGTCGATCACAAGCGTCTCGGGGTTATGTATATCCTGCTGGCCCTGATCATGCTGGTGCGCGGATTTTCCGACGCGATCATGATGCGCACACAACTGGCGATCGCCACCAATGGCGCCGCCGGTTATCTGCCGCCGGAACATTACGATCAGATCTTTACCGCCCACGGGGTGATCATGATCATGTTCATGGCCATGCCTTTTATGATCGGGCTGATGAACATCGTGCTGCCGTTGCAGATCGGCGCGCGCGATGTGGCGTTTCCGTTTATGAACAACCTGAGCTTCTGGCTCTCTGCCGGCGGCGCCATCCTGATCAACCTCTCCCTCGGCCTGGGCGAGTTTGCCAAAACCGGCTGGCTGGCCTATCCGCCATTATCAGAGCTGTCATTCAGTCCCGGCGTGGGAGTGGATTACTACATCTGGGCACTACAGATATCGGGCATCGGTACCCTGCTCACCGGGGTGAACTTCCTGGTGACGGTCTTCAAAATGCGCGCCCCGGGCATGAAGCTGATGGATATGCCGATTTTCACCTGGACCTGCACCTGGGCGAACATCCTGATTGTGGCCTCGTTCCCGATCCTCACCGCCGTACTGGGCCTGCTGACCCTGGACCGGTATATGGATTTCCACTTCTTTACCAATGCTGCCGGCGGCAACGCCATGATGTATATCAACCTGTTCTGGGCGTGGGGACACCCGGAGGTATACATCCTGATCCTGCCGGCGTTCGGTATTTTCTCTGAAGTGATTTCCACTTTTACCGGCAAGCGTCTGTTCGGCTACAAGTCCATGGTCTGGGCCAGCGGGGCGATTTCCATTCTCGGCTTTATCGTCTGGCTGCACCATTTCTTCACCATGGGCTCCAGTGCCAACGTCAACGCCTTCTTCGGCATTATGACCATGATCATTGCGGTGCCCACCGGGGTGAAACTGTTCAACTGGCTGTTCACCATGTATCGCGGCCGCCTGCGTATGACGGTGCCGGTACTGTGGACCCTGGGCTTTATGGTGACCTTCACCATTGGCGGGATGACTGGCGTATTACTGGCGGTACCGGGAGCGGACTATGTACTGCATAACAGCCTGTTCCTGATTGCCCACTTCCACAACACCATTATCGGCGGCGCGGTGTTCGGTTATCTGGCCGGCTTTGCATTCTGGTTTTCCAAGGCCATGGGCTTCCACCTGAACGAGCGCATCGGCAAGGCATCTTTCTGGTGCTGGCAGGTCGGTTTCTATATGGCTTTCATGCCACTGTATGTGCTCGGCTTCCTGGGTATGACCCGCCGCCTGAATCACACCGACAACCCCGACTGGAACATCTGGCTGTATATCGCCTGTGCCGGTGCAATCGTGATCATGGTAGGCATCATCCTGCAGTTTGTGCAGTTGTATCTCGCATTCCGCGAGCGCGAGAAAAACCGCGATGTGACCGGTGACCCCTGGAACGGCCACACCCTGGAATGGTCCACCGCATCCCCGCCGCAGTTTTACAACTTTGCAGAATTGCCCGCGGTGCACGACATCGATGCATTTACCGATATGAAAGAGAAAGGCACCGCCTATCAGCGCCCGGCCAGTTACACCCCCATCCATATGCCCAGCAACACTGCCGCCGGCGTGCTTATTGCCGGTGCCACCACGGCTTTCGGTTTTGCCGCGGTGTGGCATATCACCTGGCTGGCCATCGCCAGTCTGGTGGCCGCTGTGGTGTTCCTGCTACAGCGGGCATACGCAAAAAATGTGGATTACTACGTGCAGCCGGATGAGATTGAGCGTATCGAATCCCGGCACCTGCAACAGGTCAATCCACAATCCGCTTCCAGAAAGTCCACACGGGCAAAGGCTGTGCAACGCAAGCACAAGGCGAATGATGTTGAAGAGGTGACTGCATGAATGCCATGACAGAAGCAACCTATCTGGGCGATAGCGCCCATGGGCAGGATCACGACGATCACCACCACGACACCAGCGAAAACACCCTATTCGGCTTCTGGATTTACCTGATGACCGACTGTCTGCTGTTCGCCTCGGTGTTTGCCACTTACGCCGTGCTATTCATGAACACTGCTGGCGGTGTCTCCGGACGCGATATTTTCGAGCTGGATTACGTGGCCATCGAAACCGCAGCGCTGCTGTTCAGCAGCATCACTTATGGTTTTGCCATGATCGCTGCGCACCGTCAGCACAAGGCGGGCACCCTCGCCTGGCTGTTGGTAACCTTCGCCCTCGGCGCAGTGTTTATCGGCATGGAGGTGAATGAATTCCACCACCTGATCGCCGAGGGCAATGGCCCCTCCCGCAGCGCCTTCCTTTCGTCGTTCTTCGCCCTGGTGGGCATGCACGGCCTCCATGTCACCGCAGGCCTGATCTGGATGGCGGTGATGATGGTAGAAGTGGCCAAACGCGGCCTCGGCCAGCAGACCGTGACCCGCCTGTCCTGCCTGAGCCTGTTCTGGCACTTCCTGGACATTGTCTGGGTGTGTGTCTTTACCGTTGTCTACCTGCTGGGAGTACTGTGATGAACGCACAATCTGACATCCATTCCGGACAATCTCATGAGGCCGATCACGGCAGTGTGAAATCCTACCTGATGGGGTTTGTGCTGTCGGTCATTCTGACCGCGATTCCATTCTGGGCAGTAATGACCGGGCAATTCGACAAGGTAACGACCATCTGGCTGGTGGTACTGATGGCCATCGTGCAGGTGGTGGTTCACCTGAAGTACTTCCTGCATCTCAATTTTTCCAGCGAGGGGCGAGCCAATACGTTCACCTTCCTGTTTACCGCGTTGATTATTGTCATGGTGGTGGGGCTGTCGGTGTGGATCCTCTACAGCGCCAACGCGATGATGATGCATTGATGCACAAAGATTGGTAACGGTCGTGATCAAACATCCTTTGCATTACCTGGCCCATTATTATGCGGTCACCAAACCCGGCATCATCGCTGGCAACCTGATCTCGGTCGCAGGAGGCTTTTTCCTCGCGGCCCGCGGCGATATTGACTGGGCTCTGTTTGCCGCTACGGCGATCGGCCTGTCACTGGTGGTCGCCTCCGGCTGCGCCATCAACAACTGTATCGACCGGGATATCGACGCGTGCATGCAACGCACCCGTAACCGGGTCACGGTCACCGGTGCATTGTCGGCGCGCGCGGCGCTGCTGTTCGGCCTGTTGCTGGGCGCGGCCGGCTTTGCATTGCTCGCCATTTACACCAACGCGGTCAGCGTCGCCTTCGCGGCACTGGGGTTCGTGGTGTATGTGGGCATCTACAGCCTGTATATGAAACGCAAATCCGTCTACGGTACTTTGGTAGGTGCCCTGTCTGGAGCGGTGCCCCCGGTAGTTGGCTACTGTGCGGTTACCGGGCAATGCGACGCCGGTGCCATGATCCTGCTGGTGATGTTCTGTCTGTGGCAGATGCCCCACTCCTATGCGATCGGGATTTTCCGCTACCGGGACTACGAGGCCGCCGGCATTCCGGTACTGCCGGTGGCCCAGGGCGTGGCCAAGGCCAAACTGCATATCGTGCTGTATATCGCAGTGTTCAGCCTGGTGACGGTACTGCTGCCCCTGAGCGGTTACACCGGCGCCGCCTTTATGGCGGTGGCCTGCACCACCAGCCTGTGGTGGCTGGCGATGGCGCTGCGGGGTTACCGGCGTGACATTGATATTACTGGCTGGGCGCGGCAGGTATTTGCCTTCTCGATCTTTACCATTACCACACTCAGTATCGCCATGGCGCTGGACTTCAATATCACCGCACCGGATTTACTGGTGCTGAACTTGTAACCGCAGGGTTTGCCACGCCCCATCCCCCCCAAAGGCCCCGCAAATGCGGGGTTCTCTTTTCATCACCTGTATCAGGGGCGCATCAGGCCGCCGCCGGTCTGGCTGGAACAGGCATTGCTGCCCGACGGGCCTCCGCTGTTGCTGCCGAGACCTTGCTTCGGCTGATACACACTACGAGTGGAATATAAAGCGATCCCCGCCAAATCCTCCCATAACCCAAGGCGAAGCCGGCTGAGTGCTATAAAGAGACTTATCGCCGGATTCCCGGCGCACCGGGTCCATCACGGAACAAGCACGGGCCCGGTGATCGCCTACTGTGAGAGGTTTCGATATGGGCAGAACCCTGACTGCCGCACTGGCGGTGCTGGTGATCATCCTTATCGCGCTGTTCTTTGTTATTCGCAAGCCGTCGATCGACCCGGTGGAGACGCCACCGCCCTCCTCTTTTGACGACGCCGTGATCGAACGCGGCCGGATTCTCGCGGGTATCGGCAACTGCGCCACTTGCCATACCACCACCGATGACAAACCCTACGCCGGGGGGCGGGATTTCCCCACGGGATTCGGCAGCCTCTACTCCACCAATATCACTCCTCACCCCCAGGATGGCATCGGCAACTGGTCGCTCGAAGCCTTTGTGCGCTCCATGCGCGCGGGCATCGCCCGAGACGGCGCCTACCTCTACCCTGCATTCCCTTACACCCATTTCAAAAACCTCACCGATGAAGACCTGGGTGCGCTCTACGCCTACCTGATGACGCGGGAGCCGGTGGCCTACACCCCACCGGAAAACAAAATGCACTTCCCCTTCAACCTGCGTTTCCTGCAATGGGGCTGGCAGCTGTTGTTTTTCGATAAAAAGCCGATGCAGGCCGACCCGCAACAGAGCGACGACTGGAACCGCGGCGCCTATCTGGCGGAGGGCGCCGGCCACTGCACCGCCTGCCATTCACCGCGCAACGCATTCGGTGCCGAGAAGAAAGACGAAGCCTACGCCGGCGCCCTGGTGGACAACTGGTATGCGCCGGCACTGAATGCAGATCAACCACTCCCCGTGCACTGGAGTAGCGACACCCTCTACGACTATCTGCGCAACGGGCAATCCGCCTACCAGGGGGTATCCGTGGGCTCCATGGGGGAAGTGGTGCATCAGGGACTCGAGCGAGCGCCGGACGGCGATATCCGCGCACTGGCGGTTTACGTGGCCTCCCTCGGCGGCCAGGACCAAACCCCAAACAGCACACGACAGGCCGCAACACAGGCTGCACAGGTCATTGATGCGGCACACAAACGCACCGACGCAGACCGCAGCCAGGGCGAGAACATCTACATCGCTGCCTGCGCTGCCTGCCACTACAACGCAGCGGACAACCCCCTCGGTCTGCGCGCCGAGCTGAGCCTCAACAGCGCGGTCACCGCTGCTGATCCCACCAATCTGCTGCGGGTGCTGCTGCGGGGTATTCCCGCCGATGAAGGAACGCCGGGTATCGTGATGCCGGACTTTGCCAGGCTGAGCGACCGGGATGTGGCCGAGCTTTCGCGATTTCTGCGCAAGCGCGCGGACCTGCCCCCCTGGGAAGACCTGGAAAAACGCCTGAAAGAATTGCGCCAGCAGCTAGGCACCGTCGCGGCAGATAAGGGAGAGAAGCAATGAGCACCAGTTTCCGGATCAACGGCCAGCAGGCGGAAGTGGATGTGCCCGGGGAGACGCCGCTACTGTGGGTAATTCGCGACGATATCGGCTTTACCGGCACCAAATACGGTTGCGGCATCGGCCTCTGTGGCGCCTGTACAGTACACGTCAACGGCCGCGCCGTGCGCGCCTGCATTACCCCGCTAAGCAGCATCGCCGGCACCGAGGTCACCACCATCGAAGGCCTGTCACAGAATGGCGAACACCCGCTGGTGCAGGCCTGGGTAGAGACGCAGACACCCCAGTGCGGCTACTGCCAGCCCGGCCAGATCATGCAGGCAGCGGCAATGCTGAAAGACTTCCCCAATCCCACCGATGAACAGATAGACCATGTGATGAGCGGCAACCTGTGCCGTTGCATGGCCTATATCCGCATCCGCGAAGCGATCAAACTCGCCGCGGGCCGTATGCGCGCGGACGCCAGAGAAGAAAACCCGGGAGCCGACCATGCTTAAGTTTCCCCCGAACGCTTCCGCGGACAGCAACTCCCTGGACAACAACTCCCTGGACAGCAATGCCCCCGACCTGAGCCGGCGAGGATTTATTATCGGCATGGCCGGTGCCGGCCTCACTTTCGCCTTTGCCCGCTCCCCTCTCAGCCTGGCGGACCCGATCGAGTCCGCCAGCCAGATTCTTGCAGAAGGCGCCTTCGAGCCCACCATCTGGTATCAGGTACAGAAAGACGGACAAGTCGTGGTGAATATCGCCAAGGCGGAAATGGGCCAGCATATCGGTACCGCCCTCGCCCGTATCGTCGCCGACGAACTGGAAGCGGACTGGGAACAGGTCACCCTCAACTACGTCGACAGCGATCCCAAATGGGGCATGATGGTGACCGGCGGCAGCTGGTCCGTGTGGCAGAGCTATCTGCCCCTGAGCCAGGCGGGCGCCGCCGGCCGCATCGCCCTGATTGAGGAAGGCGCCCGTCAAATGGGCGTATCCCCGGACCAGTGCCGGGCCCGTAGCGGCCGCGTGATCGCCGGCGACCAGTCCATCAGCTACGCAGAGCTGGTGCGCAGCGGCAACATCAGCCGCAGCTTCAGCGAAGACGAGCTGAAGAAAATGCCGATCAAGCCCGCCTCCCAGCGGCGCCTGATCGGCGGTCCCGCCCAGGCCCTGGATATTCCCGACAAAACCGATGGGAAGGCCCTCTACGGACTGGACGCAAAAGTGGAAGGCATGGTCTATGGCCGCCCTCTGGTTCCCCCCACCCGCTACGGTGCCAGTGTAAAAAAACTTGACGACAGTGCCGCCCGGGAAATTCCCGGCTACCAGAAAACCCTCATTCTCGAAGACCCCTCCGAAACAGTGCCGGGCTGGGCCGTCGCCATTGCCGACAGCTTCCACGCCGCCAACATGGCCGCACAGAAAATCAAAGTGGACTGGGCGCCGGGCGAAACCGCCGATATCGATGAAGCGGCGATCCTCGAGCGCGGACGCGAACTGATCGAAAGCCGCGACGCCGGCGTAGTGGTGGTAAACGACGGCGATGTGGAAAAAGCCTTCGCCGAAGCGGATTCCGCACTGGATGCCGAATACATCACCCACAGCGCCCTGCACTTCCAGATGGAACCGGTCAACGCCCTGGCCCGGGAAAAGGATGGCATCTGGGAAATCCACACCGGCAACCAGTGGCAGTCCCTGATACTGCCAACCCTGGCCAAGGCCCTGGGTGTACCCCAGGAAAAAGTGGTGATGAAAACCTATATGCTCGGCGGCGGCTTCGGACGCCGGCTCAACGGCGACTACGCCGTACCCGCCGCCCTCGCTGCCAAAGCCCTGGGCAGACCGGTAAAACTCGTGCTCACCCGCGAAGACGATATCCGCTTCGACTCCCTGCGCTCCCCCTCCGTACAGCGCATGCGCATGGCCTTCGACGGCGACAACAACGTCACCGGTATGGAACACCACGCCACCGCCGGCTGGCCCACCCAGGTGATGGTGCCCGACTTCCTTGCCGAGGGTATCTCCGGTGGCAAGTACGACCCCTTCGCCATCCAGGGCGCCCTGCACTGGTATACCGTTGGCGGCAACCGCCTGCGCGCCATCTCCAACGACCTCGCCAACGAGACCTTCCGCCCCGGCTGGCTGCGTTCCGTGGGCTCCGGCTGGGTCAACTGGGCACTGGAATCCTTTATGGACGAAGCCGCCCACAAAGTGGGCCAGGACCCCATAGAGTTCCGGCTGGAAAAGCTCAAAGCCGAAGGCAAGAACGCCGGCTCCGCCCCCAACGCCGTCGGCGGCGCCTCCCGCCAGGCCAACGTACTGCGCCGCGTGCGGGAAATCTCCGACTGGAGCAGCGAAATGCCCGCAGACACCGGCCTGGGCGTCGCTACCACCTACGGCCAGGAACGCAATATGCCCACCTGGACCGCCTGTGTGGCCCGCGTACGCGTCGACCGCACAACCGGCCGCCCCACCGTAGAAAAAATCACTCTGGTCACCGACGCCGGTACCGTCGTCCACCCGGACGGCGCCCGTGCCCAGGTGGAAGGCGCCGCTCTCTGGGGCATAAGCCTCGCCCTGCACGAGGGCACCCGCTTTGAAAATGGCCAAGTGGTGGATACCAACCTCAATACCTACACCCCGCTGCGTATGCGCGATGTGCCGGAAATCGAAATGGAGTTTGTCGAGAGCACCGAGACTCCCGTGGGGCTTGGCGAGCCCGCCACTACCGTGGTCGGACCGGCGATTGGGAATGCGATCTTTGCGGCGGTGGGTGTGCGGATGCGGACGTTGCCAATTCGGGCAGACGACCTTCTACGGGCGCTGCAAGGCGAATCGCCAACACCGGAGCAATGACTGAGCCCCGAACAAAAAAAGGTTTGCCGGCAGAGCCGGCAAACCTTTTCTCTTACCGAAGTACAGGTACTACTGCAGATCGGTCACACAGCGGTTGTACTCGTTAATGTACACCTCGCTACCACGGTTGGGCACAGCATTGGATTTGTCCGCTGCCGCATTACGACAACCTTCGATCTGGTCACCAGTCAGACCTGTCGCAGGCAGTGTCTGGTTACGCTGATACATGTGCGCGGACTGATCACGATGGGCCTGCACAGTGGGCTGAGGAACCTGATAGAACATGCCAGTATTTTCATTGAAGCGATAAAAGTTATCGCCGCTTTTCCAGTAGGTTTTACCAAGAACCTGGATTTCGGAACTACCCGCAGGCAGCTGATCCGTTGGTTGCTGTGCTTGAGCAAAACCGGCGAACGTACAAAACAAAACTACAGGAATCAAGTAACGCATGGGATATCTCCTCTTCTCGATGTGCAAGGTAGTCTATGCCCCCGATGTCCGGTTCCCAATGCAAATAGCCCATAAATAACACCGCCGCCCGACTGTGGCTCCACCCATGATTTACTCCTTTTGCTCCCCGATTTAGCCCTATGACCCCAAAATTGATTTAAATCAATTTATAACTTCCCAAGAACGCTAGCATTCGCAGCCATGCGTCTATCCACGGGCAGGATAAGAACAATTTTGAATGAAAAACCGCATTCAGGGAGAGCAAAATGAACCGTGTCGACAGCGATGTCGTATTCCAGAGCTATGGCCGTTGCTGCAATAGTGAACAGTTTTTCATCGACTTCTACGATCACTTTATGGGGAGCTCGGAGGAAATTCGCGCGCTGTTTCGCAATACGGATATGTCAGCCCAGCGACACCTACTGCGCAATGGCATCATGCAACTGGTGCTACATGCCCGCGGCATGTCGGACACCAAGCTGAAAGCCCTGGGAGAAAGCCACTCCCGCAGTGGCTACAACATTCGCCCCGAATGGTACGACCTTTGGCTATCGGCACTGCTGACCACCCTGCGCCAGCACGACCCGGAATTTGATGACTCCGTTTCACAAGCCTGGCAACGGGCCATCGGTCCCGGAATCGATTGTATCCGGCGCGCATACTGAACAACTGGTCACACAAACCCGATTTTCAGCACTGCCAGCCCCTCTCAAGTCAGAATTCTCTGATATCATCCGCACCACTTTAGTGCGCCCATCGCCACCATAACCAACACGATAAAAGGACCCGACAGGCACACGGACACACCAGTAGACAGACAGCACAGACCGGCAAGGAGTAACGACATGCCCAGATCAACAGTTGCCAGCAGACGCGATGCCTTCAATTGGGTTATCTGGTTCACTTTTGCCAACGGACTGTTTGCGCTGCTGCTGGGACTGCTTTATATACAGTGGATCGACATCGCCGATATCGTCACTGCCACTTACGTCAGCGTACTGTATCCCGGACAGTTCACTATCATCGCCTGGCTGGCAGGGCTGCCGCTACTGCTGTTATCACTGTTGCTGCCGTTTCCACTGACCCGGGTGCTGGCCGTTACTGTCGCGACAGCGGGAATCAGTATCCTCGCCGTAGATACCGTGGTCTATTCCCTGTACCGCTTTCACCTCTCCAGTTTTGTGCTCGAGCTGGCACTGGGTGCGGGTGGACAGGCATTTACCCTGTCCCCCACCACGCAGGCAGTCGCTATTGGTGCCGGGCTGATCATACTGTTACTGGAGGTCGGGTTAGCGGCACTGCTGAAACATTATCGCCCCCGTGCGCGCTGGGCCCGGCTCGCCTTTGCCGGTATGTTTGCCAGCCAACTCTGTGCGCACGGCTGGCACGCCTGGGCGGATGCCAATTACGATACCCGTATCACTTCTGTCACGCGTCATCTGCCTCTGTACCATGCCGCTACCGGCAAGCGTCTGATGAAAAAGTGGGGCTTGGTGGATCCGCAGCGAGCGCGGGGAAACCAGGGCAGCGTCAAGCTGGAAGGCGCCCGCCGCGGACGGCTGAACTACCCTGCCGCACCCATGCAGTGTTCGCCCCCCGAGCCCCCCATGAACCTTTTGATAGTCGTAATGGACTCGGTGCGCTGGGACCTTCTGGAGCAACAGACCATGCCCACGCTGTGGGACCTGCGCTCTTCCTCTCAGGTTTTTACGCAGCATTTCAGTAATGGCAATGCGACAAAGCCTGGTCTCTTCACTCTCTTTTACGGCATCCCTGCCAGTTACTGGGATGCGTTCAGTACCGCCGGTCAGCCGCCGGTGATGATCGAGCGCATGCAAGCGCTGGGTTATGACACCAAGGTGCTGGCGTCGGCGACTCTGGTCAGCCCCGCATTCGATCGCAATATATTTTCCTCCATCGACAATCTGCGCCTGGAAACCCCCGGTAAAAAGCCCTGGCAGCGCGATGCCAGGATCACCCGGGACTGGCTCGATTACATGGAACAGCGTGCGCAGCAAAAAGCAGAAAACCCCTTCTTCGGTTTCCTGTTCTACGACACCACGCACGGATATGAGGTACCGGAGGATTACCCGAAGTTTGAGCCCTACTGGGACGTCAACCGGTTCGAACTCGATAACGACTTTGATCCGACACCCTTTCTCAATGCCTACCGCACTGCAGGGCACTACGTGGACAATCAACTCCGCCAGGTGATTGATGATTTGCGAAAGCGCGACCTGCTGGAAAACACCATCGTGGTGGTGACTTCAGATCATGGCGAAGAATTCAATGAACATCGCAAAAACTATTGGGGCCATGGCAGTAACTTCGGCGACTACCAGTTACATGTGCCCCTGGTAATCCACTGGCCCGGCAAACAGCCACACACCTACCATCACCGCACACAGCATTTTGATGTAGCTCCCGCGCTGGTGCGCAATGCACTGGGGTGCGAGGCCACATCACCGAAAGCGTTCTCCTCGGACTACGGGTTGTTCAATAAAGGGCGCCTGGGCTGGAACATGTCTCACAGTTATATGGACTACGCGCTGTTGATGCCGGAATACCACCTGGTGAAACACGCCTCCGGCACCGTGGAACTCCTGGATACCCGGACTCTGGAGCCGGAGAAAAACAGACACATTCCCGGCAATGTTATCCAGGAAGTTTTGCAAGAGATGTCACGGTTTTACCAGTCTGAAGGGGAGAAGTGAAAACGCGGCGGAGGACCAGTCAGGTGCAATCCGCCCTGACTGGTTTTTCAGCAGCCTGCTAGACGCTGACTTAACCGTCAGTGCTTTCAGATTTTTGCGCCTCGCGTAACTGTTCCAGCTTCTTGCTGGTTTCTTCAGCGCTTTCGCGTACGGGCGCAAGGTTATCCAGCTCGCCTTTGTGGCGGAGCGCGCGCGCTCTCGCTTCTTCTTCCGCACTGTAATCCGGCTGCAGCACCAGCCTGGGACCATTACTGTTAAAGCCAATCAGCACCCAGATAAAGAACAGCAGACACAGAAAACGGATGACCAGGGTACGGTCCAGCAGCCAGTGCATCCCCTGCCCGTGGCTGCGCAGGAAGCGTACCCGCAGGAAGATATTCAGTGCCAGCAGCACGCAGGCGGCTATCACGATCCAACTGGAGAGACCGCCGAGGGCGGTCATCAGCCAGTTGGCAATCTGCGCATTGAATTCCATCGATTCCCCTCAGCGCTTGCGTGCGACCTGTTTGACCTGATCGGTAAATACTGCCTGCTGCAGCCCGATGGTGCCCAGCGCTTCCACCGGCACAAACACCTTGTTCTCGGATTCCGCCATACGATCGAGTACTTCCAGTGTGCGGTAGGCGAGATACTTATCCGTTACTGATTTGGCCAATAGATCATTCACTTCTTTCTGCCCCATGGCTTTTTCACGGGCAACCGCGCGGTTCATTTTTTCCCGCTCAAGATCCCGCTCCATCTGGATTTTCTGGATCTCGAACTGGGCCTTTTCCTGTTCGATCAGTTCGCGGCGCTCGGCGGCGCGCTCCTTGGCCTCGGTGATGACCTTGGGAAACTGTACGTCGGCAATGCCCAGACGCTTGATCTTGATCGGGGTTCCGTCCAGGGAGGTCGTGACTGCTGAAAAAAGTTCCTGGCTCAACATTTCACGGCTGGAAGCGATTTCGTTAATGGAGTACTTGGCGATCACCCGGCGCACCACATCCCGGATCACCGGCTGTGCATAGGTGCTGTACACCTGGTTCACAGAGATATTGTCCTGGCTCGGCGGTACCCGATCAAAAATATTATCGATGTAGGTTTCGTTGACGGAGCCGGTCATGCGGATATCAAAGCTCATATTGAGCTGATCCTTGGGCATGAACAGCTTGAATTTCTCCATATGACCGAAGTCCGCGGTGGCGAGCGTAACCAGTTTATCGCAATAGAAAATACACGGATCCAATCGGAATTTGGACGGTGGTACCGTATTGGGCTTGTAGCCATTCTTGGTGAGGATTTTGCCCACGTGGGCCGGGGGCACTTCCACCCGATCGCCACAGGCCACCAGGCCCAGAATCAGACCGGATACAATGAACAGCTTTGACAACTTAGACAGCATCGGATTTCCCTTCTCGCTTGAATCAGGAGCGAACCTTAAGGGCTCTCTCCGACAGCCGCAAGCGAATGGGAAATATCGCTCGGAATATGATCTAATTGACTGTCTTTCAACAACACTGGACCCCTGAAGTGCAAACGGAATTTCTCACTGCAACCCTGTTCAATCTGGGCATCAACTTGCTCTATACCGTTCTCGCCATCTTCGTTGCAATGGTGGCATTGCTGATTATCGACAAGAAACTACTGAAGCATGTCGATATCGAGCAGGAGTTGAAAAAAGGCAATATCGCGGTGTCCATCTTTGCCTCCACTATTCTGGTTTTTGTTGCCCTGATTATTTCTTTCGGGCTCAAGGGCTAGGAACACGATGCGCCTGTTACTTGGACTTCTGCTATTCAGCCTGCTGCTGATTTCACTACCGGAAATCCTGCAGCAAAGCCAACCACCAGAAGAGGTGCTGCTGATTCAACGGCAGATGCGCACCGCCGAAAGTAGCGAGGATGCGGGGCGTGAGGACAATCAAAGCGGAACGGTAGTGATCTCCGGCACCAGCTCACCCCTGACGGAATCCATGGTGCAGCGGGCGGTGGGCGCCCAGCCAGAGGAGCGCAGCAGCTACATTTCGATCTGGGACTGGCAGGGTGTTAAAACAGCCACCGCTTCTGCCCGCGGTCTCGACAGTCTGCATCACTTTGCCAACAGCTATCTGGTGGGCTTTCAACCCTTCGAGACCGACGCCCTGTGGGTGCCCCTGTACACTCTCGCCACGCGCAAGGAATACCAGTACGACCATCTACAGTATTCCGGGCTAGCAGACATCTGGCAGACCTCCCGCCAGGCTTACTACCAGAAACGTGGCGACTGTGAGGATCATGCCATTCTACTCGCAGACTGGTTGATCAACCTCGGTGTCGATGCACGAGTCGCCCTGGGCACCTACAAGGGCGAGGGGCATGCGTGGGTGATCGCAGTAGTGAACGACACAGAGTATCTGCTGGAGGCCACCAGCAAACGTCGGCAGTCCAGCTGGCAGGCAATGCCGCTCGCCGCACTGGCAGAGGGCTACGAAGTGGAGTTCCAGTTCAATCGGGACTTCTTCTGGGCGAAAACCACTTCCGCTCCAACAAGAACCTATCGCGGCAAACACTGGGTCCGGAAATCCCAGTTTATTCGCGGTTAATTGTACCGGGTTTATCGCCAAAGGCCGGCGCTGCGGGCCGGCCTTTTACTAAAGGGTTCGAATAGGGATCAAAACACTACACCCAATGCACTAAGTCCGGTGTATTCAATTTAAGTCACTAAATGGGAGAACCCGGCGGCATCGATTTGATATCTGCAGGGCTCACTTCCAGATTTCCCGCCATAAATTGCGCTATACGTTGTGCCTCATAAAAGTAATGCGCGTTATAGCCTTGTGGATCTCCCCCAAACAGTTTCATGCGGCCAATAGCGTGCTGGATTTTTGCCAGTTCCAGACTCGCCTGCCCACGTGCCGATGACGGGGCCTTCTTATTGCTCGCGAGCAACATCAGCTGATGGATATACACGTGGTTGACGCGCTGGTGAATCGCCGCCTCCAGATTCTCATACCGAGCACTGGATATGGCATGCTCCGTCAACCGGGACAGCATAGCGCCAAAGCTGGGCCCATCTCCCCGCCTTGCATGCTGCTGCTGTAACCGCGCCGCACGCGCCGGATCGAGCAGAATGGAAAAAGTATGGCCCGCAGCAGCCTCGGCCAGCGCGACCCCGTCAAATGCGACACCGGTATAAGCCGGAGCACTCTCCCTGGTGCGGGCGTAACCGTATGATTTAGGTGGTAAAAGGTTCAACACATCTTCCGGCAGGGTGAGGAATTCTGGCTCAAGGGTTGTCACCAGTGCGTCTATGGCCTGTTGTTGCTTTTCCACGGACACCATGCGGAAGCTATTCGCATCCGCGTTATTATACTGATAATCGTAATCCAGCCCCCCGATCAGTTTGCCTACAGCTTCCACCTGGTAACGGTGACCGTAATAGACTGGTACCAGGGTTTCATCCAGTGACGATCGCGGGACATCCGGGCGGTTTGCCGCGGCACTGAAGTTCTCCAGTGCATGACGGCGCATTGCCACCATACGCTCAAACTCTTCCAGTGGTCTGGCGCCGTTATCCCACAGGTGAGATTCGCTGTGGGCATTATTGATCGCGCGAGAGTCCGGGTCGGAGATAAATCGCAATCCCCGGTGCTCCGCCTCTTCAATAATACTGGCCAGGTACCGGCTTCCATCCTCTGTGATGCCGTATCCATAGCGGATTGCGATTTCGTCCCAGGCACCGATACCCGTCGTGTAAGCGGTTTGAATGGATGCCTTGCCGTCAGTCAATGTGACCAGTGGTGCCGGGTAATCCATGACCGAAGCGCGGTTTTCTGTGCTGGCAATAAAATTGTGCGCGAGCCCCAGGGTATGCCCCACCTCATGAGCGGAGAGCTGGCGAATCCGCGCCAGAGCCATGGCCTTGAGATCCTCGGTATCCGCATCTTGCTCGCCGTAAGGCTGTAACAATCCTTGCGCGATCAGAAAATCCTGACGTACCCGCAGAGAGCCTAGGGTGACATTGCCTTTTAAAATCTCGCCAGTGCGCGGGTCCGAAATAGAATAGCCGTAGGACCAACCGCGGGTGGAACGGTGTACCCAGTTGATCACGTTGTAGCGCACATCCAGCGGGTCCACGTCTTCCGGCAACAACTTCACCTGAAAGGCGTCTTTGAAACCGGCCGCCTCAAACGCCTGGTTCCACCAGCTTGCCCCTTCAATCAACGCACTGCGTACCGGCTCCGGCACACCGGAGTCCACATAGTAAACAATGGGCTCCACAACCTCGTCACTGTCCGGCTTCTTCTGTAACCGGTGGCGGTAGATCAAGCGCTGATCCATTGGCATATCGATGGGCGCAGCGTAATCCCGGTAAGTCAGCGGGAAGTAACCCGAGCGGCTGTGGAAGCGTCGCGGTTGATAACCGTCCTCGGGCAATGCGACCAGAGAAATATGCTGGCGCAGCGTGATCAGTTTCGGTGTGGGCACAACTTCTTTGACATGCTCACCGGGCTTGCTTCCGGAAAATGTCAGTTGCGCTTCAAATTCGCTGTTTTTGGGAAAGGCCTTGGTGCGAGGCAGGTATATTGCCGACTTGCTTTTATCGATGGCGTAGCTACCTTGCTTGGTGTCTTCCAACCTCTGGGCAATGCCGTGCTGGTCGCTCAGCAGGAATGGGGTAAAGTCCACCAATACGCTGCCCGCGCCTTCCGCCTTGACCTCGAACCCCCACAGAATCGATGAAGCAAAAGCTTCCTCCACCGCGCGGCGCTCTGCCGCATTCTCTGTCTGTGCACGGTATCGGGTATTTACCTGATGCATCAGCACCTTGTTACCAACCCGTTCAAAGGTGATCAGCCGAGTATCCCCCACCTGGTTGCGGTCCAGGCCAACAGGGTTGGAGCCGAGCCCCTGTGCCAGTCCGGTCAATAGCAGCAGCTCGCGATCAAACTGGCCAACTTCCAGGTACAAACGTCCCTGTGCTGAATCCCAGTAAAAATCAAACAGGCCCTCCTGCTTTTCCATCTTCGCGGTAAAGGTGTCGATATTGGCAGCACTGGCTACACCGGTCACCACGCTGAAAAGAACAATCAACAGTAATCTCGGGATCACTGACGCCCCCTTTTAGTCGAAGTTATGAGTTTGATTCTGATCGTGATTTTGCACTCAGAAGGCTATTCGTGTCGAAGACTATCAGTGTCTAGACGATTGAAAGTCGATTCCGCTCAATTGTAAGCATGCACCAGATTTATGCTGGCGTGGTGCGCTTCTTTACCTGAACCGCGAACGTAACTCCAGACTGGCTTCATATGAATTGTCACTTGCGTTCGTTTGGCCCCTGAAAGCCCTCCACTCATCCCAACCACCCCCAGGAGACGCCTGCTTCGACTCCCGCTGCCCGCAATTGGCACAGTTAATGCTTTTTACAGAAAAAGTTTGCTAAGAGTCTGTGCAAAGGGGCACCTATGAGCGTCGAAGAAATCACTCTGTTTATTCTGCTTCTGTCTCTCGCCGGTTTGGTGGCAGGCATCACTGCAGGCCTCTTCGGCAACGGGGGCGGCTTTGTCGTGGTCCCGGCACTGCTGATGGTATTTCCATTCCTGCACAGTGCATCCAGTGAGTTGATGCGGGTTGCAGTGGGCACCTCACTGGCATCGATCGTGATCTCTTCCGCACGGGCGGTACACGCGCACAATCGTCGCGGTGCGGTGGATTTCAAGGTATTGCGGGACTGGTCACTCTGGGTGGTTCTGGGCGTAGGTGGCGGACTGTATATTGCCTCGTTTACCGACAGTAAAAGTCTTATCTATGTATTTGCTGCGGGCGTTCTCCTTTATTCCGTCTACTTCCTGTTTCCGAACCTTTTCGACAGCCTGAAAGGGAAACTCAGCATGCCCACGGGAATGGCACGCGCGTCGCTGGCCAGTTTTCTCGGCGGCTTTTCTTCACTGTTGGGGATTGGCGGTGGCACCATTACGGTGATGACCATGGTGCTGTGTAACCGGCCCGCGCACCAGGCGGTGGCAACTGCATCTGGCGTGGGCTTTCTGATCGGACTGCCCGGCGCTGTAGGCTTCCTGATTATGGGCCTCGGCGCACCAGATCTGCCCATGGGCTCCGTCGGCTACATCAATATCCCCGCACTACTGGCTATCTCACTATTCTCCGTCATTTCTGCACCGATCGGTGCGCGCTGGGCTCACAGCCTGGACGAACTTCACCTGAAACGCCTGTTTGGCCTCTACCTGATTCTGGTTTCCATCACCATGTTTGCAAAAGCATAGCGGGTAAAGAGTGCTCTTTAAAAGTGCTGACCCAAAAAATAAAAATCCACCTCTACCATCGGGAGCTACGAGAATGCATAAAAAATTAAGCCGCAGAATGTTCATGCAGGGTGCTGCGGCCGCCCTTTCGGCGACGGCGGCGGCGCGAATTACCGCTGCCCCCAGTAAAGAAATGGTACGACCGCAACCCATCTACGGGCCTCCTCCTGGCGTTGCCAAGCTGAATGCCAATGAAAACCCATACGGTCCCAGCCCCGCCGCACTCAAAGCCATGATGGAAGCGAGTCAGAAAGGGGCATACTACGTTTACGACAGTGTGATGCGGTTGAAGTCGATGATTGCGGAGCGCCATGGCGTTACTCCGGATCATGTGGCGCTGGGTTCCGGTTCCAGTGCGGGGCTCACTGCGGCGGCGATCGTTGCTGGCCGCGAAGGCAATATTCTCGGCCCCGACCTGTTTTGGGACACAACCTCTCGTGTAGTGGAAATCCAGAATCTGGGCAAGATTAAACGTCTGCCCAAACTCGACTCGCTCGCCATCGATCTGGATGCGATGTACAGCGCCATTGACGATTCCGTATCCATGGTTCAGGTCACCAACCCCAACAATCCAACCGGTATGCTGATCAATCCGGTAAAAATGCGCGAGTTCTGCCTCAAGGCATCGAAAAAGTGCACCGTACTGGCAGACGAGGCATACAACGAGCTGACTGACAGTAGCGACGCCAACACCGTCATCCCGCTGGTCAAGGAAGGCCACGATATTATCGTGGCCCGTACCTTTTCCAAGATCTACGGCCTTGCCGGTATGCGCGTCGGTTACCTGATTGCACAACCGGAAAAGATCGAGCAAATGCAGCGTTTTGGTATCGGCTGGTACGGCCTCAATCAGGCCGGTCTCGCGGCCGCGATCGCCTGCTATGAAGACCACCGCTTTATGGATTTCTGCCGTGGCAAGGTAAAGGAAGCGCGCGAAATGGTTGCGTCAGCGGTAAAGGAGAATGGTCTGAGTGCACTGCCCTCGGTGACCAACTTCATGTTCGTCAATCTGGGGGATCTGAATGCCGAAACCTTCCGCCAGGAAATGGAAAAAGAAGGTGTGCTGATCCGCGGTATCTATCGCGACTACACCAACTGGTCCCGGGTCAGCATGGGCCATCTGGAGGATGTGGAAAAATACACCTCCGCCCTTCCCAAGGTACTTCATCGCATGAGCTGAATTCACGCAACAATCGCCCCAAATGGCCAGCTCTGCTGGCCTTTTTGTGTCTGTTATTGAATGCCTAATGGTCAAAAAAATCCCCGCAGAGCGGGGATTAACCATGGTAGAAGACACACCGTTGGTTTGTAAGATTGTAAACCTTAGAAGTTGTGGTTCAGGCTCATGTAGTAGAAACTCCCCTGCCAATCCACAATCGTACCCGCCATATAGATGGCGCCGCAGCATTCATCTCCGAGCTGATCCATTTCCGGGTACTTATCAAAGATATTGCGGCCACCGATACTCACGTTTGTCATCTCGGTAATGTGGTAACGACCTTCCAGGTCCACCTGAATCACAGGGTCATACTCCTGAGTATCGCCGGCCTCGAAGTTTTCATAGCTGCCATACCAGTTGGCTCGAGCCATGATTGATACCGGTCCGATGTCGTGCAATGCGGTTACTGCACCACGCAATTCAGGCTGGAAATTTTCGAAGTCGAATTCATCCTCTTCATTCAGGTATTCACTGGGGTCAGAAGCGAACTCAGACTTGTTGTAGTTAAACGACGCCGTAAGATTGGTCACGCTGGTATCGGACCAACTCAGGGGGTAGGTCGCCACCACATCTACACCCTGGGTGCGGGTATCGAATGCGTTGGTGAAGTAGAACACACCGCCGATGGATTCCGCCCCTACGACTCCAGCGTCCACCAGTGCCAGATAGTTGTCGTATGCCGCACCGGAGTCCGTCTCTGCAGAAACATCCAGTGTGGAAATCGCGTAAGTGCGATCATCCACATCGATACGATAGAAGTCCACGGTCATGGAAAGCGCATCGAAGTCGGCAGTAAAGCCGAAGGTATAGTTGATGGAGGTTTCCGGCTTTAACGCCTCCGCTCCCAGCGCCTGCGCAACCGGACTGGTAGCCGGGAACAGACCGGTAGCAACCGGGAAGCCGTTGGGTAAACGTGTGGAAACGTTTGTGGTCCCCTGCTGGCCCGGTGTTGGCGCACGGAAACCGGTACCGACGGATGAACGCAGGCCGATGTTTTCCGTCAGGTCGTATTGCATTGCGAGCTTGCCTACTAGCTCGGAATCAAAATCGGAGTAGTCTTCAAAACGCATTGCTCCCTGCACAAACAGCCTATCGGTCACGTCAGTACTCAGGTCACCGTAGATCGCGTAGGAGTCCCGGCTATAACTACCGGAGTATTCCGGTGAGTAGCCGGGGAAGCCATTGGAACCCACGCCTACAACGGTATAGACCGGGTCGTTTTCATCCGCGCAATTCAGGCTTGAACCACTATCGATCACCGTCTGCCCCGCTGCGGTGGGCACAGCGCCATCACAGAACCCCCAGGGGTCTGGGGTAGCATAGGGGCCGGCCGCGTAGGAAGCTTCATCCCCACCGGTGAGTTCGTAGGACTCGTCCATATAGCTCAAGCCAAATGCAGCCACCACCGGTGCGTGCATACCCAGTTCCAGCGCCTTGGAGAAATCTGCCTGTAACTGCACCTCCTCATTGGCCAGGGTGCCCGGCCTGAAAGAAGTCGGGCTCGCAGGCCCCATGGATGGGTTGATGGTATTTTTCAGGGTGTAGTCGATATCGCTGTAACCATAGCGTGCGCTGAAGTCGTACAGCACACCGGACAGCGTTTCACCTTTCAGCCCGCTCGCCAGTGAGTAATCGGTAACTTCACCGGCGAATCGAGGGGTGAAACCGCCGGGGAATTTCTCCAGCGGGCTATAGATCGAACCGTCTTGTTTTCGCAGATCTTCAATAGTGCCATTCCCGGGATAACGATAGTAGAAACCACCATCTGCCGAACTCTCGGAATAGTTACCGAACGCGTAGATTTCTTTGCCGCCACCCAGATCGTATCCGGCATTAAAGAATAGCCGCGAACCTTCGGTATTTGGCTGCCCCCAGGGCTGAACTACATCTCCTTCCAGAGATGCATTTTCTGCTGCGGCAATAAATTCTGGACTCTGCTCGTCAATGCAGAACCAGCTTTCGCAATATTGTTCAGAGCGGGAGGTGAAGTCTGACTGGGATACCTCGCCGGAGATACTGAAGAAACCGTCGTTACCGATGGGCATGCCTACGTTGCCAGTGGCAGTCGTCTGGAAGCCATCGCCTTCGGTGTACTCACCGGCGCGTACACTGACCGATCCGCCTTCCGCATTATCCTTCAGGATAAAGTTGATCACGCCGGCAATGGCGTCCGAACCATATTGCGCTGCCGCACCATCGCGCAGCACCTCTACCGACTTCAGTGCGGAACTCGGAATGGTCGCAATGTCCGGCCCCTGGGTACCGGAACCACCAATCTGCACCAGCGCGGCGCGATGACGACGCTTGGAGTTGACCAGAACCAGGGTTTTATCGGTGGGCATGCCCCGCAATTGTGCCGGGCGGACAAAGGTGCCGCCATCACTGATGGGCTGACGGTTAACATTGTAAGAAGGTACCAGCGTTTTCATCACATCGTTGGTATCTGTATAAGAAACCGACTCCAGAGCCTCACTGCCGAATACATCTACCGGCACCGGCGAGTCAGAAACTGAGCGGGGTTTTCCCCTGACCCCGGTTACCGCCACCTCTTCGATTTCCTCTTCCGCCATCGCGGGTTGAACCGGCGCTAATGCCCCACCGGTAATCATTGCCAATACCGCATAACTGAGAGTTTTACGCTTCATGTGCCACCTTTTGCTTTTACTAATGCCATAACCATTATTTTTATGAGGCAAAAGCTGCCCGTGCCGCGCAAACTGGTGCGAAGCAGATAGGTACATCAATATCGTGGGTGCTTTCTGGTGCAGTGAATACTGCAACCTCTTATATGGCTGATTCAGCAATATGCGTGCCAGCTATTTACCCTTTGGGCACAATCGGGGCATAGAACATGTTTCAAATTTTTTTGAACCGGGTGCATCTGAACGGAGTGATCATGTAGTCCCAGTTAGAACAGCAACAACGAATGGCTTCAGATACGAAGATTTATCTATGAAGAACACTTTGATACTTCTGACTTCCCTCTCACTGGCAATCCCTGCCCTCTCTACCGCGGGGGACGTGGATCTGGGTATAGGCGAGAGTGATTGTTCGGTAGAGCTCAACCACAACACCCGTGTAGGGCCTGACTTTTTCGAAGTCAGCCGCGAAGATACACCACAGCGCCTGCGCTTCGACCAGAAACGACCGGCCGAAGTAATGATTGATAATACCGCACTCCCCTTGAATGCCGCCCAGCAGCGACAGATGGAGGTATACCACGCCGGCCTGTATCAGTCCGGCCAGGACCTTACCCAGATCACCGTGGATGCGGTAGATATCGTCATGGAGGGAGTGGGAATCGCGCTCACCGCCCTGGCCGGTGCCGACCACAAGGATACAGTGGAATTCCGGGCGGTAGCTGATGAGCTGCGCAAGGCAACTCGCGAACGCGTCACGGCCCAAGATGGAGTGTATGCCCTGGGCGAAAACTGGAGTAATGATATCGGCAGCACCATCGAAGAAACCGTGGAGCGCGAACTGGAACCACGGATTGAAAAAATTGCTATGGAATCCGCGGGCAATATCGCCTGGCACGCGCTGAAAGCGGTATTTACCGGTGGTGCCAGTATCGAGCGCGATGCGGAAGCGGCAGCCGACGCTGCAGAAGAAATCGTGGAAGCGCGCGCGTTACAGCTGGAATCCCGCGCTGAGAACCTGTGCCACAACCTGGCGGTAATGGACACCATAGAAGTTGACCTGCAGAGCGTGACACCTCAGCTGAAAGATTTTGATCTGATCAGTCTCGACGCATCTACTGATTGATCGGCGACTCAAGACTTCGTCAAGAAGCCCCCCAAGACTTCAGGCTGCCTAGTGCGGCCTTTTTTTTATCCGCGCCCTTGTGAATCTTGGTTTCAAGTATTATTGACGAGCTTGGGACCTGGAAAACCCCAAAACAAAAAATTGAAGAATGGAAGTCTGGCCCCGACGAACTTGCAGAAGTACTGATTAATACCCAGAAACAGTATTGGGGAGAAAGCGATCAAACCCATCACTGGTATATTTTCGGACATGGTAGCAAGCTGCTTGACAAGGCACTGTCTAAAGTAGAACAACTGGGGCACGGTGGACTCAGTCATCATGAATTCAGCTTTATTGAACCCCGCACCAATCTCGGCGCAGTTCTGGATAAAATCGATCGTCTTGGAGGGCACTTCAATAAAACGCTTTCGCTGAAATCCATCGGAGCAAAATTCCATCAGGCACTGGATGCGGATGCCACCGTCGCCGGTTTACAGGCACACGATAAAAGCTGGACAGACCTCGATCAGAAGTTGCGTCCCAGCGCTGCCCTGTTACAAAAGGTTGATAGCGTTGTTCAGGGAGTTTCAGCCAATCCTCAGCAAGTTGCGAGTTTTTCCAGTAAGAACTTTGTGGCGCTGGTGGACAAACTCTCAGAAAGCCTGGCGTGGGGATAAGACCGATGGACGACCTTATCGACCAGCATAAAGTGCTGGACTACTGCGCTTTCGAAGACAGCTCCATCAGCTGTTATGATCTATCCGGAATCCAGCTTGTTTTTCCCGGGGAAATTGCCGAACCCCATGAATATCACCCGGGATATATTTCGCATTGCGTGGATATATACGACCACGAGGTCTTTGAGCCGTACATATCTCCTCTTTGCCCCAGAGATTATAACAACAACCGTCCCAAACGCAGCTATGCGGATATATCTACCGTCTGGTGGCGACATTTCGTGCCATACGACTCTCAACTGGCAGCAGTTGGCAGCTGTAAGATTGATATACGCGTAATCTGGCCTGCATCGGATGCGCATCCATTCGAAATCAACTTTACTGATCGTGACAGCTTCGAAAGTGCCTGCTTTGATATTGCTAACGAGAAGGAGCTTGATCCGAAGGCTTTTCTTTATCCCAAAAAATTCGATGAGCTAATCCACCACAACATCAAAAACCGACACTGGGTCCAGGCTAACCACGGAAGCTATTCAGTACATCGTCATTACACTTTCTATACCGCCCTCACCAAAGACCATCTTCTGAAACTTGTGTTCCGCCCTCACGGCTACTGGGACCAGGGCACCGAGCCCCCACCAGAAACACTGAAAAAAGTGTTTGTGAGCTTCTGGGACTTTATGGACAAGCTGACCATTATCGAAGAGAGGGCGCAGCAAACCCGACAACCCGGTATTGAGCTGAAGGGCGAGGCACTGGAACGCCATCGGTTTGAGCAGGAACAGGCGCGTAAAAGGTCGGAAAGGAAACTTCAATCCGCTCTCGGGGATTCACTGGATGGCTGGTAAGAAAACCCGCATCGAGTGAACTTTGGGAAGGCCGCACAAGCGGCCTTTACTTTGTCTGTCACTCTTTCCGCGCTACGCCCAACTCTCCGAGCGTTGCCGCCATATCCTGTGCACTGCTGGCCGGTTTGATATCCCGGTCGATCTTCAGGATCTTGCCATCCTTGCCGATATAGAAGGTCACACGCTTGGCCATATTCAGTACCGGCATTTTTACATCATAGGCTTCGGCCACTTCACCGGTGGGGTCGCTCAACAGTGGGAAATCCGCTTTCTGCTCATCGGCAAATTTCTTGTTGTCCTCCACCTCGTCGGTACTGGCCATAAAGTAGGCGGCGTCGTACTCGCGGATCAGGTGCCCATTTTCCGCCAGCGACTTGCACTCGATGGTACAGCCCTTGGTGAACGCCTTCGGATACCAGGCGACGACCACCGCCTGTTTACCGCGGTAATCCTCCAGGGAATAGGTCTTGCCATCGGAAGCTGCCAGGGAAAAAGCGGGAGCCTGATCCCCTACTTCCAACGCAAAAGCAGGTAAAGCGATTGAAAAACACATCGCCAGCAAGAATAACTTTCTCATTTCTTTCTCTTCCTTAAATTCAAGCCTCCCTGACGGAGACTCTGACTGATGATTCACCCTTGGCCACATGACAGCAACCACTGGAAACGATCAAATTTTAACCGTAGAATCGCGTCTTTTTTGCGCTGTCGCAAAATCAACCGGAATGGATTGCAGGGGGCTCCGGTAACAGCAGCACCAGGGATTGGGGCCGATTCAATAACCTCTGGACTATGGCCAAGAGTCCGGCACGAAGCAACCTCAATTCCGATAACATGCAATTCAGTACCTTCCGGCTGCTTAACCTCTCCCTACTGTGCCTTTTACTTGCTGGATGTGGCGGTGGAGGCAGCGGCGGCGATACACCGAAGTCAGAGGTCGATCAGGCTCCGCCTCCCTCCTATTCACCCGATTCTTCCGGTGGCACTTCTGATACGTCCGCGGGCGCTTCCGGATCACAATCCGGCGGGCAGACGGCCGAGGGCAGTTCCAGCAGGGTTCGCCCAGGGGACTATGCCACCATCGCCAACTGTCCGTTGATCGCGGGCAACGAGACCGCCGAATTCAAGCTTCTGTTCATCAACCTGGACAAGGCCCCCTATTTCGATGAAATCGTAGACGATGCCATCCACAATCAGTTTCAGGCACTGGCGCCATTCCGGGACTTTTTGGGACATTTTGCTTTTTATTCACTGGCGTTGAGCGGGTCGGACGCACTCGGGTGTGAGAAAACCGGCAACAGCAGCGGCGCCTCGTTCGCCTGTGATGACGACAAGGTGCATCAGGCAATTCTGCAACAGTGCGACATCGACGATATCCACGGCGTCATGAAAGTGGTCATCGCTGATACCGGCTACGGTGCCTCCGGGGGCGAGATCATTTATCTGGGCAGTGACAGCAACTGGCCGGATACTGGTACTGCCCTGTACAACCTGCGCAATCTGGTAATCCATGAGATCGGGCACAATTTCGGGCTCGCGGATTTGTATGACGGCGGCGTCAATGCGGACGGCTCCGCTGTCACCGGTTGGCCCAGCGATCTTTCCCGTCAGTGGCGCAACCTGGATGGCCCCGGGTGCGGCAAATGGTGCAGCAGTTTCAAGCCAGCTTCCGAGTATACACAATCAGCCAGCGCCGCCTGCCAGACGTTTGAGAGCAAGGACAGCTGTATCAGTTACAACCGCAATGACGACGGGCAATGTGAAACCAATGACGATGGCACCGTCACCTGCTGCGCCTGGTCGGAAGATACCGTCGACGATTATTTCGGGGGCCAGTGCACCCCCGCCTGGGGAGAGGAAAATATCGGCCTGGACTGCCTGCAAGGCGCCGGCTGCTTTTACGGTGGATCCTACGGGAACAATTCCTGGCGACCGGTAAAAAGTGTGTCCGAGAGCATCATGTACGGTGCCGTACAGTCGGATGCGTTCGACAGTGTGTCAGAACGGGCGCTGTCGGAAGCCATCCGCTGCTGTGGGACGGCTGACGACAGCACGGCATCCTGCACGGCATTCCGCGATGAATTTTCCCTGTTCCTGAAAGAGCACCAGCCATTCAAGGAGCGCGTTGGCTCCTGCGGGTTCAATTAGTCGCAGACCAGTTAATCGCCGTACAGCTGCCGGGTGACATCCAGCATCCGGTTGGCAAAGCCCCATTCGTTATCAAACCAGATCAGCACTTTCACCAGCCTACCTCCGGCGACCCGGGTCTGGCTGGCATCGACGATGCCGGAGCGCGGGTCGTGGTTGTAGTCGCAGGAGGCCAGAGGTTCCTCAGTGTAACCGAGAACACCAGAGAAACGGGTCTCCGCCGCGCGCTGTAAAACCGAGTTCACTTCCGCCTGGGTGACGTCTCTGTTCAATTGCACCGAAAGATCGATAGCGGAGACGTTGACGGTGGGTACGCGCATGGCCTGGGCTTCGAATTTGCCGGCCATGTCGGGCAGGATCCGCTCGATGCCGCGGGCGAGGCCGGTGTCCACGGGGATGATCGACGAGATGGCGGAGCGGGTTTTGCGCAGGTCGGTATGATGGTAGGCGTCGTTCACCGGCTGGTCGTTCATGGCGGAGTGGATGGTGGTGATGACGCCGGCTTCGATACCAAAGGCGCTTTCCAGGGCCGCAATCACGGGGATGCTGCAGTTGGTGGTGCAGGAGGCGGCGGAGATGATGGTCTCGTTGCCGGTGAGTGCGGTGTCGTTGACGCCGTAGACGATGGTGGCGTCGACGTCGCTTTTGGCGGGCTGGGAGAAGATGACTTTTTTCGCTCCCGCTTTTAAATGCAGCTCTGCACGCTCGCGTTCGGTGAAGCTGCCGGTGCACTCCAATACGATATCTACACGCGTCTTTTTCCAGTCGAGGTCTTCGAGGTTTTCACAGTGGGTGACGGCGATGTGGTCGTCATTAACCTGCAGGGACTGGTCGTGGGCGGTAACTTCGCCGTGGAAGCGGCCGTGGACGGTGTCGTATTTGGTGAGGTGGGCGATGGTGGCGCAGTCGGCCAACTCGTTGATGGCGACGATCTGCAGCTGGTCGCGCAGGTTGGATTCGTACAGGGCGCGCAGAACGCTGCGTCCGATGCGGCCGTAGCCGTTGATGGCGAGTCTTATTGGGTTGGGCATGTATACCTCGGGCTTTTTCCACCACCCTCGGTTGTGCTCTGCTCCAGCGTGGTGGCGGCCGGGCACTGGGGGCGGGTTTTCAGGACCGCTGTGAATACATCCATGTAAGCTGCGGCGCAAACATCCTGTTTGCGACGCTCCTGAAAACCCGCCCCCAGCACCCGGCCTTCGATTCTGACTGCTGCGCTACGCCTCAAATATCGTAAGCAGCACAGCAGTCAGAGTTTCATTACTTCAGCAGTCCTTCAACCGCTTCCGCAACTTTCTCGGCAGTGATGCCGAAGTGCTTCATCAGGTCACCGGCCGGGGCAGATTCACCGAAGGTGTCCATGCCGACGATGGCGCCGTCGAAGCCGACGAACTTGTACCAGTAGTCCTTGTGACCGGCTTCCACCGCGACGCGGGCGCGCACGTTGGAAGGCAGTACGGATTCACGGTAATCCGCAGGCTGGGCGGCGAAGGCTTCGGCGCAGGGCATGGAGACCACGCGCACTTTGCGGCCGGACAGTTGTTCGGCAGCGGTAGTGGCGAGCTCTACTTCGGAGCCGGTGGCGATGATGATGGCTTCCGGTTCGCCGTCGCAGTCGCGCAGCACGTAGCCGCCCTTCTCGACGTTGGCCAGTTGCTCGTCGGTGCGCGGCTGCGGGGCAAGACCCTGGCGGCTGAAGATCAGCGCGCTGGGGCCGTCGCTGCGGGAGACGGCCATTTTCCAGCTCACGGCAGATTCGGTGGCGTCACAGGGGCGCCAGGTCTGCAGATTCGGGGTAGCGCGCAACGCGGTGAGCTGCTCTACCGGCTGGTGGGTAGGACCGTCTTCGCCGAGGCCGATGGAGTCGTGGGTGTAGACGAATACGACTTTCTGTTTCATGAGCGAAGCCATACGCACGGCGTTACGGGCGTATTCCATGAACATCAGGAAGGTTGCGCCGTAAGGTACGAAGCCGCCGTGCAGGGCGATGCCGTTCATGATGGCGCTCATGCCGAATTCACGTACGCCGTAGTAGACGTAGTTACCAGAGGCGTCGTCGGCGCTCACGCCTTTGGCACCGGACCAGATGGTGAGGTTGGAGCCGGCCAGGTCGGCGGAGCCGCCGAGGAATTCCGGCAACAGCGGACCGAAGGCGTTCAAGGTGTTCTGGCTGGCCTTACGCGAGGCCACTTTCTCGCCGTCGGCCTGGCACTGTTTGATGTACTCGTCGGCCTTGGCGAGGAAGTCTGCGGGCAGTTCGCCCTTCATGCGGCGTACAAACTCTTCGGCGAGTTCCGGGTACGCCTCTTTATAGTCTTCGAAGATGTCGTTCCACTCGTCTTCCTGCTCGGAACCTTTAACGCGCGCGTCCCAGGCGTGGTACAGGTCTTCGGGAATGACGAACGGTTCGTGCTTCCAGCCCAGGGTCTCGCGTACCAGGGCGATTTCGTCGTCGCCCAGTGGTGCACCGTGACACTCTTCGCGGCCCTGCTTGTTGGGGGAGCCGAAGCCGATCACGGTCTTGCAGCAGATAATGGTGGGCCTGGACGTTTCCGCGCGGGCTTCTTCGATCGCGGCCTTGATCGCCTGCGGATCGTGGCCGTCCACATTGGAGATCACGTGCCAGCCGTAGGATTCAAAGCGCTTGGGCGTGTCGTCGGTGAACCAGCCTTCGACTTCACCGTCGATGGAGATGCCGTTGTCGTCGTAGAACGCGACCAGCTTGCCCAGACCCAGGGTGCCCGCCAGGGAGCAGGCTTCGTGGGAGATGCCTTCCATCAGGCAGCCGTCACCCAGGAAGCAGTAAGTGTGGTGGTCCACCAGCTCGTAGCCTTCGCGGTTGAACTGAGCGGCGAGGACTTTCTCGGCCAGCGCAAAGCCCACGGCGTTGGTGATGCCCTGGCCCAATGGGCCGGTGGTAGTCTCTACACCAGGGGCATAGCCGTACTCGGGATGGCCCGGGGTTTTGGAGTGCAGTTGGCGGAAGTTCTGCAGCTCGTGGATGGACAGGTCATAACCTGTCAGGTGCAGCAGGGAATACAGCAGCATGGAACCGTGACCGTTGGAGAGCACGAAACGGTCGCGATCCGCCCACTCGGGGTTGGCGGGATTGTGCTTGAGGTAGTCGTTCCACAGCACTTCGGCAATATCAGCCATCCCCATGGGCGCGCCGGGGTGGCCGCTCTTGGCTTTCTGGACCGCGTCCATAGACAGGGCGCGAATGGCATTGGCCTTTTCTGTGCGAGAAGGATTAGAAGACATAGTGGGCTCTCGGTTTGGAATCATCAGTTCTCAGATGCGCTGCGGGTCCCGGCTCTGGTGGCCAGCTTGCCGCGGCAACCCATTCCCTGCGCGACCTGACGGCCGGGGTAAATGGGGTGCGTATTTTCCCGTAAACCACCGACGCCTGCAAAGGCCGGGTGGCCAAATACTGCCCTTCTGCGAAACATTTTCCCAATACACCTACCTGGAACGAATTGGTTTCAACTGCATCAAAGTTTTTCAATGAAGCTGCATCAAAAAACTTTGATATAGGTAAAATCCACTGCTAGACTCCGCTCCATGCTTGAATCCAGCCAATCCTCATCACGGTCCGCCCGCAGCCCGGAGCAGAACCCGGAATCCCGCGCCAGCGCGCAGATTCCCCAGCTGGCGGCGACCCTGAAGGCCGCCGGCGACCCGTTGCGGCTGGAGATCCTGCGCCTGTTGAGCCAGGACTCATACAGCGTGCTGGAGCTGTGCCGTATCTTCGACCTGCGCCAGCCGGCGCTGTCCCATCACCTGAAGGTGCTGTCCCAGGCGGGGCTGGTGAGCAAGCGGCGCGAGGGCAACAACCTGTTTTACCGGCGCACGGCCAGCAGCGAGCTGTTACAGCAACTGTTCTCCGGCCTGGACCAGCTGCCGCTGACGCAAGAGCGCGCCGCAACCGTGGCCCAGATCGCTGCCGAACGCGCAGAGGCTTCGCGCCGGTTCTTCGCCGATTACGGCAACCGCTTCCGCGAACAGCAGGAGTTGATCGCCAGTTATAACGTGTACGGTCCTCAGGTGGCACAGCTGTTGAAACCGGGGCGTCACGCGCTGGAGGTGGGCCCCGGTGAGGGGGAGTTTCTGGCGGAGCTGGCGAGCCGTTTTGGTACGGTGACGGCGCTGGATCTGTCGCAGACGATGCTGGAGCGGGCGCAGGAATTTGCGGACGAGCAGGGTCTGCAGAATATCGAGTTTGTGTGCGACGACACCCGCGCGGCGGCATCCCGCCCGGAGAGTGCGGACTGCATTGTGGTGAATATGGTGTTGCACCACACGCCGGATCCGGCACAGATTTTTCACGATCTGCAGAAGTCGTTGAAGGTGGGTGGTCAGTTGTTGATTACCGAGTTGCACGATCACAAGCAGGATTGGGCCCGGGATGCCTGTGGTGATCTCTGGCTGGGCTTTTCGCCTCAGCAGTTGATTGCGTGGGCGGCCGACGCCGGTTTGCAGAGAGGCCGTAGTGAGCACAGTGCTTTGCGCAATGGTTTCCAAGTGCAGATTCAGGAGTTTGTTAAGGGGTGATCGGTTGTGGACTCCGTAGCCTTGGAGCTCTGTTTTAGCTTCGGGCGCCAGATCACCGGGTGCAACTTTTCGGAACCGAGCTAGGCGCCCCCCTGTGAACCCATCCCTGGGCGCTGCGGCGCAAACATCCTGTTTGCGACGCTTCCGAAAAGTTGCACCCGGTGCTCTGGCTTAACGAATGACCACTGGACTTTGTAAGCAACTTTCGCCAACAACGACGAAGCAATGAAGTACAAATCGAAGGCCGAGAGGCCGGGGAAAGGTTTCAAAAGCGTCGGCGACAGGGACGTCGCCGCCGCAGCGTACAGGGATGTATTTACAGCGGTTTTGAAACCTTTCACCGGCCTCTTGGCCGCCACCCAAACAGGAACAATGCTCCGGATTAAGAAACTACGGAGTGCTAAACAAGATTTACGCCAACCGCCAGCTGCGGAAAAAGGAGAAGCTCACAATGAGTGAATACAGCATCTTTACCTCGGAGTCTGTCTCCGAAGGCCATCCGGACAAAATTGCCGACCAGATTTCCGATGCGGTTCTGGACGCCCTGCTGGCGCGCGACAAAAACGCCCGCGTTGCCTGCGAAACCCTGGTGAAAACCGGCATCGCCGTGATCGCCGGTGAAATCAGCACCTCCGCTTGGGTCGACCTCGAAGACCTGGTGCGTAAAGTCATCACCGACATCGGCTACACCTCCTCCGACGTCGGCTACGACGGCGAAACCTGTGGTGTGATCAACGTTATCGGCAAACAGTCCGTGGATATCGCCCAGGGCGTCGACCGCGTAAAACCGGAGGACCAGGGTGCCGGTGACCAGGGCCTGATGTTCGGCTACGCCACCGACGAAACCCCCACCTTCATGCCCTCCCCGGTCTACTACGCGCACCGTCTGGTGGAGCGTCAGGCAGAAGCGCGCAAGTCCGGCCTGCTGCCGTGGCTGCGCCCGGATGCGAAAAGCCAGGTGACCTTCCGCTACGACGAAAGCGGCAAACCCTGCGCCATCGACGCCGTGGTCCTGTCCACCCAGCACAATGAAGAAGTCAGCCAGGAAGACCTGCGCGAAGCGGTACTCGAGCTGATCGTACATCACGTACTGCCGGCAGAACTGCTGCACGAAGATACCAAGTTCCACATCAACCCCACCGGCAAGTTCGTCATCGGTGGTCCCGTGGGCGATTGTGGTCTTACCGGCCGTAAAATTATCGTCGACACCTACGGCGGTTCCGCTCGTCACGGCGGCGGTGCCTTCTCCGGCAAAGACCCGTCCAAGGTGGACCGCTCCGCGGCTTACGCCGGTCGCTACGTGGCGAAGAATATCGTCGCCGCCGGCCTCGCCAACCGTTGTGAAATCCAGGTGTCCTACGCCATTGGCGTGGCCGAGCCGACTTCCGTATCCATCAACACTTTCGGCACCGGCAAAGTGAGCGATGACAAACTGATCGAACTGGTGCGGGAAAACTTCGACCTGCGTCCCTACGCCATCTCCAAGGCACTGGACCTGCTGCATCCCATGTATCAGCTGACCGCCGCTTACGGCCACTTCGGCCGCGAGCCGTTCGAGCACACCTACCAGTGGACCGACAGCAACGGCAAGCAGCAGACTGAAACCTTTACCGCCTTCCCGTGGGAAAAAACCGACAAAGCAGAAACCCTGCGCGCACAGGCAGGCATCTAAACAGGTTGGGCAGGCCACAAGTCCGCCCAGCATTCGCCAGGCAAAACCCGAGCGACAACCCAGAGATTTAGGACATGAACCAGATGAGCACCGAATTCAAAGACTTTAAAGTAGCCGACATCAGCCTCGCCGATTGGGGCCGCAAAGAAATCGAAATCGCCGAAGGCGAAATGCCGGCCCTGATTACCCTGCGCGAGAAATACCGCGCAGAGCAGCCGCTGGCCGGCGCCCGCATTATGGGCTGTATCCACATGACCATTCAGACCGCAGTACTGATCGAAACCCTGGTCGCCCTGGGCGCGGAAGTACGCTGGTCTTCGTGCAATATTTTCTCCACCCAGGATCACGCTGCCGCGGCCATCGCCGCCAGCGGTGTACCGGTATTCGCCTGGAAAGGCGAAACCGAAGAGGAATACGAGTGGTGCCTGGAGCGCACCATCGGCGCGGACGTGGCCGGCTGGCAGCCGAACCTGATCCTCGACGACGGCGGTGACCTCACCGAGCTGCTGCACCGCAAATATCCGGAGCTGCTGGACAAGTGTCACGGTATCAGTGAAGAAACCACCACCGGCGTGCATCGCCTGCAGGACATGCTGAAAGCTGGCACCCTGAAAGTACCGGCGATCAACGTCAACGACGCTGTCACCAAGAGCAAGAACGACAACAAATACGGCTGTCGCCACAGCCTGAACGACGCCATCAAGCGCGGCACCGACCACCTGCTGGCCGGCAAGAAAGCGCTGGTGATCGGCTACGGCGATGTGGGTAAAGGCTCTGCCGCCTCCCTGCGCCAGGAAGGCATGATCGTGAAAGTCACCGAAGTGGATCCGATCTGTGCGATGCAGGCCTGCATGGACGGCTTCGAGCTGGTTTCCCCGTATATCAACGGCGTCAACGACGGCAGCGAATCCTGCATCAACAAGGCACTGCTGGCGAACACCGACCTGATTGTGACCACCACCGGCAACGTGAATGTGTGCGACGCGAATATGCTGAAGGCGCTCAAGTCCGGCGCTGTGGTTTCCAACATCGGGCACTTCGATAACGAGATCGACACCGCCTTCATGCGTGAAAACTGGGAATGGCAGGAAGTGAAACCCCAGGTGCACAAGATCGTGCGCAACGCCGACAACAACGATCACCTGTTGCTGCTGTCCGAAGGACGCCTGGTCAACCTGGGCAATGCCACCGGCCACCCGAGCCGCATCATGGACGGTTCCTTTGCCAACCAGGTGCTGGCACAGATCCACCTGTACAAGGAAAAGTTTGCCGAACTACCGGCGGACCAGAAAGTTTCCGCGCTGTACGTAAAAGTACTGCCGAAACACCTGGACGAAGAAGTGGCCAAGTACATGGTGGAAGGTTTCGGCGGTGTAATCACCCGCATGACCGAAGATCAGGCCAACTATATTGGCGTATCCGTAGACGGCCCTTACAAGCCGGAAAGTTACAAGTATTAAGCCTTTGGTTACTGGATGCCGGCCTGCGCCGGCATGACGATGGAATAGATTGATTCGTCACCCCGGACCTGATCCGGGATCCAGAAAGACCGAGGGAATGGAACAGAACATGAGTCAATTACGTATCAGCTTTGAGTTTTTCCCACCCAAGACCGAACAGGGTCGGGAAAAGCTGTACAACACCCGCGAACAATTGCAGGCGTTCAACCCGGCGTTCTTCTCGCTGACCTATGGTGCCGGCGGTACCACCCGCGACACCACGGCGAACATCGTCACCGGCCTGCGTAAGGATGGTATTTCCATCGCCCCGCACCTGTCCTTCGGCGGCGACAATGAAGAGATCGTGCTCGGATTGCTGGAGCGCTACAAAGAGGCCGGCGTGGATCGTATCGTCGCGCTGCGTGGCGACATTCCCTCCGGCATGGGCTCCGTGGCACAACTGGTGTACGCCAACGAACTGGTGGCGTTTATCCGCCGCCATACTGGTGACCATTTCCAGCTGGAGGTTGCCGCCTACCCGGAAATCCATCCGGAAGCGGAAAGCTATGACGACGATATCCGCTTTTTGAAAGGCAAGTTCGAGGCCGGCGCCGACAGTGGCCTGACCCAATACTTCTACAATCCGGATGCGTACTTTTACTTTATGGATCAGTGCGAGAAGGCGGGCATCAACAAGCCCATCTACCCGGGCATCATGCCGATCACCAACTTCGCCAACCTGGCGCGCTTCTCCCGCAACTGCGGCGCGGAAATTCCGCGTTGGCTGAAGTACCGCATGGAGAGCTATCGCGATCCGGAAGATGTGAAAAAGCTGGGGCTGGAAGTAGTCACCGACCTGTGTGAGACCCTGCTGGACGGTGGCGCGCCCGGCCTGCACTTTTACACCATGAACCAGGTTGAGCCTACCAGCAGTATTCTGAAGGCCCTGGACATTAATGGCTGAGAGCGTACTCTTGTAATACCACAAAAAAGCGCGGATCAGTCCGCGCTTTTTTGTGGGTATGATTTCGATTTGCTCATTCGCACATTGATCGGCTTGCCGTTGTAATTCATCACCCGCACCACCAGTCTCCGATTCTGCGCCCGCCCCAGTTCACTGTCATTGTCGGCAATGGGATCCGAATCTCCATACCCCTGCGCCTCTACCCGCTCGGCACTGATACCCCGCTCGAGCAGGAATTGTTTGACCCAATTGGCACGCCACTGGGACAGCTTCTGGTTTTTTGCTGAATCTCCCGCATTGTCCGTATGCCCCTCAACGGCGATTTTCAGGTCCGGGAAATCCCGCATGATAACGAGCAGCGCCTCTACATCATCGAGAGTATTCATCTTCGGTGCAAAGCCACCGGGTTCGAAATCAACATCCAGAATGAATGTGTCACTCTGCCGCTGTTGCCCCATCAGAAAACGCACCATGGCATCGCCAAATGGCGCCGCGTCGCGAGCGGCCTGCTCTCTGTCGCCACCGGTGACCAGGTCGCGCGGATCCAGGGTGTACTTCTTGGTCGGATCAGGGCAACCCGTTAACAGCAACGCAGCAAAGACTGTGGAAACGATCGCAATATGGGGTCGCGGGGGCAAAACAGGCATAGAGCCGCTTCCTCTTGGTGAATGATAGAAGGCGGTTCGCGCATTGTAGGATCGCCCGATGCCAATCCGTAGCCTAATCCTGAGCGAGACGCAGAGCACGGTTTCTGAGATGATCACGGGCACCCTAACCTTTAACGCACCCCCTAACCTTGCCTACGCCGGGGAGATCGACATGAACAAACAACTGATTCTTACCCTTGTTGGGGCCATCGGCATCGTGCTGGCTCTGGTATTAGGCTCAAGCGTTAGTGCCCAGCAAATCGTGAGCGTAGATCCCGGCGATGCGTGGTTGGATGCGAGTGAGGGGTATCAGGAGAAAGTTACCTGGCGCGTGGCGAGCCACGGTGGCGCGGCGTCGCCACGGGGCGTTTTTGTCAATCTGGACAACAGCCAAGAACTGGCAGTGGTGGACCGGATTCTCGAGTTTTCAGGTAATCGCGGCGAGGTAACCGAGACGGTACAGATCTCTGCGCAACAAGTGCACCAGTGGCACGCACAGGGTGTGCGCCGGGTGGGTTACCGCCGGGTATTCGCCGGCGCCGCGGGCAGCCTTTCCAATCACATCCTGTTCGATCTCGACGCCAGTGGCCGCCTGGCACAGGTGCAGGCCAGCCCCGAGCAGCAGACCGTGAGCGGAAAATCCAGGCAGATGATGCTAGCGTGGAACCTGAATTCCGACCTCGGCAGTATCAGTGCCCATTCCGAGAGCGGTCAGTTTATGGTAGGTGATCGCGTGGTCTACGAGGTGCTGGAGCCGCTTTCAGCCGAAGGGGACAGCCGCCTGAACGAGACCGTTACCCTGCCGCCCGGACTGATTAATGAACTGGTTGCCAACGGCATCTATCAGGTGCGCTACACCCGGACTTTTGTCGATGACAAGGACACCCGCCGCAGCGCTTCAATGAATATCAGGCTGACGCAGTAGCGCACTGTCCCCGGATCAAAAATAATCCAGCAGCAGCTGCATATCGTGAATAACCCGCGCGCCTTCGGCTTCCAGTTGCCGGCCGCGGTTGCCGTTGTGGCTGTAGCCCACGACCGGCATGCCAGCAGACACTGCCGCCTTCACGCCGGCAATGGAATCCTCCACCACCAGGCAGTGCTGCGGTGCAATACCAAACTGGCGCGCGCTGTGTAAAAACAAATCCGGCCAGGGTTTTCCGCGGCCAACATCGTCGGCACTGAAAATGCGCCCGTCAAAAAAGTCCCACAGGCCGGTTTTATTCAAGGTAATCTGCATTTTGGTATGCGGCCCCGACGAGGCCACACAAGTCTGCAGATCCGTAGTACGCAGTCTTTCCAGTACCTCATGAATACCGGTCACCGGCTCCAGCTCAGTATGAAAGGCCTCGCGGATACGGCGCTCGGTGTTGTGGAAATAAGACTCCGGTAACGGACCGCCATAGCGGGTTTCAATATCCAGGATACAATCCCTGGAGGGGCGACCACTGAACTGCTCGTCCAGCTCGTCCGCGGTGGCGGGCATACCCAGCTTTGTCATTTCTTCTGCCAGCACCCGACAGACGATGCTTTCGCTATCGACCAGCACACCATCGCAGTCGAAAATTACCAGTTTGGTATCGTGTATCAACTTGCTTGCATCCTTAATTCAAGTGGCGGAAATCAACAGAATACCAATCAGCACACCGGCGGCGCCCACCAACCGCACCAGGTTTTCGTTGCCGTGCACGATGCCCAGTACAAATTCCCGGGTTTTCTCAAACCCGGATTGCAGGGCAAAGGCGCCGATCACTACCAGAAAGATCCCCAGCACATTGAACAAAGTGGCCCAACTGCGGGTATCGGAAATCAGCAGGAATACAATACCGATCACGATGCGCGCCCAGGCACCAAAATAGAACATCTGGGGATTCATTCTCTCACCGAGGTCTCTCGCCACCTGGGGTTTGAGAATAATCAGAATGGACATGGCGGTAATTGCCATGCCGATCAACCACACCAGTGCTTTCATAACTCTCTCCTTGTTGGTTGAGCGCTTCTTTCAGAAGTCGCCCCATTGGAACTGCAGTACGGACAACGCCGCCACGGGTGCAGTTTCGGTGCGCAGCACCCGCGGCCCCAGACGCAGCGGGTGAAACTGCCGCTGCATTGCCAGTTCGATTTCGTCTGCAGACAGGCCGCCTTCCGGCCCCACCAATAATAGCGCGGACTGCGGACGGCCAAACTGTTGTTCCAGTTGTGGCAGTGATACGTCGGTGCGGTGGTGCAGTACGAGTTTAAGTGTTCCGCTCAGGTCTGCTGCGTCTTCACTGGCGAGAAACGGAGCAAACTTCATTGGCGCCAGTATCTGCGGCACGCGGTTGCGCGCGCTCTGTTCACAGGCGCTGATGGCGATCTGCTGCCACTGGCCGAGTTTTTTCTGCAGCCGCTCGCCGGTGAGTTTCACTTCGCAGCGCTCGGTAAACAGGGGCTGGATGTCCGTCACCCCCAGTTCGGTGGCTTTCTGGATTACCCAGTCGAAACGGTCGCCGCGGGAGATGCCGATGGCGAGGGTGATGGCCAGCGGTGATTGTCGATCCTCTGCGGTGTGGGCGCCCAGTTTTACCCGGGCGGTTTTCTTGCCCGCTTCGAGTATCTCGGCCTCGTATTCCCCGCCCTGCCCATCAAACAGTATCAACGGCCGGCCGGGGCCCAGTCGCAGGACCTTGACCACATGGCGGGACGCGGATTCGTCAAGTTGAACTTCGGTTTTACCCGCCAGGGGTTCGGCGGAAAAAATACGGGGGATACGCAACGATAGATCCTGAATGGGGACGGAGTTGCGTGAAGGGTAATACAGGTGGCGGGGAGATTGTAGGTGCGCAGCGATTCCGATGGGCTCTGTCCCGCTTCCGTGGCGGTGGGGCACTGGGTATCCGTTTTCAAAACCGCTGTGAACCCATCCATGGGAGCTGCGGCGCAAACATCCTGTTTGCGACGCTTTTGAAAACGGATACCCAGCACCCCACCTTAAGTCCACATAAATCACTTCGTAAGAAACCATACGCGAAGCGCCCTTATCGGGATGAGGTGATTCGATGCGGAACGATTGCCGATGAGGTTGTGGAGTATCGGATTACCTCATCCCGATAAGGGCGCGCCACCGGGCCCGAATAAAACCCGGCGGCGGCTAACCGATCAGACCTTCTCGAAACTGACCGGCAGCTCCTCAGAAGCCTTGTCGCCCTTCACTTTGACACGCAGGGTCTCGATCACCTTGTACAGGTTCGGTACCAGAACCAGCGTCACGAAGGTGGCACAGAGGACGCCGAAGGCCAGGCTGACCACCATCGGAATCAGGAACTGGGCCTGGATCGAGCGCTCGAACATGATCGGCAGCAACCCGATAAACGTGGTAATGGAGGTCAGGATGATCGGACGGAAACGGTCGCGACCGGCCTGAACCACCGCGTCCATGACCGCCATACCCTGGGCACGCAGCTGGTTGATGCGGTCCATCAATACCAGGTTGTCGTTCACCACCACGCCCGCTGCGGCGAGGAAGCCGAGCATGGACATGATGCTGATGTCATAGCCCATCAACAGGTGGCCGAGGATCGCGCCGAAGAACCCGAAGGGTACCGCGGTGAGAATCAGCAGCGGCTGCGAGTAGGAGCGGAACGCAATGGCCAGCAGCGCGTATATTGTAAACAACGACAGGATAAAGAAGGACAGGATCGCGGTGCCGAACTCAGCCTCTTCCTGCATCTCGCCCGCAGTCTTGAGGCTGAACCCCGGGAACTGGGCTTCCCACTGCTTCAGGTTCTCTTCGCGCAGCTGCTTGAGGATCTCGAATGCCGGTGACGAGCCCGGAATCAGTTCCGCAGTCACCTGCACCGTGCGCTCACGATCGTTGCGGCGGATGGTGGTGTAACCGGGTACATAGACCGCGTCCGCCACTGCAGTGAACGGTACTTCGCCTTCGTTGGTGCGCACGCGGATACGATCGATCTGGTCTTCGCTGGCACGCTCTTCCTGCGGATAACGTACCATCACGCGCACATCTTCACGGCCGCGGGGAATGCGTTGTACTTCTTCACCGTAAAAACCCTGACGCACCTGCTTGGCCACGTCGGCGAGGCCAATGCCCATGTTGGTGGCGTGGGGCTTCAACTGGATCTCGATATCCTGACGGGCGGCAACCAGATTGTCGCGCACGTCGTAGACACCGGCATACTTGGCCAGCGCATCTTTCACCGCATCCGCGGCGCGGCGCAGTTCATCCATATCGCCGGACGCGGTACTGAGGTTCAGGGACATGCCCGCGCCGCCGTCGTTGATGGTGTGGTGGATTTTCATCTCTTCCACACTGGCCGGCAGTTTACCCACATACTCGCGCCACTTGAGTGCCAACTGTTCGGAGGTGACGTCGCGCTGCTCGCCATCGGTGAGCTGAAGGATCACGTTCACGTTACCCCGCCACAGGAACACCATGGTGTTTTCCACGAAGTCTTTGCCACCGTTCAGGGCCAGCATATCCGGGTCCTGAGCGACCTTGGCACCGGCACGTTCGAACTGCTGCAGTACCCGTTTGGCCTCTTCAAAAGATTCGCCCTGGGCCATGGTGGTCTTCAGCTCGAGCATGTCCGAGGGCACCTCGGGAGAAAATGCAGAACCGATATAGCCCCCCTTGAACACCGCAAACGACAACATCAGGGCCATAAAGAAGATCATCACCGTGGCGCGGCTGTTGCCCAGGGACTTTTCCAGCAGCGGCATATAGTACTTGTCGCCGGCCTGCTGCATGGCATTGGCAAATTTGCCCCGTACCGCCTGCAGTTTTTTGCCAAGCCCGGAGGTGGCCGGCTTTTCCGGCTTCAGGTTCACCAGGTGCGCCGGCAGGATCAGCAGCGATTCCACTAGGGAGAACGTCAGGCACAGCAACACCACCACCGGCAACGCCATCATCATCTGTGAAGTGACGCCGGGCAGGAACAACATGGGTACAAAGAACACCATGGTGGAGACCACGGCGAAAATTACCGGCGCAGATACGGTCTTCACCCCGGCTTCTGCGGCCTTGAGCCCGGTCTCGCCACGGTCGTGGGCGGCGTGCACCGCCTCGCCGACAATGATCGCATCATCCACCACGATACCGAGAATCATCAGGAAGGCGAACAGCGACAGCATGTTCAGGGTCACACCGGTGGTGGGCAGCAACCAGAAGGCGCCCATAAACGCGGTGAAAATACCGATGGTTACCCACACCGCCAGTGCCGGGCGCAGGAACAGCATCAACAGTACAAACACAAGCGCCAGACCGGTGACTGCGTTCCAGAACAGCATGCTCATGCGGCTCTCATACGCTTCAGAGAAATCGAACCAGGTCTCGAACTCCATTCCCGGTGGTAGTGTCTCGCGGGCCTCTTTCATGAACGCGCGGATCGCTTCAGCAGTGGCCACTACGTCCAGTGGCTCCCCCTGCATCACCCGCAGGTTCATGGCCGGTGCACCATTGAAACGGATCACCGACCCCTCTTCCTCGAAACCGTCGTGGACGGTGGCCACATCCCCCAGCAACAGCTGGGTGCCGTCTTCCCGACTCAACAGGGGAATGCGCTCGAAGTCCGCCTGGGTATAGGCCTGGCCGCGGGTCTGCACCTGGATATCACCGCGGTCGGAGCGCACGCGGCCTGCCGGCAGGTCCAGGGAGGAACGGCGCACGGCGCTGGCCACATCGTCGAAGGTCAGGTTGTAGCGGCGCAGGTTGATCTCGGAGACCTCGATGGAGACTTCGTCGGCGCGATCCCCCCACACATCTACCCGCCGCACGCCCGGCAACAGCATCAGTTCATCGCGCAGGTCGAGAGCGGTCTGTTTGAGCTGGCGATCAGAGACGGGACCGCCGATGGCGATCATCATCATCTGCTGCTCCCACTCCTCCAGCGCGATCACCGGGCGCTCGATGTCAGAGGGGAAGGTATTGATGGAGTCCACCTGTACCTTGATATCGTTCAGCAGGCGCAGCTCGTCGTACCCCTCACTGGCCTCCACCCGTACGGTGCTGTGGCTGCGGGCGGACCAGGAGTTGATCTCCTTGATGCCTTTCACCTCGGCAATGGCCTGCTCCACACGCAGGGTGACCTGCTGCTCCACTTCCGCAGGACCGGCGCCGGGGTAGCTGATATCAACCTTGACCACGCCGGGGTTGATGGCCGGAAACACTTCCCGGCCCACATGAGAAATACCAAACAGGCCACCAATGACGATCATGATCATCAGCAGGTTGGCGGCCTTACCGTTGCGGACGAACCATCCAATAATGCCCTGCATGATCAGAAGGCCCCCTGTGCCGCGGCGGTGGTGCTGCCGGAGGATTCCTCCGGAGATTCTTCCTCGGCTTCCTTATTCTCTTCCTCCTCACCCAGAATCAGGCCACTGGGCTTTTCATTCAGAGGATTGGGTGTGAGCACCATGCCCTCGCGGCTATAGCCGAGGCTGGACACCACAATTTTCTCGCCGGTGGCAATATCCCCGCGCAGCCATACCTGATCACCTACCGCCTGCAGCAGCTCCACGTCGCGGAAACCGAGCTGGTTCTCATCATTCAACACCAGGATGTGATCGCCTTCGTGCAGTGCCTGGCGCGGCAGGATGGCGATGTCGTCGTAGGTCCTGCCGGCGATATGGGCCTCCACAAACAGACCGTTGATCAGCGGAGCCTCGCCGGCGTACGGGTTCTGAATCTGCGCCACGGCGTAAACGAAACGGCTGTTGGGGTCGATAGCCGCTTCGGTGCGCACGATCCGGCCACGCCATTCGCGCTCCTTGCCCGCCAGATTGGCGGCGACACGCACTGCTGGACCATCTTCCACGGCTCTGCCCAGTGGCAGCTCCAGCAGGGAGAGTTGATGATCGGTCAGTGGCAGGCGAATCTCGGCAATGTCGGTGCTGTGGATACGGGCCAGCTGGGTGCCCGGGGTAACGTACTGGCCGATATCCACCAGAGTCTCCACCACCCGGCCGGCGAACGGCGCCTTCACCGCGGTGCGATCCAGGTCCAGTTTGGCTTGGTCGCGATCGGCCTTCGCTGCAGCCAGCCCTGCTTCGGCCGCAGCCAGTTGTGGCTTGCGCAGAAACAGGTCATTGGCCGTGGCCGTTCCCAGGTCGCGCCATTCACGCTTGGCCTGCTTGGCCATCCCCTGCTCCTGGGCCAGAGTGGCGGCTGCGGTGGCCACCTGGGATTCCGCACGGGTCAGCGCGTGGCGGTAGTCCGCTGGTTCGATCTGTAACAGGGAATCCCCCTGCTGGAAAAAACCGCCGGGCACGAAGGCATCGCCCACGCCCTGGATCACACCGCCCACCCGGGCCACCACTTCAATCTCGTGGCGTGCGTGTACAGAGCCCTGGCTGGGTACCAGCAGGGTCTGGCGGCTGGGCTCCGCGTAGAGCACATCCGCCATGGGTGGCACCACGGCTTCGGCAACTTTTTCCTCTGGCTTCGGGGCCATCATGAAGACAGCAGCTACCGCAGCTACGCCAGCGGCAACAACAATTCCTAATACTTTATTTTTATGTGCTGGTTTCACAAATGATTCCATTGATCAAAATTTAACTAGTTGGGCATTCTACTGGAGTTGGGCGACAAATAAACCTGTCCGGGATGCGAGCTGCCGCAACAAAATGCACTTGACCGCAAACGGATGCTGTGAGCAATTTTCGGGAAGACGATCAGTCTTGGTGACCGCCGCCGCTTGGCCCATAATGGCCGCCCATTTTTTGCAGTCCGGTAACGCTTACCGGGCTGCGGGTTGAACATCGGTCATTGGACACGGTCTGTTCATTCGCTATCGCCGCCGCCGGCAAAGGGCGCGCCCAAATTTGTGACCGGGACGCGGGCCCGCGTCGGTTAATGAACCATCGAGGATGTAAATAAACAAGATGTTGGATATCAACGCCCGTATCGCTGAAGAACTCAACGTGCGCCCGCAACAGGTGGCCGCCGCAGTGGGACTGCTGGACGAAGGCGCCACCGTGCCCTTCATCTCCCGTTACCGTAAGGAGGTGACCGGCGAGCTGGATGACACCCAGCTGCGGACCCTGGAAGATCGCCTGCGCTACCTGCGCGAAATGGAAGAACGCCGCACCGCGATCCTCAAGAGCATCGACGAGCAGGGCAAGCTGACCCCGGAACTCACCCAGCAGATCAACGCCGCCGATACCAAGAACCGCCTCGAAGACCTCTACCTCCCCTACAAACCCAAACGCCGCACAAAAGGCCAGATCGCCATCGAAGCCGGTCTCGAGCCGCTGGCCGACGCCCTTTACGCCGACCCTACCCTGAATCCGGAAGAGGAGGCACAGCAGTACCTCAACACCGACAACGAAGACGCCGCCCTGCATGTCAAAGACATCAAGGCCGCCCTCGACGGTGCCAAGTTCATCCTGATGGAGCGCTTTGCCGAAGACGCCGAGCTGCTGGGCAAGCTGCGGGATTTCCTCAGCCGCGAGGGCCAGGTGAAATCCAAGCTGCTGGACGGCAAGGAACAGGAAGGCGCCAAGTTCCGCGACTACTTCGAGTACGCTGAACCCTTTGCCAAGGTCCCCAGCCACCGCGCCCTGGCCATCTTCCGCGGTCGCAACGAAGGCATTCTCGCCATCAATCTCGGTCTCGAGGGCGACGAAGAGCGCACCCCCAGCCAGGCCCATCCCTGCGAGGTGATGATCGCCCGCCACGTGGAAATCGAAGACCACGGCCGCCCGGCGGACAAGTGGCTGGGTGAAGTGGTGCGCTGGACCTGGCGTATCAAATTGCTCACCAGCCTGGAAACCGACCTCCTCGGCCAGCTGCGGGAAATGGCAGAAGAGGAAGCCATCAAGGTCTTCTCCCGCAACCTGAAAGACCTGCTGCTGGCGGCCCCGGCGGGCCAGAAGGCCACCATCGGCCTCGACCCGGGCCTGCGCACCGGGGTGAAGGTAGCGGTGGTGGACGCCACCGGCAAGGTACTGGACCACACCGCCATCTACCCCAACCCGCCGCAGAACAAGCTGGCGGAATCCGCTGCGGTGATCGCGGCGCTGTGCAAGAAGTACGATGTGGGCCTGATCGCCATTGGCAACGGTACCGCCAGCCGCGAGACCGACAAGTTCGTCGGCGAGACTATCAAGCAGTTCAAGCTCAGCGCGCAGAAGGTGATGGTGAACGAGGCCGGCGCCTCCATTTACTCCGCGTCCGAATTCGCGGCGAAAGAGTTCCCGGACCTGGATGTGACCATCCGCGGCGCCATCTCCATCGCCCGTCGCCTGCAGGACCCTCTGGCGGAGCTGGTGAAGATCGAACCAAAGTCTATCGGTGTCGGCCAGTATCAGCACGACGTCTCCCAAACCCAACTGGCGCGCTCCCTGGACGCCGTGGTGGAAGACTGTGTAAACGGCGTCGGCGCCGAGCTGAACTCCGCCTCCGCGCCGCTGCTGTCCCGCGTGTCCGGCCTCAGCGCCTCCATCGCCAACAATATCGTCACCTACCGCAATGAGAACGGCGCGTTCAAAAGCCGCAAACAGCTGAAAGAAGTCCCACGCCTCGGGCCCAAGGCGTTTGAGCAGGCCGCCGGCTTCCTGCGTATCAACAACGGTGAAGACCCGCTGGACCGTTCCGGCGTGCACCCGGAATCCTATATCGTGGTCAAGCGTATCGCTGAAAAGCACGGCCGCGAGATCAACAGCCTGATTGGCGATTCCGGCTTCCTGCGCCAGCTGAACCCGGCGGACTACACCGATGAGAAATTCGGTCTGCCCACGGTAAAAGACATCATCGCCGAGCTGGAAAAGCCCGGCCGCGACCCGCGCCCGGAATTCCGCACCGCCCAGTTCGAAGAGGGGGTGGAAGAGATCAAGGATCTGCGCCCGGGCATGGTACTCGAAGGCACCGTCACCAATGTCACCAACTTCGGCGCGTTTGTAGATATCGGTGTACACCAGGATGGCCTGGTACACATCTCCGCGCTGTCCGAGAAATTCGTCAAGGATCCCCACGAAGTGGTGAAGGCGAATGACATCGTCAAGGTGAAAGTGATGGAAGTGGACGTGGCGCGCAAGCGTATCGGCCTGTCCATGCGCATGAGCGACGAGCCCGGCGAGCAGGGCAGTGGCGGTGTCAAGAAAGGTGATCACCGCGAAAGTAAACAGGCCCAGCGTCACAACAATCGCAACCGCCAGCAACAGGGCGGAAACGGTGGCCGCGGCAGCATGGGTGATATCCTCGCTGCAGCAATGAAGGGTAAAAAATAACAGTCCTCTTCATACCGCAAAGGGCGATCATTGATCGCCCTTTTTTATTGCCAACCTTTGAAACTATTCTTATAAAAATTTACAAGGCTTTTCGAGATGACGCTCTCCACTTCCGATCGCGCACGCCTGCAGGCGTTTTTGGAAAACACCCGCAAGAACACCGAGTCCTACCTCGGCTACCCGGTCTCCAAGGATTTTGAATTCGACGACCTGGTGGATTTTTTGCGCTACCCCCTCAACAACCTCGGCGACCCCTTCAGCGATTCGACCTGGCGCGTGGACAGCCGCGGCTTTGAGCGCGACGTCATCACCTTTTTTGCGGAAATGTTGCGGGCACCGGAAAACGACTGGTGGGGTTACGTCACCAACGGCGGCACCGAGGGCAATCTATATGGACTGTATCTGGCGCGGGAGCTTTTGCCCAAGGGCATTGTGTACTACTCCCAGGACACCCACTACAGCGTGGCCAAGAACCTGCATTTTCTCGGCATGCGTCACATCATGATCCGCTCGCAGAAAAACGGCGAAATCGATTACGACGACCTGCGCGAGACCCTGCGCGCACGCCGCGATATTCCGCCGATTATCTTTGCCAATATCGGCACCACCATGACCGAAGCGCGGGACGATCTGAACAAGATCAATAATATCCTCGACGAGATGGCATTCAGCCAGCGCTATATTCACAGCGATGCCGCGCTGTGCGGGGGCATGGCACCGTTTATGGATCCGCGCCCCGCATTCGACTTTGCCGACGGCGCCGACAGCATCTCCATCAGCGGCCACAAATTTTTCGGCTCGCCGATTCCCTGCGGCATTGTGCTGGCACGCAAATGTAACGTAGACCGCATTGCGCGTTCCATTTCCTATATCGGTAACCTGGATACCACCATCACCGGTTCACGCAACGGCTTTACCCCGCTGGTGCTGTGGCACACCATCAAATCCCTGGGTGTGGAAGGACTGGCCGCGCGGGTACAGCATTCCCTGGACACTGCCAGCTATGCGGAAACCCAGATGCGCCACGCCGGCATCAACGCCTGGCGCAACCCCGGCGCCATCACCGTGGTGTTCCCGCAGGTGGCGGAATCGGTGAAACAGAAATGGCAGCTGGCTACCGCCAACGGCGAGAGTCACGTGATCTGTATGCCCAATGTTACCCGGGCGCAGATCGACGAATTGATTGAGGATATGTTGGCAACGTCTGCGGATGAGGCAGGATAAGTCAGCTTGCGCTTGGCCGAGAGGACACCCCCATTGGTGACAGCTCCTCATGTACAACAGATAACGAGACACCGCGCTCACCCGTCAGCCTGAAAGGCTTCGCCCGGATTGCACAGGAAATGCATTTCCCTACCCAATACTGGATGCTCAAAACCCAGCACCTGCGCATGCAGTAGCAACCGCGGTGCCGCCGCCAGTGCCTCCGGGTGGGCATAGAAGGGATCGCCGAGAATCGGGTGGCCGAGCGCCTGCATATGTACCCGCAGCTGGTGCGAGCGACCGGTGATGGGGATCAGCTCCAGCAGGCTGGTGGCGCCGTCACTGTCGAGCTTATGCCAGCGGGTCTGGGACGGCTTCCCGGACTCGAAACAGACCTTCTGCCTGGGGCGATTGGGCCAGTCGCAGATCAGTGGCAGGTCCACTGTGCCCTCGTCTTCCACCGGTTCCCCCCACACCCGCGCAATATAGGACTTATCCACCTGACGGTTCTGGAACATTGTGCTCAGTGCGCGGTGAACCTCTTTGCCCCGGCCCATCACCACCAGGCCGGAGGTATCCATATCGAGGCGATGCACGATCAGTGCATCCGGGTATTCAGCCTGCGCACGGCTGGCGAGGCTGTCTTTGTGGGCGGGGTCGCGGCCGGGAACGGTAAGCAGGCCGCTGGGCTTGTCGAGTACCAGCAGCTCGGCGTCGCTGTAGACGACATCAAGATAGGGGGCGGCGGGCGGATTATAGGGGCGCAAATCTGAAGCTCGGGAATTACTGGATTAGGTACATCGACCCGCAAGCTTACGCAATTTTCTCCAGCGCCGCGCGGATTTTCGCGGGAATGGGCACGGAACGGTTTGCCCCGCGTGCAACAAATACGTGGGTGAAGGTGCCGTTCGCGGCAGCCTGAAGCTCACCGGCGCGGAAGATCCCCACCCGGTAAACCACGGAGCTGTTACCCAGCTTCTCTACCCGGATACCCGCCTCCAACTGCTGTGGATAGGCCAGCGGGGCGCGGTAGTCGCAGCTGGAATTGACCACAAAGGCCACCTCCTCACTGTTGTGGATATCCAGCCCACCCTCTTCGATCAGATAGCGGTTTACCGCGCTGTCAAAGTAGCTGTAGTAGGTCACGTTGTTCACATGCCCGTAGATATCATTGTCGTGCCAACGGGTGCTGATGGGATAGAAGGCCCGGTAGTGATCGCGCTCAAACACGTCTGCGGATCTCTGCTGCTCTGACATACGCTCTTTCTCTCTCCGAGTCTGCTTCTGTGTGGGCCGATGCGCTGTAAGAATTTCAATAGGCTGCGCGATAGATCGCCAGCGCATCCCGCTCGGTCACGGTACGGGGATTGTTGACCAGCAGGCGCTGCTGCTTCATCGCCTCACTCGCCAGTAGCGGCAGAGATGCCTCATCGACATTGCAGTCGCGCAGGCGATTGGGAAGCCCCAGCTCCACAATCAGATTTTCCAGCCAGCAGATCAACTGTTCCGTCACTTCACTATCACTACCGGCAATACAGGCGTCGCCCATGATGTGGGGCGCCAGTTCGGCGTACGCGGCGCCGGCGTTTGCGGCATTGAAGCGCAACACCTGCGGCAATACCAGAGAATTACTCAGGCCATGGGGAATATGGAAATGACCACCGAGCGGATAGGCCAGCGCATGCACCGCCGCCACCGGTGCATTGGCAAACGCCTGGCCGGCATAGAGTGCCCCCAGCAGCATGTTGCCCCGTGCCATCAGGTTACTGCCATCGTGGGTCGCGGCGGCGATGTTACTCGCCAGTAGCTGTAACGCCTCTCTGGCCAACATGTCCGAGACCGGATTTTTTTTATCGCAGCTGGTGTAGGCCTCTATCGCGTGCACCATGGCATCGATGCCGGTGGCTGCCGTTACATGGGCGGGGAGCCCGAGGGTGAGCTCGGCGTCCAGCACCGCAATGTCCGGCTGTAAAACTGGCGACACAATCCCGGCCTTGGTGGTTTCGCCCGTGGTGACGATGGCGATCGGCGTCACTTCGGAACCGGTACCCGCGGTGGTGGGCACCTGCACCAGTGGCAACCTGGGGCCACGGGTATTATCCACACCGTAGAGTTCCTCCAGAGATTCGCGACACTCGGGGTGTGCCAGTACTGCCACCAGTTTGGCCACGTCCATGGAGCTGCCACCGCCAAACCCCACCACCAGCTCAGCACCCAGTGCACGCGCGGCATGGGCCGCCGCCTCAATGGTGGCATCTTTGGGATCGGCCTCTACCCGGTCGAAAATCCCCAGGCGCAGACCGGCGTGATCGAACCCCGGCAAAATGCGATCCAACAGCCCCGCATTCACAATACCGCTGTCGGTAACCAGCAACACCTTGCTGGCGCCCTCTGCGCGACAGAGGTCGGCCAGCCTGGCCGCGGCGCCGGCCTCGCAAATGATGGTTCTGGTGGTGGAAAACCGGAAATCCCGCATGGTGTTCTCTATCGCCTCTTCACCGCTATCGTTTTTGTTTTCTGACACAGAGCATTCAACGGGGTTAACCGGGGCTTGGCCATTACCTCAGATTTCCGGTTCACGCGCCGACACGGGATCTCCCTCTTTACCTCGCCCTTTACCTTCCCGACCAACTAGCGCACAATATACGCAACGTATACACTTCATATACTCCGTGACAGATGGTGAACACTTCATGGGAATCGTCAAAGTTTCCGACGCAGTACACGACGAGATTCGTCAGGCGAGTGCGGCCATGTCGCGCTCCATCAATGCCCAGGCCGAGTTCTGGATACGTGTCGGCATGCTGGCCGAGCTCAACCCCGACATGACCTACAACCAGCTGTGTAAAAAAATGCTGCGGGAAGCAACACCGACACTGGACACACTGATCGGAGAGCCGTCGCAATGAACCGCCCCATTATCAAGACGCCAGCCGAACAGGAACTGATGCGGGAGTCCGGGCGACTGCTGGCCAGAGTGTTTGCCATGCTGGATGACTTCGTCACCCCCGGCGTGACCACCATGGAGATTGACCGCCAGGTGGAAACTTTCATCACCCGCGACCTGAAAGCGCGCCCGGCCAGCAAGGGCCAGTACGACTACCCCTACTCCCTCAACACCTCCATCAATGAGGTAGTCTGCCACGGCATGCCCAGTGCATCGCGCAAACTGAAAAGCGGCGACATCGTCAACCTGGATATTACCCTGGAAAAGAACGGCTTTATTGCCGACTCCAGTAAGATGTACATGATCGGCGAGGTACAACCGGCAGCCCGCAAACTGGTGCAGGCGACCTATGACGCCATGTGGAAAGGCATCGAAATCGTACGCCCGGGCACCACCCTCGGCGATATCGGCCACGCCATCCAGAAACACGCCGACAGTCACGGTTACAGTGTGGTGCGCGAATACTGCGGCCACGGTATCGGCCGCGAAATGCACGAGGCTCCACAAGTACTACACTTCGGCCGCCCCGGCACCGGCGAGATACTCAAGGAAGGCATGACCTTCACCATCGAGCCGATGATCAATCAGGGCACCCACAAGACCAAAACCAAGAAGGACGGCTGGACGGTAATCACCCGCGACAAAAAATTGTCCGCGCAGTGGGAGCACACAATACTCGTGACAGCTGATGGATTTGAGGTGCTTACCCTGCGACAGGAGGAAGCCCGCTAGCAGATTGCGGACCCGCGGATAGGGCACGTGAACAGGCACCGTGTACAAACAGTCAGCTTAGACTTAATACAATGAATAACCATACAAAGTTCTACACCGAGAAAACGCTGGAGTCCTGGGATGAGGCTGCGGACATTCACGCGGCCAAAAATACGGATCTCGAGCAACGTGTATCCGTGCCCGGGTTTAACGCCTTGGAAGAAGATTTCAATCTGATGGTCGACCGATTTGACCTCTCGGAGAAATCGGTGGTTCAGGTCTGCTGCAACAATGGGAAAGATCTGATTTCCCTCAAAAACAAGGGTGCCGGCTACTGTCTGGGCTTAGATGGTTCACAAAAATTTATCACCCAGGCAAAGCAGCTTGCCCAGGCAAGCCGTCAGCCCGACATCGAGTTCGCATGTGTCAACCTCTACGACATCCCCTCAGAACCCTTTCCAGAATTTGACTTCCTCGCGAGCACTGTTGGCGTTATCGGCTGGATGCCGGACTTGCAAGTATACTTCAAAATCTGCGCAAGCCTGATCAAGCCCGGTGGTTACTTCTTGATGGAAGAAATCCATCCCGTCTTGAACATGTATATCGAAGGTCCACCTTCAACACTTGGGATGAGCTACTTTGACCGTTCCCCACAAAGAGACACCGAAGGATTGGATTACTTTGAAGGCGAAAAGTACAAGGCGAAAGAAAACTATTACTTTCAGCATACATTCAGCGATATATTAACCGCTGCGATCAGCAGTGGGCTGGAGTTGCAATATATAGAGGAGACTGCGGCTAACGTGGGAAACTACTGTGCAGATCTGGAGCGAGAGCAATATAATCCACCGCTAGCATTTGTCGCCTGCTGGCGGAAAACCCCGGAGAACAAAGGCAACCACGCATGAACACTCGCAACCCTGAAACCGACACCCGTGTTCAGGGGCCGGCAATGATGCCAGACCGGTTTAGCAACTGACATAATGTTTTCAGTATTCTTCTTACCCTTGGTTTTCTTCCTGCTGTTGGGCACAGGAACGCTGTTTCATTGGCTGCCAACGGCCACATTCCCCTACTTTGTCGGCATCAGCCTGGTGACTTTTATCGCCTATTACCTGGATAAATCCGCTGCACGCCAGGGATCCAGACGGATCCGCGAGAACACACTGCATGTGCTCTCCCTCGCCGGCGGCTGGCCCGGTGCCCTGATTGCGCGACATCAATTCAGACACAAAACCCGCAAACAGCCCTTCAGGCTGGTATTCTGGCTCACCGTGATGGGCAATATCGCCCTGCTCGTCTGGGCATTGACCACCGACGGCTTGTACTATTTACAGAACCTAATCACTTCCTACCTATGACATCGACCGTTTCAAATACACAACAATCCTTGAATATCGGCATCTATATTTATGACGATGCCAAGGTTCTGGATTTTTCCGGCCCGTTCGAAGTATTTTCCACAGCCAGCAGGCTCTCGGAACCCAGCGGCTTGTTCAACGTCATCCTGATCGCACAGAACCCCGGCCCGGTTCGCGCGAGAGGGGGCTTCAGCATCAACCCCAGCCACAGCATCGATAACCATCCGCCACTGGATGTACTGGTGGTTGCCGGTGGTGTGCATACCGCAGAGCTGCAAAAAACCGACGTCATCCGCTGGATAGCGCGGATATCCGAGCGCACGCAACTTACCGCATCAGTCTGCACCGGCGCATTTCTGTTGGCCGAAGCCGGTCTTCTCACCGGGCGCTCCGCCACCACCCATTGGGAAGATATTCCCGATCTGAGGACTTGCTACCCAGATATTCAGGTGCTCGACAACCGGCGCTGGGTGGATGAGGACGACGTGATCACGTCCGGTGGTATCTCAGCGGGCATCGATATGAGCCTGCACCTGGTATCGCGATTGGGAGGAATGACACTGGCCGAGTTGACCGCAAAACAGATGGAGTTTGACTGGCGTTGCGACAACGACCCTGACACATAGGGGAGATACCCATGCTGAAGTCTATCCACCACGCCGCCATCATCTGCTCCGACTACCAGCGCGCAAAACATTTCTACACTGAGATCTTGGGCCTGACCGTATTGGCTGAGAATTACCGTACAGCCCGCGATTCTTGGAAGCTCGATCTGGATCTGCCTGACGGCGGCCAGGTTGAACTGTTCTCTTTTCCGGATGCACCCCCACGCCCCAGTTATCCCGAGGCGCGGGGTTTGCGCCACCTGGCATTTGCGGTGGACTCGGTGGAGGAATGCAAGGCGGACCTGGAAGCAAAAGGGGTAGAAGTGGAGCCGGTGCGGGTGGACGAATATACCGGCCGCCGATTTACTTTTTTCAGTGATCCAGACGGGTTGCCACTGGAGCTGTACGAGTCCTGACTTGAAAGCAATTTATAGAAAGCGCCGGGACTGAAGCCGGAAATAAAAAAAGGGGAGCAATGCTCCCCGACAAGACCAATTTTTTAGTTTTTCACTCATAAATTTTCACGAGTTACACTCAAGCGCTACATACTGACGCTTTTTCCCGTTGCACCACCGGGGCGTTTTTCCCGGTTCTTGGCGTGCTGGGTGGCTTTGGCCCGCTCGTTCTGCTGCTCACCGGCTTTATCGCTGTTTTTGGTCAGCGGTTTGCTCGCGGTTTCGGGCTTCAGTTCTGCCAGCATCATTTTCATCTCGTTGTACTCCCGCTCATCGGTGAGCTCCAGCATCAGCGGCTGGGCCACGCGGGCGAAGTATTCCGCGTCTTTCTGGTTGTACAACTCCTGCGCCATCCACTGGGCAATATGCAGCTCTCGCGGTGCGCGCAGGTAGGCCTGCTCCAGCATTTCCATATAGCGCTTCTGTGGATAACCCAGCATTTGCAGCGTGATTGCAAGGCCGTACCAGTTCATTGCCGCATCGGATTGTTCATTCACCAACTGCACGAAGTTGTCTCGCGCTTTCTTCAGCTTGGTGGAATTGCGGTTGCCATTGAAGTTGTTGATTTCACGGTTCAGCCACAACCAGGCCCGAGCCTTCTGGTACCACAGGTTTTTGCGCTCAGAGGGCGCTATCTGCGCCATCAGTTGTTCGGCGCGGTCAAAGTTACCCACACGGGTTTCCGCTTCCGCCTGTACCGCGGTCAGCTTCGGGGTATAGATCCCGTTCTCGCGAGCGTAAGCCACCATCGGTTCGAGGCTCTCGAGGTTGTAACCAGATTTGACCACGAAGCGGGCCAGCTCCACCACGGCATCCGCACCGCTCAACTGCGCGACTTTCGGGTGCACAGGGCGGAAGGTTTTCGGTACCTTGCCTCGCGCCAGATCAAACACACCCTGCTCAAACTGCGCGTAATAGTTGTCTTCGATCTCTTTGATCGACATCCCCAGGTTTTTCACCAGCGCCTTTATCGGATCGGCGCCGTTGTTGTAATCCTTCACGAACTGCTTGAATGCATCCGCCTTACCACTTTTCATGATGATCCAGTGCGCCAGCATCCAGCCACTCGCATACACCCGGCCCTTCTCTTCATCCGGCGTGTTGTACACAGTGGCACGCAGCAGCTCCTGCAGCGGCATCGGGCTGGTGTAAAGCAGTGTCATCGCGCGCTCACCAGGGATGGCGCCAATCTCATAGGAGTTGTTGGCGCCAAAGGTCATGGTGGACATGAACTCGGCAAAACCCTCGCTGTACCAGTAGGGGTAGTGCGTGGTGGTGCCGTTGTAGCTCAGGAAGTGGGTGTATTCGTGGAACAGAAACTCCCGCGCTTCCAACTGGCGCTCGCCGGTACGGCCATCCAGGTTCACCAGGGCGTAACTGCCGTCGGCGGTGGTGTCGAACAGGCCATTGGTCATCTCGGAGAGATCTTCCCCCACCAGTCCCGCATAACTTTTGCGGTCTTTGGCGGCGTAGATGGTGAGCTTGGCGCCATCATCTTCCGCGCCCAGCAGGTGGAGGGCGACGGAACGGTAGCGCTCGAGATCTTTCGCCAACTGGCGTACGGAATTCGGCTCCGCGTCGGTGATGATCTCAAAGTTAGCGCTGTCAATTTTGTACCAGGTTTCCTTGGCGAGATTGTCTGCCGCTGCAGCAGCGCCCGCAAACAGAAGTGCGCTGGAAAAAACGACTATGGAAGCAAGCAATCTTGAAAACATATTCTGGCCACCCGGGTTTTCGCTATCGGTGTAACTGACTATTTTTTGGTCAACGTTACGCGAAAAGCCACAATAACCGTTTTTATTGGTTAAAAAAAGAACAATCTTAAAGCGGAACCCATAATTCAACGGGGGAATAAAGACCAACCAGTCACAACCGTGGTTTGGTGACCAATAGGTTCTGCGTGGTCATTTGCGACAGTGACCGAGAACACCCTCACAGTCATAGCCTTTCGGGGATTTTGTGTGCGCCGGTTTTTCTAAACTTACGAGATCCGTCGGCGCTACTGGCGGATGCGATGAAAAAGTAAAAGCAACAATCAAAAAACAATAAAGCCCAGAGAGAAAACCATGAAAAAACTCGCTGTAATGGCGCTGCTGGCCGGTGCCCTGTCGTTGAATCTGGCCACGCCGGCGCACGCCGCCCCTACTTTCATTCCCGACCTGGATATCACCAGCTTCGATGGCACCGAGCTGGACGCCAACCTGTTCGTGCCCGAGTCCCCTGCCCCTGCAAGCGGCTACCCCACGGTGCTGTTTACCAACAGCTGGGCACTCGACAAGCACCAGTACCTGCTGCAGGCAAAAGAACTGGCGAACCGCGGCTATCTGGTGATGAGCCATTCCACCCGAGGCTTCGGCGCCTCCGGAGGCACCGTGGATGTCACCGGCCCCGCCACGGTGGCAGACGCGCGGGTGCTGATCGACTGGCTGGAATCCAACTATCCGGTGGGCAATCTCGGTCTCGCCGGTATCTCCTACGGCGCAGGCACCTCCCTGGTGGTGGCGGCAGCCGATCCGCGCGTGGATGCAGTGGCGGCGCTTTCCGGCTGGTCAGACATTGTCGAGGGTCTCTACCCCAATGAAACCGTCAACCTGGTCTGGGGCAGCCTGCTCACCTTCACGGCGTTCAACCTCGATCCATCCGTGGACACCATCTGGAGTAACCTGCGCAACGGCACCGATATCGACAGCGTGTACGACTTCGCCGCGCCCCGCTCCGCACTCAGTTATGTGGAGCAGCTCAACAGCAACGGCACCGCGGTACTGATGTCGAACAACTTTGCCGATTACCTGTTCAAGCCCAACAGCATGACCCATCTCTACTCTCTGCTGGACGGCCCCAAGAAACTCATGCTCAACCCCGGCACCCACGCCATCGGCGAGACCCTGGGCGGCAATGAAGGACACATCTGGGCCACCAGCTTCCGCTGGTTTGATCGGTTTGTGAAAGGAGAAACCAACGGCATCGACAGCGAACCCAAAGTCGACATGACCGTACGTATCAGCAACAAACTGGAACAGTTCGACGACTTCCCGGTAACCGACCGCTCCACCCATTACTACCTGCACCCGCGTCTCAGCTACTTCAACAACGGCCGCATGAAAACCGGCCCCTACAAGGGCTGGGGCTGGAGCAACGACTTCCACGGCGGCGCCGACACCGCAGCCGGCACCGGCATCCCCCTGATCTCCGACGCCCTGGAAGGCTTCGGCATCCCCGTATTCACCAATATGAACGGCATCAACGGCTACCACGCCATCGAATACAACTCCCCGGTACACTGGGACACCTTCAAAATCCGCGGCACCCCCACCCTCGACCTGTGGATAAAACCCAGCAAACCGGAAGTACAGTTGCAGGTACACCTCTACGACACCGACCCCTTCGGCTGGGGCCGCCTCATCACACACGCCCCCGTCACCCTGCACAACGCCGACGTGGGCCGGGCACAGAAAGTCTCGCTGGAACTGTTCACCACCTCCTATGACGTACCGCCGGGCCATGTGGTGACCCTGGCGATCGATACCGAAGGCGCGATCTACCAGAAGCCCGCGGACACCCGTTACGAGATCGAAGTGCCCTATCGCCGGGATAAGCAGTCGGTGCTCACTATTCCGCACCTCTAACTACGCGGAGAAGTAAGAAGCGAAGGCAGAGCAGCGGGTACGGGTTTTCAGGAGCGTCGCAAACAGGATGTTTGCGCCGCAACGCCCAGGGATGGGTTCACAGTGGTCCTGAAAACCCGTACCCGCTGCTCTGCCGCCACCAAGCGATTCGACGCCCCCATGGCACCCAACTCAACCCAGCGCACAACCCCACCTCCCTGTCCTATCGCCCCTGCAGCTGACCACCCAGTTACCGCTACAATAGGGCAAACCTCTAACCAGAAATTCCAAACCAACCACTATGCGACACACAGCCCTGATCCCCCTCCTCGCCGGATTACTACTCTTGGGCGGCTGCGACGGCGGCAAAAAGCCCACACCGGAAACCGACCAACCCACCGCCGAAGACAGCAAACAGCAGGAATCGGCCACAAGCAACCAGGAAGAGCAGCCCCCCGCCGGCAAGCTGCCTGAAGGCGTACGCCCCAAAGCCTACCGCCTCGACCTCATCCTCGACCCGCGCGAAGACCGCTTCCACGGCCAGGTGGAAATCGACATCGAGCTCGACAAGCCCAACGGCCATATCTGGATGCACGGTAACAATATCGACGTCGCCGAAATTAACGCACTGGTCCCCGGCGACGACAGCAAACAGAAAACCGAAGACACCGTCATTCCCGCCCACTACCGCCAGATGCTCGACAGCGGCGTAGTGCGGGTCGACTTCTCCGATGAAGTACCCGCCGGCGAAATCACCCTGCAGATCAACTACAGCGCGCCGTTCGATAAAAACCTCGCCGGCCTGTTCAAAGTGGAAGAGCGGGGCAATGCCTACGCGCTGGCCAAATCCGAGTCCATCCAGGCCCGTCGCTTCCTGCCCGGCTTTGACGAGCCCGGCCTCAAAGCCACCTATGACATCAGCCTCACCATTCCCAAGGGCGACGTCGCCATCGGCAACGCCCCGGAAATCAGCCGCGAGGACGCCGGCGACGGCATGGACAAAGTCACCTTCGCCCAGACCCGCCCCATGCCCACCTACCTGTTGTCCCTGGCGGTGGGCCCGTTCGATGTGGTAGAACGCCCGGCGATCCCCGCCAATGAATACCGCAAGCATGAGTTGCCCCTGCGCGGCTTCGCGCGCAAAGGTCGCGGCAAAGACCTCGCTTACATCCTCGATGTGACCCCACAGATGCTGCGCATTTTTGAAGAGCAATTGCAGCGTCCCTACCCGTTCAAGAAACTCGATATTGTGGCCGCGCCACAATGGCCGAGTGGCGCTACCGAGCTCTCTGCCGCCATCACCTATCGCGAACAACGTATTCTGGTGGATGGCGACGAGCCCGCCCCGGGCCTGCGCCTGGCCCTGCTCGGTGTGCACGCCCACGAGATCGCCCACATGTGGTTCGGCAATCTGGTCACACCACCGTGGTGGGATGACCTGTGGCTGAAAGAAGGCTTCGCTACCTGGGGCACACCGCTGGTACTGACCCTGATGGAACCGGACGGCGGCCACGACCTGAACGCCTCCGTGCGCGCCATCAGTGCCATGAAGCTGGACTCCCTCGCAAGCACCCGCGCCATCCGTGAGCCCATTGAGGATAACCATAATATCCGCAATGCCTACGACTCGATCACCTACGCCAAGAGCCTGGGTGTCATTCATATGGTGGACGAATTCTTCGGCGCCGATACTTTCCGCCCGGCACTGGGCCGTTATATCGAAACCTTTGCCGACGGCGTTGCCGATTCACCGGATTTCTACAAAGTCATCGGCGAAGAAACCAACAGCCCGCAACTGACCGATACCTTCCAGAGCTTTGTGGAGCAGAAAGGCGTACCGCTGCTGCAGATGACCGTGGACTGCAATACCAAAGACGCCGCCAAAGTGCTCGTCAAGCAGCAGCGCTACAAACCGCTCGGCTCCCCCATCGCCGACAGCGGTCAGCAATGGAGTATTCCTTTCTGCATGCGCAGCAGCTCCAGCGTGACCCAGTGTGAGTTCCTGACAGACACCGAACAGGCGATCGATGTTTCCGGTGGCCAATGCCCCTCCTGGGTACTGCCCAATGCCAATGGCAGCGGCTACTACCGCTTCTCCATGGATGAAAAGCAGTGGCAGGCATTACTGGGGCAGTTTGCGAAACTCGAACCCACCGAAAAGCTCTCCGTGATCGACAGCGCTTTCGCCGCGTTTGAAGCCGGACAGCTGAAACCGGAGACATTGCTGGAAGTGGTCCGCCTGTCGGCAAAATCCGACAAGCGTCAGGTGGTCGAAGCCCCGCTGGGGTATCTCACCAAGTACGCCGACCACTATGTGGAGCCAAAGCAGCAGGAAAACTGGCAGACGTTCCTCGCCGATCTCTACGGGGCAAAGGTCAAAGCGCTGGAAAACAGCAGCGATAACGAAAACAAGCTGCTGTACAGTGAGCTGTTGGGTTTCCTCGCCCTGGACGCCAAGGACAAAGACGCGCGCGCACTGCTACAACAGCAGGCCGAAAAGTTTGTCGGCTTTGAACAACCGCGCGATCCGAAGGCACTCAACTCCGACCTCTACCAGAGTGCCCTGACCGTCGCGGTACAGGATTCCGGCAAGCCCTTTGTGAAACAACTGATTCAGGTCCGCAGCGAACTGGACGACCCGCTGTTCGACAGCGCCAGCGCCAATGCCCTCGGCCGTGTCACCGACCCGGCATTACTGGACACGGTGCACCAGCTCGCACTGAGCGACAATATGGGGGCACGGGAAGCATTCGGGCTGGTGAGCAATGCCCTCGCCGAACCGGAATTGCAGGCAAAAAACTGGGACTGGCTGCGGGATAACTTCAGCAAGGTGGTGGAGAAGATTCCGGAACAGTGGCGACGCAACACCCCGCGCTTTGCCGCCCACTTCTGTGATGCCGATTCGCTGAAGCAGGCAAAGCTGCTCTTTAGCCAGCAGAAAAAACTGGTACCCGGCTACGAGCGGGCCATGTCGCAGACAGAAGAGAGCATCAATCTGTGTCTGGCTCTGAAAGAAAAAGGACACTCGCTAACAAGCAGTGTGAAATAAAACGCTGACCCATAAAAGCAAAAACGGCAGCCATTGGCTGCCGTTTTTAGTTTCATTTCTTTTTTTATTACCTCACGATTTCTTTAATCTCCGCAGCCGGAACGCCAACCAAACGAGAATCAGCCCGAACAGAATCGCATAACCGCCGATCAGCCACAGCAGCGCCAACGCACCCGCCCCAGGCTTCATCAACAGCACCAGACCAAAAATCACCGACAGCACACCGGCACAGATCAGCAACCATTCGTGGTCGATTTCCTTGCGCAGGCGGATGGCGCCGATGATTTCAAAGATTCCCCGCACCAGGGCCCAGGCGCCAATGAAGACCACCAGTACCAGGCCGGTAACCTGAGGATAAAAGAAGGTGACGATACCGGCGGCGATACCGGTGATGCCCACAAACAGCAGCCACCACAGGGAGGACTTGCTCGCCTGTCCGCGCCCCTGAATTGCACCGTAAATCGCGACCACACCATCCACCAGGGTATAGGCGCCGAACAGGATGATCAGGCTGAGCAGGGTTATGCCCGGCCACACAAACGTAAGCACACCAAAGAGAATCGCAAATAGCCCCCGCAACAGGGCAACCCACCAATTGTCCGCCATCAATCGGAGCATGGGGCGGGTGGAAAGATTGATCATCTGATCGGACATGGGCACTCCCGGCTTGATAAAGCTGCTGCTAAAACAATGGCACCGGGAGTTATAGGGTAGAGAGGAAAAACAGACCAACTTTAAATGAAATGCTGGACCTTGTTTTTATAACTGCGGCTCATTTTGAGCCGTTCACCGTTATTCAGTACCAGGTGATATTCCCCGTTGATATGCGCGCAGATCTCACGCACCTGCTGTAGATTGACGATGGTGGAGCGGTGGATGCGCTGGAACACTTTCGGATCCAGCTGCTGCTCCAGCTCTTTCATGGTGATTCGCATCACATGGGTTTCCCCATTGGCATGGACACACATATAGTCGCCGGCGGCATCGATCCAGTCGATCTCCCGCGCCGGCACCAGGGTGATTTTGCCGGAATCCTTGATCGCGAGCTTGTCCGGGTAGCGGCTCCCGCCCAGTTCGCCGGAGACGAGCTTCTCCTCCAGTGCTGCGGGCGTTTCCTGGGTCAGGTCCGCCACCGCTTCCAGCAACTGATCCCGCTGCGCGGCGATGTCCTCGCTACCGAGTTTGTCGCGCACGCGCTCTAGCGCCAGCGTCAGACGATCCTCTTCTATGGGCTTGAGTACATAGTCCACTGCGTTGACTTCAAAGGCCTCTACCGCGTACTGATCGTAAGCGGTAACAAATACGATCTGCGGCAGTTCATCGCGGGGCAGCAGCTGAACCAGTTCCAGGCCACTGATCCCCGGCATCTGAATATCCAGAAATACCACATCCGGATGCAGGGCGAGGATCTGATCCCGCGCTTCGCGGCCATTGCTGCACTCGGCAATCACCTCCACACCGCCTTCGGTATCCCCCAGGGCTTCAAGGCGCAGGCGCAGGCCGCGACGGGCCAGGGGTTCGTCATCGACAATCAGGGTTCTGAGTGGTGATTGCGCAGTCATGTAGGCGCCTCTTGGTCGATATCAGTGATGTTATTCGGTTTCAAACGGAATGCGCAGATGTACCGACAGTCCGCCGCCGGAACGATTGCTGAAGCGGGTTTTCTGCTCGCTACCGTACAGTGCGCGCAGGCGCTCAATGGTATTGCGCACACCGACGCCACTGCCACTGCCCAATCGCGCCAGATCCGCCTCTGGCACGCCGGGGCCATTGTCCGAGACTTCAATCAGCAGCTCGCCGGCAAATACCCGCGCCTTGATCACAATCTCTCCACCCCACTCCCGCTGGGAGATGCCGTATTTGATCGCATTCTCCACCAAAGGTTGCAACAGCAGACTGGGCACCAGTGCCGTGGCCGCCTCCCCCTCCAGATCCACGTTGACCTGCAGGCGGTCGGCAAAACGTACCCGCTCAATATCCAGGTACAGTTTCAGCGCCTCGACCTCTTTGGCGAGGGTGACCTTCTGCATGGGGTCGTTATCCAGAGAATGACGCAGGAACTGCGACAGGCGGGTGACCATGCTGTTGGCGGTCTTGCCATCCTGCTCCAGAATCAGGGTCGATATGGCATTCAGGGTATTGAACAGAAAGTGGGGGTTGAGCTGGTAGCGCAGCATTTTGAGCTGCGACTGATGGGCAATGGATTCCGCCTTCAGCGCCTTTTCCTGTTGCAACAGCGACGCCTGATAGTACTTGATGCCGTAGTAGAGCGCCGTCCAGGTCATGTAGATCAGGAACGAATAGGAGAACCAGTACACCGCCATCACCGCCGGGTGTTCATCGCTTTCCTTACCGTACAACCACAGGGAACCGCCGAACTTGATCCCTGCCCACACCACTGCGGCGACAATCACCACCCCCAGGGAGCCGAACAGGCGATTCCCCGCCGGCTTGTCCCACAGGCGCTGGAAGCAGCGGTGCATCACCTCGGTCAGGGCCACACCGGACGCCGTCGCCACCGCAATATAGCCGGTGTGCAGCCAGTGGTTTGCCACCCAGAAGAAGCTGCCCACAAACGTCAGCAGTGTATAGCCGCCCCAGCCGCTGCATTGCAGCGCCCAGTACTGCCAGCGCTGTGACGCCAGCTTTTCGGACAGCCAGTTGAAAACAGAAATACCCATTCAGTTCCTATAACATCCCGTTACCGCCGCTGCGGTAGCCGCGAACTGTAAGTGGGCGCCCACTGGCAGGTTGCCAGGAAAAGCGCACGCCAATTTGAGAAAATAGACTAATCCACCACCGGCCCCGGCGAAATACCGCCAAACGCGTCAATCGGACGGACTGCCGCATGCCACAGGGATTGGCGCTGGCCCCGGGGAAAAACCTGCCTCCACAACCAGGAACACCCATGAACCACTGGCTTTTCAAATCCGAACCGGACGAATACAGCATCGACGACCTGAAGGCAGAACCCCGGCGGACGGGGCGCTGGGATGGTATCCGCAACTACCAGGCACGCAACTTTCTCCGCGACAAAGTAGCTGTGGGGGATGGAGTGCTGTTCTACCACAGTGCCTGCAAGATTCCCGCGGTGGTGGGCGCCGCCAAAGTGGTGCGTGCCGCCTATCCAGACCCGGCCCAGTTCGACCCCGAGTCAAAGTACTTCGACCCCAAGGCAACCCGGGACAAGCCGCGCTGGTTTTGCGTGGATATCCAGTGGCAGAGCCAGTTCGCACACCCAGTGCCCCTCAAGGTGATCAAGCAGGACCCGGCACTGGAGGAGATGGTGTTGGTGCGGCAGGGACGGCTGTCAATTCAGCCGGTGACCGAGCAGGAGTGGCGGCGGATCGAAAAACTCGGTAACGGATGAGCCCACTCCTCCGCCCTTTGTCACACCACGCCTTTGGTACCGGCGATTACCAGGCTGAGCAGAGAGAGCGCAGTCAGTACCACCAGAATCACCGCAAGTAACAGGAACGGCCGGAAGGGCTTACGTTCGACGTCGTTGTGGCCGCTTTTCAGGTAGGCATCCACCTTGGCCTGATCCTCCTCGGAGAGCTTTTTCTCTGGTATGAACGGGTCTTTGTCAGACATGACTGTGCGGACCTCGATTTTTATTGTGTTACCCCGAGTCTAGAAGAATCCCCTCAATGAAAAAAGCCCCGCAGTGCGGGGCTGATCGGCAGAGCTGGTTTCAGGCTTAGAACAACTCTTCTTCCAGATCCATCAGGGTCTCACTGCCCGCGAGTACGCTGTTGGCCAGTGCGGTGGCCTGGGGCAGCAGGCGCGCGAAGAAGAAGCGCGCAGTCTTGACCTGGCTGCGGTAGAAATCTTCCGTCTCCGCCTGCGGGCCGGCAACGCTCGCCACCTTGGCCCACATAAAGGCATAGGCCACGTAACCGAACAAGTGCAGGTATTCCACCGACGCCGCACCCGGTGCATTGGGGTCGGTTTTGGAGGCCTCGATCACCGCGGCGGTCACATCTTTCAGTCGCTGCAGCTCGGTGGTCAGCGGGCCGATAAACTCCGCCAGCGCTTCGTTATCGGCATTGGCATCGATAAAAGCCTGCACGTCTGCCGCGAACAGATCAAAGAAGGCGCCGCCATTGGCCACGGTCTTGCGACCGATCAGGTCCAGTGCCTGGATGCCGTTGGTGCCTTCGTAGATCTGGGTAATACGCACATCGCGTACCAGCTGTTCCTGACCCCACTCGCGGATATAGCCGTGGCCACCGAACACCTGCTGGCCAAGTACGGTGCACTCGAGCCCTTTATCGGTGAAGAAGGCTTTGGCAACCGGCGTGAGCAGCGCCACCATGGCTTCCGCGTGTTTCTTCTCTTCACCCTCGCCAAACTTGGCAATATCCAGCCACTTGGCCACGTAGGTAGACAGCGCACGGCCGCCGCCGATCAGGGCTTTCTGGGTCAGCAACATGCGGCGCACGTCCGGATGCACGAGAATTGGGTCGGCGGCTTTTTCGGGCTGCTTGGCGCCGGAGGGCGAGCGGCTCTGAACGCGGTCGCGGGCGTACTCGATGGCACTCTGATAGGAGCGCTCGGACGCGCCGAGGCCCTGGATGCCCACGCCCAGGCGCTCGTAGTTCATCATGGTGAACATGGCCGCGAGCCCCTTGTTCACCTCACCCACCAGCCAGCCCTTGGCGCCGTCGAAATTCATCGCACAGGTAGCGGAGGCCTTGATGCCCATCTTGTGCTCGATGGAGCCACAGCTGACCGCATTGCGCTCACCCAGGCTGCCGTCTTCATTGACTATGATCTTCGGCACCAGGAACAGGGAGATGCCTTTTGGCCCCTTGGGCGCGTCCGGCAGCTTGGCCAGGACCAGATGGATGATGTTTTCCGACAGATCGTGCTCACCGCCGGTGATAAAGATCTTGGAACCGGTAATGCTGTAGCTGCCATCCTCCTGTGGCTCCGCCTTGGTGCGGATGATGCCCAGGTCGGTACCGGCGTGGGGCTCGGTCAGGTCCATGGCGCCGGCCCAGCTACCTTCATACATTTTCGGCAGGTATTTCTGTTTCAGCTCCTCAGTGGCGTGGGCGTCGATCGCCAGGCAGGCACCGTTGGTCAGTACCGGATACAGGGCGAAAGAAATATTCGCCGCGCAGATCATCTCTTCCACCTGGGCGCCCAGGGTCTTGGGCATGCCCATGCCGCCGTATTCCGGGTTGCCTACCAGCGCCCCCCAACCGCCTTCGCAATAGGTGGCGTAGGCTTCCGGGAAACCTTTTGGCGTGGTCACGACCCCGTCGCTCCAGTGGCAACCTTCTTCATCGCCGCTGCGGTTGATCGGGTCGAGGGTGTTGGCGGCCAGCTTGGCCATCTCTTCGAGAATGGCATCGGCGGTTTCGCGATCGGCGGTTTCCGCCAGTGCCGGCAGGCGTGCCCACAGCTTGTCGGCCTCGAATACCTCGTGCAGCAGGAAGTTCATCTCGCGCAGTGGCGCCTTGTACTCGGCCATGGTGTCACCTCTCCCAGTCGGTTCAGATGGAATAATTAGCGTTCAATCGTTTGTTTCAAACACATGTTTGAAATATCTGTTTGAAATTTAGGGCCAAGGGACGCCCAAGTCAAGACGCCAGCCCTCGTACGGCCAGCAGGTCAGTCAGGGAATTGCATGTGCCAGCGGCCCACCGGTGGGCCGCTGGTAAGAATCGCTAACCGTGCTCGGGGCACATTAGTCAGCAGAAGATAGCAGCGGGGAGAGGTCCAGGTGGGCGGCGCCGTTGCGGTAGTCGCCGGATTCATCGAAGGGCATCACGCCCAGGCAGGGGGCCGGTAGCAGCGCGCGCAAGGTCATCAGGTTTTCATCGCTGCGGGGCATCTCGCGTTGCGGGCCGCGCACGAAATTGGCCACCCAGCCCGCCAGAGGCAGGCCGTCGTGTCGGATCGCTTCGGCGGTCAGCAGCGCGTGATTGATACAACCCAGCTCCATCCCCACCACCAGGATCACCGGTAGCTCCAACGCCCGCGGCAGATCCGACAGGAAGGCACGGGGTGCCAGCGGTACCCGCCAGCCGCCAGCGCCCTCGATCAGTACAAACTCGGCCGCACCACTCATTACGCCACGACAGATACCCGCCAGGCGCGACGGGTCCGGTCGCCTACCCGCTTCCATGGCGGCAATATGCGGGGCAATGGCCGGCTCCAGCGCGATGGGATTCACCTGCTCGTAGGGCATCTCCACGGTCATCGCCTGTTGCAGGGTCAGCGCATCGCTGTTGCGCAGTCCCGCATCGGTCTGCTCACAACCGGAGGCCACCGGCTTTACCGCCGCGGTCTGCAGCCCCTGCTCGCCGGCCGCTGCCAGCAGCGCGGCAGAAACGTAAGTTTTACCCACTTCGGTATTGGTACCGGTGACAAAAAATGTACGGGTCACGGAATTTCCCCCTTCTCTTTGGAGTCTTGTTTTCGGGTCTTTTTATTGACGCCTCTTTAAACATAGACTACGTGGTGATAAATTAACCATATAGCGCACTATTCACACAACCCGGACCACTAAACGTTGTCGAGGTTTAGGATAATCGCCTAATAATTGCCCCGACTGCGGTTTGGGTTGGCAGCAAAGGACAGCGCTGTCATAACGCTTTTGCGCCTTTGCATCGCACCGCGCAACCACATTGCTCTCCGCCAGTTGGCTGAGATGTGGAAGTCCCAAGGTGGTGCGACAGTGCAGACGCTGACTTCGCCCCGGTCATATAAACAAAATCGACGAGAGCTATGCGAACGATCATTCTAATACTTGCCCTGCTGGCCCCGGCCTTTGCCGTGGCCAAAATCAAACCGGTCGACGAGGTGGTGGTCTACAAGTCCAAGCACCTGATGCAGCTGAAGCGCAATGGCCGTGTTGTGAAGAGCTATAAGGTGGTATTCGGGCAAAACCCGGTTGGCCACAAACAGTACGAGGGCGACCAGCGCACCCCCGAGGGCCGCTATACCCTGAACTGGAAGAAGAAGAACAGCACCTACTACCGCGCGATCCATATCTCCTATCCCAATGCGCAGGACCGCGCACGGGCGCGCAAAATGGGCCGAAGCCCCGGTGGTCTGATCATGATCCACGGCCAGAAGCCTCAGTGGAAAAATATCGAGAAGTACCTGACGCGGATGAACTGGACCAATGGCTGTATTGCGGTGACCAATCCGGAGATGGACGAGATCTGGGCGATGGTGGATACCGGTACGCCGATTGAGATTTTTCCGTAAGAACTGCTTCGTAAAAACCACAGGGTATCCAGAATATCCAGAAGGTCAGATGCGAAGGCAGCGATACCGGGCAGCCCTTTGCGAGACCTTCTAAAACAGGGACGTTTTAGAAGAGCCCCCATGGATGGGTTCACGGCGTGTCTCGCAAAGGGCTGCCCGGTAGCGGTGACGCCACTGAGGGTATTTAAGCTCCCTGAGTGGCGGCAGAGCACCGGGTGCGGGTTTTCAGGACCGCTGTATATACATCCCTGTACGCTGCGGCGGCGACGTCCCTGTCGCCGACGCTCCTGAAAACCCGCACCCGGTGCTCTGCCTTCGCATCTGACAACTGCACTTCGACTACAGGCTTCTACTCTCCAGATCAATCCCCGCCCTGGTAATACTCCGGCGCCAGATCATCAAACCGGGTGTACTTGCCGATAAACGCCGCACGGCAGGTACCGATCTCACCGTTACGCTGCTTGCCGATAATCAACTCCGCCATGCCCTTGTCCGGACTGTCCTCGTTGTAATACTCATCGCGATAGATAAACAGGATCACATCCGCATCCTGCTCGATCGCCCCGGATTCCCGCAGGTCCGAGTTCATCGGCCGCTTGTTCGGGCGCTGCTCCACCCCCCGGTTCAACTGCGACAACGCAATTACCGGGCATTCATACTCTTTCGCCAGCGCCTTCATCGAGCGGGAAATCTCCGAAATCTCCTGGGTACGGCCCTCCGTTGCGCCTTTTACCTGCATCAGCTGCAGGTAATCCACCATCACCATCGCCGGCATCGATCGACGCTCCGCCTCTTCCCGGCTCAGTTTCGGATCCGCCTGCATCAGCTTGTTGGTATGGTCGCGCACAGTCCGCTTCACCCGCGCGCGCACCTCACTCGGGGAAAGACCGGGGGTATCGTCGATATACAACCCCTTGCCTTTCATCTTCTGCACCGCACTGGAAAGCTTCGGCCAGTCCTCTTCCTGCAACTTGCCGTTACGAATCCGTCCCTGATCAATACGACCGATCGAGGACAGCATCCGCATCACCAGGCTGTCGGACGGCATTTCCATACTGAAGATCAGCGTGGGCTTTTCCTGGGATAGCATAGCGGCTTCAATAAAGTTCAGCGCCAGCGCGGTTTTCCCCATGGACGGACGGGCGGCGAGGATGATCAGCTCCCCGGGCTGCCAGCCCGAGGTACGCTCGTCCAGCTCGGAAAGTCCGGTCCCGAGACCGGTAATGTCGCCCTCGGATTTGAACAGCTCATCGATGCGTTCAACGGTCTTTTTCAGCAGTGTGTCGACGCCGACAAAGCCGCCCTCTTTGGCGCGCCCCTCGGCAATCTCCACCACGCGGCGCTCTGCCATCTGCAGCAGCTCGGCGGAACCAAGGCCACCAGGATTGAAGCTGGTGCGGCTGATTTCGCCGGCAGCGGCGATCAACTGGCGCAACATGGAGCGCTCGCGCACGATCTTGGCGTAAGCGACGATGTTGGCTGCAGACGGGGTATTTTCGGCCAGTTCGGCGAGGTAGGCGGGGCCACCCACATCCGCCAGCAGTTCGCGGCGGGCCAGGGCTTCGGCCAGGGTCACAATGTCCAGCGGCTGCTCGCTGGCAACCAGATCCTGCATCACCGCAAAGATAGTGCGATGACTGGCAACGAAGAAGTCAACATCGCTGAGCTGTTCCGACACCGCATCCAGGCGGCTGGCATCCAGCATCAGGCCACCCAGTACCGATTGCTCCGCCTCTACGGAATGCGGCAGCGGGGAGCTCGACTGAGCTTCCTGGGTTTCTTCTTCTGGCGGAACGAAATCATTCATGGTGCGGAATTTACCGGGTTCAGAAACAAATCAGGCGCTGGATTCCTTCCGGAATCCAGCGCCTGATTGTAGCGCGACCTGACCACTAACAGACAACTCCGTTGCAATCAGTCGCACAAGTACCGCAAGTGGTATGAGAGAAGCTTACTCGGCTTCTACCACAACCTTGACGGTGGTGATCACGTCGGAGTGCAGCTGCACGTCCACGTCAAATTCACCCAGTTCGCGCAGCGCACCTTCCGGCAGCTTCACTTCGGCTTTCTCTACGGCAACGCCGGCAGCGGTGATCGCTTCGGCAATGTCGCGAGTGCCGATGGAACCGAACAGCTTGCCTTCGTCGCCGGCGTTGGCGGCGATGGTAACAACCAGGTCGGTCAGCTTTTCAGCGCGGCTTTCAGCTTCGCTCACCTTGGCGGCGGCAGCCGCTTCCAGTTCTGCGCGCTTGGCTTCAAACTCAGCAACGTTCGCTGCGTTGGCCAGCACGGCTTTACCGGTAGGCAGCAGGAAGTTGCGGCCAAAACCGGCTTTTACTTCAACGCGGTCGCCCACGTTGCCCAGTTTGCCTACTTTATCGAGCAGAATAACTTCCATCTCGGAACCCTCAGTTTCAGTTCGTGTGCGGCGGTCAGGATTTTTTGCCTGTCCGCGCGCGAATATCTATCCAGCTATCTATCAGAGCCAGGCCACACAGGAACCCGGCCAGCGGCAGTACCGCAATGACCAACATCACATACAGCGCGATCAACGGCCCGCGTCCCCAGCCACGTTCGGCGACCTGCCAGTGAATCAGGCAGATACCCGCCACCAGCATGGGGAAGGCGGCAACTGCACCCCAGAACACATAGTGCTCATTCACCAGGCACAGGACCCACAACAGCATGCCCAGTGCGGCAATCGGTAGCGGCATGCGCAGTTGATGCATCTCCAGGCGTAAACCGCCGGGGTTGTACAGCAACGCCTGCCACCAGCGTGCCAGCAACAGCGCCAACATCGCGCTGATTACTGATACCCATGCCAGGTACCCGGTGGCCTGGGTCTCACTGGCAAATGCCTGGCCCAGTTGCTGTGCTTCCGGGCTGTTGGCGCCGCCAGCGGCTTCCGTGACGGCCTGCAGCAGTATTTCCATCACTCCGCCAGATACCTGGGAGGTGATGAGAATGCCCACTGCGGAGGCCAGGGTCAGTGCAACCAGGGCCCAGCTCCACGCGCGTGTAGCGCGCAGTACCAGGGCGCCGATCAGCACCGCCACAAAGTGGGTCAGCGCCAGTCCCGCCATCAGCGGGGTCATGTAACCGGCGCCGGCAGCGGCCACCACCGGCAATGCAGCCCAGGCCAGAACAAACAGGCCGTCGCTACTGCCGCGGCGCAGCCCTACCAGTGCCAGCACCGCAGGGCTGATCAGTGGTATCCCCACCATAGTGAGGAGTACCGACCGCACGCGCGACCGCATGGCAAATTCAGCGATGGCGCGCATTAGATAGCTTCTCTTTTACAACAAAGCTTACGAAGCAAAGCGCAGCTTAAGCTTCGTGGCTGTCCGTGTACGGCAGCAGGGCCAGGAAACGCGCGCGCTTGACCGCAGTGGACAACTGGCGCTGGTACTTGGCTTTGGTGCCGGTGATACGGCTCGGTACGATTTTGCCAGTTTCAGAAACGTAGGCTTTCAGGGTATCGAGATCTTTGTAATCGATACGCTTGACGCCTTCGGCGGTGAAACGGCAGAACTTACGACGACGGAAAAAACGTGCCATCTGATTATCCCCTTACTCTTCGCTTTCGGCGTTATCGGAAGATTTCTCTTCCGCTTTCTCGGAAGGCTTGTCTTCCTTCTCAGTGCGCTCGCGACGCTCAGAGCGTTCCGCACGGGCAGCTTTGCGCTCGCGGGACTCTTTCTCAGCCTTCATGATCGGGCTTTCTTCGGTAACCGCTTCGTCTTCGCGGATAACCAGATTACGGATCACGGCGTCGTTGTACTTGAAGTTGGTGGTCAGTTCCGCCAGTGCTTCTTCGGTACATTCAACGTTCAGCAGAACGTAGTGAGCCTTGTGGATCTTGTTGATCGGGTAAGCCAGACGGCGGCGGCCCCAGTCTTCCAGACGGTGTACTTCGCCGCCGCTTTCTTTGATGGTCGCAGTGTAGCGCTCGACCATGCCGGGCACCTGCTCGCTCTGGTCCGGGTGAACCAGGAATACAATTTCGTAATGACGCATTTTTGCTCCTTACGGGTTAAACAGCCTCCCGGCTTGTCGTTGGTGACTGCCCGGTGAGGCAAGGAGTGCAACGGGCAACAGGTCTAGGACCACGGGCCTATTGCGGGCGGCGTATTCTATGCGGGGGGGAAACTGGTTGCAAGTTGATCGATTGCGCTGGGCGCGAGAATGTTGCAACAGAGACCAATTAGTGGGCACAACATAGTGGGCACAACGGCCCGACAAAAATCTGACCAAAAAGTCAGACCGGATACGGGGCTCCCACCCCGTATCGCGACTCGAAACCGGCTGCTCAGAACACGTAGCGCACACTCAGGTTGGCTTCGGTCTTGTCGTAGCTGTAAATATCGAAGTTCTCGTCGTTGACGGTGCGCACCACCCGCGCGTCCAGCTGCAACCGTGGCAGCAGCCGTAGCTCTGCCCCCACCCAGCTGCGCAGGCGGGTGCCGTCCCGGGCCCGGTCCTTGAACTGGCCGTCGCTGTCCTGCAGGCGGTTGTTATCCTGGTAATGGCTCACCCGGTAATGGCTGCCAGCGTTGAGGGTCCAGCCTTGCGCCACCGGCAGTTCCGCTTCGAGCCCGACGGTCTGGCGCCGGGGCGAATAGCTGTAAAAGCCATCATCGGCGGTAGTCAGGTCCTGGCGATCATCCAGGTCGAGGCGGTACAGGGCATCGATATCCAGCATTGCCAGCGGCGTGGTCCAGCGCGCCTCGAAGCGCTGACGCCAGCCGTCCAGATAACGGAAATCCTCGGTCGCGGCGAAATAGCCGGGCAGGTATGCCAGGGTCAATACGCCACTGTCGAACGACTGCTGCATGCGACCCACGAAGCGCCACTCGCTGGTAACACGTTCACCGCCGAGCGAGGCAGTTTCCGCGACACCCCCCAGTTCCACCAGCCACCCCTGCCAGGGCACATGGCGGGAGACCCCCAGATTGAAACTGGACAGGTTCAGGCTATCCAGATCGCTGTAGCGGCGGCCGAAGGCAAACCCGTGCAGACGCCAGCCATCCTCCGCGGTGCCCTGCAGGCGGTACTGCCCCCAGGCGAACAGTTCGGTGTAGGTGTCCTCTCCTACCGAGTCATCGGTCAGCAGCGCGTTCTGCAGTGAGTAGGCGTTGCTGTCATAGCCGGACGACAGGCTGAGCAGGGCCAGCCCGCGATCCTCTTCCGCAGTCGGTTCCTGGTCGCTCGTCTGCGCCAGGGCAGTGAGGCGCATCAGTGCAAAGCGGCGCAGCTTGGGAGAGGCGCTATCGGTGAGTGCACGATAGTGCCCTACAGCGGATACTGGGCGTCCCTGCTTTTCCGCCATCATTCCCAGTTGCAGACGCGCCACCTCGCCCCACTCCGGGTCATCCAGCAGCTTCTGAAACTGCGCCTGCGCAGCCGGGTAGCGCTGCAACTTGAACAGTGTCACCCCCAGGTTGTAGGTCAGGCTGGGGCCCTGCTGACCCGCTTGCCGGGCCTGCTCGAAATGCGCCAGGGCGCGCTCGTACTGTCCATCCTTAAATGCGGCGGTGCCACTAACAAAAGGCTCCGCGGCGCCTGCGGGCGCCGCAATAGCGGCGTATATAAGCAACCCGGCAAGCAACTTTGACGTCAACGCCATTTACAATCTCTCCAAACACAACAGGCCGGGCGCACTGCGCCCAGCCTCAAGTCAGAATCATTCACTAACAGGCTTCACCCGTTATCCTCTTTTCAGCCCGCTGAATCAGCCTTCAACAGCGACGTCAGCCGCCGCTGCCGGATCCCGGTCCATCGCCCGATCCATCAGACTCTCCAGATCCACCGGCAAGCGGTCTTTCACATCTTCCGGCAGGTTGTCGATGATGGACTGCACATCCTCCATGGATCCCTCGTAGTCGGCGCCGCTCATCGCATTCTTGAGCGCTTCTTCGGCCGTCTCGCGAGCGGCAGCGGCATTTTCCTGCGCACTCAAAGCCGCAGCGTTGGCATTGGCCATCGCGGCCTCACTCTGGGCCATGGCATTGGCGACCAAGGCTGCAACTTCTTCCGCTTTCAGCTTGCCGGCCGCACGCAGCTCGGCTTCCGCTTCCTCCATCTCTTCCGCATCGGCACTGCGGGCGGCAATCGCGGCATTGGCCGTTGCCAGGCCCTCGGCGGCCGCTTCCACGGCGATACTGCTCGCCGCTTCAGGCAGTTCGATCACATTGATCGCATCCGCGGCAGTGGCTTCGGCGTCAACCACAGAGACCTCCACATCCAGGTCGGCATTGACCTCGACTTCATTTGCCAGCGCCTTGCCGCTGACCGGCGCGGCAACAATCAGGCCCAGCGCCATCCATGTTTTCAACGTTTTCATGATTCAACCTCACTTGTGTCTATAGAGCGTGCTTGGAGTCAGATGGTTTGCGGTTCCGGTGTCGCACGTTGCTGCGGCGCCAGAAGCGCTTCCGGCATAGCTGCCCCCGAGGGCAGGTCCACCGGTACATAAAATTCTTTGCGGGCACCGTTATGTTCGATGCGAATCCGTATCTGGGTGCGCTGTCCATTGCGTACCCGCACCGGCAGGGTGAGCCAGTTCACCCCGGCATCAAGGTCGGTGCGCCAGCGTAATTCCCGTTGATCCCCATAACCTTCGAGCGCGAGATTTTCCGGCAGTGATACGCTGATCATCGCGCCCTGTATGGCACGCCCGGTATCCACCGAAACATTGACCGGTAGCGTCGCAGGCTCCGCCGAAGCGACGTTCACCACTTCGGTCGCCGGTGTCGACGACTGCCACTGGGGCAGCGCGGCGAACACCGCCAGCAGCAGGCTGGCCGCCGTGGCCAGCTGCCACCTGCGCACGCGCGCCCGGTCCCGGTTGCGTTGATTCGGCAGTGCGGCATTGAGCACCCGCGTTTCAAAGTGCTCACCGGGCTCCGGTGCCGGCATGGTCCGCAGCAGGTTGAGCAGGCGGAGTTCTTCGGCGTATTCGCGACAGTCACTGCAACGATGCAGGTGCTTCAGCAGTGCGCCGTTATTTTCCCGTTGCATCAATTCCAGTTCGCGGCGGGCCTGACAGCAGTTCATGGTTTTCTCCTCGGGCGCTTCGCGCTTGCCACTCGATTACTGATCAACACGCGGCAAAGGCCGCTACGGTTCCCGGTTCGAGTACAGATTTCAGTTTTTTCCGCGCCCGGTGCAGGCGGGATTTCACGGTGCCGACACTGATTTCCAGTATCTCGGCCACTTCCAGCGCGGTGTACCCCTCGACATCGTGCAGCAACACAACATCGCGCCAGGTTTCATCCAGCTCCACCAGTGCGCGATTGAGCATTCGCTGCAGCTCCAGCTGGTGATAGCCGTTGCAATCGTCCTGCAAGCGCTCCTGAAAGAATGCGTCGTCACTGATGCACGACCCGGTGTCATCAATCGGGGAGCGGGCGCGGCGACGGAACAGATCCACGTAGCGGCGATACAGAACCCTGATCAACCAGGGGCCTAGCTTCTCCACGGCAGCCAGCTCTTCAGTGCGGGGAAACAGGTGGGTAAGCACGTCCTGCACCAGGTCTTCCGCATCCCCCCGGTCCTGGGTCCAGCGGTAGGCCATGCGATGCATCAGGCGCAGATGAGGGCGCACCAGCGCGGTAAAGCGGTCTTGCCTTGCCGCCCGCCCGCGAAAGAATTCGATCAAGGACACCCCTTTACTCCTTTAACCATTTATCCGCTTACCCATTTGCCCGTTCCCCATTCACCCTGACATGCGCGCGCCTGAATTTCCGCGCACTGATTCTTATTACTTGCCCGGGTTAACACGCAGCCGACCCGCAAAAGGTTCCCGCAAAAATAGCGCGATGGATGACTGTGTCGAGGTTGAGAGTGGGGGCGGAAAAGATAAACGCCAGAAGTGCAAGAATCCGGCACAGGGTTTCACATTTCCGGGGCGATGGAGCCAGTTCGTGCTAACGGCTCTGGAGACGAGGAGATGAATAGACATCACGGCAGCCGCACCACCGTGATGGAAAGACGTTGGAGTTAGAGGGAGATGCAGGGGAATGTATTACGCCTGTCGCTGACGCACCGCCTCGAACAGGCATACGCCGGTGGCTACGGAAACATTGAGGCTGCTGACCTCGCCGGCCATGGGGATTTTGATCAGGTGATCGCAGTTTTCCCGGGTCAGCCGCCGCAGCCCGGGACCTTCCGCACCCATGACGATGGCGATGGAACCGGTGAGGGAGGTCTGGTAGACATCCTGCTCCGCCTCGCCGGCGGCGCCATAGATCCACACGCCTGCCTGCTGCAGCATCTGCAGGGTGCGGGCGAGATTGGTGACGGTGACAAACGGCAGCACTTCTGCCGCGCCGCAGGCAACTTTTCTCGCAGTGGGCGTCAGTCCCGCGGCCTTGTCCTTGGGTGCGATCACCGCCTGCACACCCGCCGCCTCCGCCGAGCGCAGGCAGGCGCCGAGATTGTGCGGATCGGTGATGCCATCCAGCACCAGCAGAAAAGCGTTCTCACCTTTTTCGTCCAGCTTTTTCAGCAGGGATTTCAGGAACTGCTCGTCATATACCTGGGTCTCGCCCATGCAGACGGCAACCGCGCCCTGGTGATTGCCGTCGTCGCCGACTTTTTCATCCAGAGTGCGACGGTCGACGTAACGGATGACGATCTCATTCTGCTCCGCCTGACGCACAATCTTCTGTAACTTCTGATCTTTGCGCCCACGCAGCAACAGGAGCTCCTGCACCTGCTGGGGAGAACTTTTCAATAGTGCCTGCACCGCGTGCAGGCCGTATACCAATTGTTGTGCCACGAACTAACCCTTCTTCCTGGACGTTACTTTTCCGATGATTACCTCGGGCCTTTATTACCGGGCCCTTTTTTTCCGGGTCCCTTGTTTCCGGCTCCTTTATCGCCAGGGCTTTTCTTGCTCAGTTTTTTCTTGAGCTTTTTCTTTGCCGCCTTCTTGGCAGCCCGCTGCGCGGATTCCGCCTTTTCCGCTTTCTGCGCTGCCTTGCGCGCGGCTACGGCCGGACGCTTGCCGCCCTTGCGGGGCGGAGTTTTCTTGGGCTTGCGCTTCTTCTGTGGCTCCTGCTCTTCTACGGTTTCGCCATCGGTTTCGGGCAACAGCTCATTAGAAGGTTTGACCACTTCCGTCTCATCGCTGCCAACCTTGCGCTTGCGGAACGGGCGCGGCTCGTCGCTGCCTTCCGATTTGTTTTTCAGGCCCTTACTCCACGGGCTCGGCTTGTCTGCTTCAGTCTCCAAATCGGGCTTACCCCGACGCTGGCGCTCCTGCTGGAATTCCACCGCCATTTCCATCGCGCGACCACTCACTTTAGTACTTTCAGTTTTGGGGGCCTTTTTTCCGGCCTTGGACTTTGTATCGGTTTTGGGTTTTGTATCGGTTTTCGATTTGCTATCGGCCTTGGGTTTGCGGTACTTGGGATTTTTGTAACTGGGGCGCGGGTGTAACTCCACAAAGGAGAAGTCCACCTTGCGCTCTTCCAGATCCACCCGCGCCACCTGGACGGTGACTCCGTCGCCAAGGTGATAGCGCGCACCGCTGCGTTCGCCGACCAGCCGCTGCTGTGCCTGTTCAAAATGATAGAAATCCTTTGGCAGCGCCGTAACGTGCACCAGGCCCTCTACATAGAGATCGTCGAGCTCCACAAACAGGCCAAAACCGGTGACCGCACTGACCACACCGCGGTAAATCTCGCCCACGTGATCCTGCAGATATTCGCACTTGAGCCAACTGACCACATCGCGGGTCGCATCGTCAGCGCGGCGCTCGGTCATGGAACAGTGCTCCCCCAGCTCCACCATGGCGCCGGTGCCGTAAGGCAGTATCGCCTCGCGATCAATGGCATGCGCGCCCGGCGCCTGGCGCACCTTTTCTGCCACGGCGGGAGGATTGGCGCTGCCGTTTCTGATCAGCCAGCGCAGACCGCGGTGTAACAACAGATCCGGATAGCGGCGGATAGGCGAAGTAAAGTGCGCATAGGCACGGTAGTCGAGACCGAAGTGGCCACGGTTTTCCGGCTGGTACACTGCCTGATTCATGGAGCGCAACAGCATGGTCTGGATGATGTGAAAATCCGGACGACCCTCGACCTGATCCAACAACGCCTGATAGTCGCTCGGCTGCGGCTCACTACCGCCCTCCAGACGCAGACCCAGCTCACCCAGGTAATCCCGCAGTTTCTCCAGGCGTTCAGACTTGGGCGTATCGTGCACCCGATACAGCGTCGGCAATTCCGCCAGCTCCATAATCTCTGCGGCGCAGACATTGGCTGCCAGCATGCACTCTTCAATCATCTTGTGCGCGTCGTTGCGCTGCACCGGCACGATGCGCTCGATTTTGCGCGCAGCATCGAAAATGATGCGGGTCTCGGTGGTTTCAAAATCAATCGCGCCGCGACGATCGCGGGCACTGCGCAGAGCGCTGTACAGGTCGTGCAGGTTATCGATATGGGGCGTGAGCGCAGCAAACTGCTTGCGCACACCGCTGTTGCGATCATCCCGTTCGGCCACAATTTCACCGACCTGGGTATAGGTAAAACGCGCGTGACTACGCATCAGGCCTTCGAAGAATTGGTAATCGACAATGTTGCCGCCTTCATCGATGTGCATCTCGCACACCATGCACAGCCGGTCCACTTCCGGGTTCAGGGAGCAGAGGCCATTGGAGAGTTTCTCCGGCAACATCGGCACCACAAAATCCGGGAAATACACCGAGTTGCCGCGCTCGTGGGCCTCTATATCCAGTGGCGTACCGACCTGTACATAGTGGGAAACATCGGCGATCGCCACCAGCAGTTTCCAATTGCCATCCGGCAGCACTTCACAGAACACCGCATCGTCAAAGTCCCGCGCATCTTCACCGTCGATGGTGACCAGCGGTAACTGACGCAGATCGATACGAGGCTTCTTGTCCTCTTCCAACACCTCGCTGGCAATCTCCGCAGCCTGCGCTTCCACCGCCGCGGGCCAGGTGTGAGGAATCGCGTAATTGCGAATCGCGACGTCAATCTCCATGCCCGGTGCCAGGTGGTCACCGAGTACTTCGGTCACTTCACCGTGGGGCAGGGTATTGCGTCCCGGCTGGGCGGTAAGTTTCACCACCACATACTGGCCGCTTTCCGCGTCGGCACTCTTGTCCTCCGGCACCATCACATCGAGGGTCAGGCGCGGGTTGTCCGGACGCACGAAGCAGATGCCATCTTCACGGTAGAGGCGACCGGCAAGCTCATGGGTGTTGTGCTTGAGAACCCGGACCACGGCACCTTCGCGCTTGCCGCGAAAGCCGCCGGGGGTTTCCCGAACCAGCACCTCGTCGCCGTCGAATACCTTGCGCATCTGGCGGTGGGACAGGAACAGATCATCGCTGCCATCCCCGGGGGAGACAAAACCAAAACCGTCGCGATGGCCGATCACACGCCCTCGCACCAGGCTCATCTTGTCCAGCACGCCGAAATCCCCGGCGCGATTGCTGGCAATCTGGCCATCCCGGGACATGGCGATCAGGCGTCGACGCACCCCTTCGCGGCGGTCTTCATCATCAATAGAGAGCAGGTCAGCCACCGTCTCCCAGGCCACCGGCTCAGACTGCTGCTCCAGCAAGTCCAGCAGAAATTCGCGGCTGGGAACGGGCTTTTCGTACTTCTCTGCCTCGCGCTCGGCATGGGGGTCGGCACCCGACCCAACGCTGTCATTGGAGGTAGAATTTGGCTTGTCTTGATTCAAAACTGTTTCCATTGTTCTGCGGATGACCGCAAAGTTCAGGCGGCCCCGGAAAGCACCCGGCGCAGGTAAAGAGTGGGTGCAACTCGTTTTAGGATACGAGAACTGGCGAATGCCGGGAGCGGCCGCGGGCCACCCGATACGTTGCACATTGCCCGCAGTATAAGCGATTTGAGCCGAGATCCCGACCCATTCCAGCAAATGGTCATTTGCTGGAAACCTGCTCCCGGCGGCCGGGACTCTGTGACTCCCAGGGCATTGTCGCACCCAGAATTACTTGGCGCCTAAATTATTTTTAAAAAATCCGTTGACACCCCCGGGGCAAATCCCTATAGTTCGCGTCCTCAACGGAGCACACGCCCGAAAGCAAGTGCTAAAAGACGTTGATTTGCCCAGGTGGCGGAATTGGTAGACGCGCTAGCTTCAGGTGCTAGTGGCCTTACGGTCGTGGAAGTTCAAGTCTTCTCCTGGGCACCATATCCGCAAAAAAGGCCGACTCGAAAGGGTCGGCCTTTTTTCGTTGTGCTGAAACAAAGCCAGTTACCCGACTGCTGCGACTTTCCAGCTAGCGAGGTGACAACGCCGAAGCAAAGGCAGTGTGCCGGGTGCGGGTTTTCAGGAGCGTCGCAAACAGGGACGTTTGCGCCGCAGCGCCCAGGGATGGGTTCACAGCGGTCCTGAAAACCCGCACCCGGTGCGCCGCCGCCACTATGTGCCTTTTAGCGCACGCAGCGAATCTAGCCAGTATTGCGCATCCCCGCCGCAATACCCGCGATGGTCACCATCAACGCACTTTCCAGCTCCGGATCTTCCTCGCGGTGACGCAACCGGTCCATCAACTCCGCCTGCAACAGGTGCAATGGATCGGTGTAAGGATCGCGCACACGAATCGACCAGCGCATCACCGGATTGTTATCCAGCAGACTCTCGCGGCCCGTCAACTGACCGAGCGCATCCACCGTGCGGGAGAGACGGCTGCGTAACTCCTTGCCGAGACGCTGCAGTTCCGGATCGTCCGTCAGCCGCTCCTCATACCAGGAAGCCACGCGGGGATCGGACTTCGCCAGCACCATCTCCAGCATATCCACCACCGTCTGGAAGAACGGCCACTGGTCACTCATGGCCCGCAGTGTATCCGGCGCATGTGCCAACCCATTCTCCAGCGCCGCACCGGTGCCCAGCCAAGCCGGCAGCATCAGTCGCATCTGGGTCCAGGCAAATACCCATGGAATCGCCCGTAGGGTTTCCACCCCGCCGCCAGGCTTGCGCCTCGCCGGGCGACTGCCCAGCGCCAGGCGACTCAGCTCGGTCTCCGGGGTCACCGTACGCAGGTAGGACACCAGCGCCGGATCATCCTGTACCACCTCGCGGTATGCGCGCACCGAAACGTCGGTCAGCTGATCCATCTGCGCGCGCCACTCCGGACGCGGCTCTGCCGGTGGCAGCAGTGTGGCCTCGAGCGTGGCGGCCACATACTGCTCCAGATTGTAGGCTGCCACCGATGGACGCCCGTATTTGAAGCGGATCATCTCGCCCTGCTCGGTCACGCGAATACGGCCGGCGACAGAGCCCGGGGGCTGCGACAACAGCGACATCCGCGTGGGGGAACCACCACGGGAGATGGAGCCGCCGCGGCCATGAAACAGGGTCAGTGGAATATTGTGCTCGCGGAAAATTCCGGTGAGCGACTCCTGCGCACGGAACTGGGCCCAGGCGGCCCCCAGGAAACCCGCATCTTTGGCGGAGTCGGAATAGCCAATCATCACTTCCTGTCCTTCCCGCACGCGCTCGCGGTAGAAGGGAATCTCCAGCAGCGCACTCATGGTGTCGAAGGCATTGTCGAGATCGTCCAGGGTCTCGAACAGCGGCACCACGCGCATGGGCTCGCTGACCCCGGCGATCTTCTGCAGCAACATCACCGCCAGCACATCGGAAGAGGTGCGCGCCATGGAAATCACGTAGGCGCCCAGCCCTTCGGGCCCCTGCTCCGCAATCACGCGACAGGTTTCCAGCACTTCGCGCACTTCCGGCGTGCAAAACTCGCTGTCAAAAAATGCTTTGTCCACCAGCGGACGGCGACTTTCCAGCTCGGCCAGCAGGAACTTCTGTTTGACCTTTTCGCCCCAGTCCGCGTAGCTGCCCAGGTCCAGATAGCGGGTAATGGCATCTACGGCATCCGCGTGACGGGTAGACTCCTGACGGATATCCAGGCGCAGCAGGGTAATACCGAAACAGTTGAGACGGCGCAGGGTGTCCTTGAGCTGCCCTTCGGCAATCGCCGCCAGGCCCACTTCACGCAGTGAGCGGTCGATCAGACTGAGTTCTTCGTAAAGCTCGCTGCCGCTGCTGTAGATATCGCCTTCCGGCTCCGCGCTACCGTTGACCCGGGCCTCCATCAATGCGCGGGTATTGCGCAGGCGATCGCGCACCGCGCGTAACAGCAGGCGATAGGGTTCGGTACTGGGGCCGGTGCGTGCCAGCAGTTCGTCGCTGGCGCGGTGCATGGAAAGATCGGCGAGCAGGTTTTCCACATCCCGCAGATAGAGGTCAGCCGCCATCCAGCGCGCCAGGGTCAGCACCTGGCGGGTCACCTTATGGGTCACATTGGGGTTGCCGTCGCGGTCACCGCCCATCCAGGAGGCGAAGCGGATCGGTACCCAGTCGCTGGGCAAGTCTGGCAGGCCGGCCAGCTTCAATTCTGATTCGATTTCGCGCATCCCCTGGGGCACCGCGTGCCACAGGGACTGCTCGATGGTGGCAAAGCCCCATTTGGCCTCATCCACCGGGGTGGGACGCTCGCGGCGAATCTCATCGGTGCTCCAGGCGGACAGGATCTGTTCGCGCAGATGACGGCGCAGGTTTTCCGCCTCTTCGTCATTGAGATCCGGGCGATCCAGCTCGGCCAGCAGGTCCGCCATCTGGTCGTACTTGCGAATCAGGGTGCGGCGGGTGACCTCGGTGGGGTGCGCGGTGAGCACCAGCTCCACGGACAGGTCTTGCAGTACTTCGCGCACCTTGTCCTGGCTGACATTGGCTTTTTTCAGCTCCGCCAGCACCTGGCGCAGACCGCGGTCCGTATCCGGGTCTCCGGGGAAGCGCTGGTGGTGGCGACGCAGGCGCTCGCGATGGCGCTGCTCGGCGAGATTGGCCAGGTTCAGAAACTGGCTGAACGCGCGCGCCACCTCCAGCAGGGTGGGATCATCCAGGGGGTCGAGCAGTTCGCGCAGCCGACCGCCCTGCATTTCTCCGTGACTGCGGCTTTCTACCGCCGCCTGGCGAATGGTTTCAACCGTATCGAAAAGCTGCTCGCCCGCCTGTTCACGCAATACCGCGCCAAGCTCTTCGCCGAGCAGGCGAACATCTTCCCTAAGAGGAGCATTCTGATCTTGATCCACTGGGTTTCACCCTCTTCTGTTTTTTTGTAAAAAAACTACGAAATCGCAGAGCGCGTCATTTCCACACAAACAAACAGAGAAGTCCAGCCCCTGGCCAGGCCAATTGGTTTCAGATCAAACGAAACTATTTATGAATCAAATCCAGCCCCACCAACACGCGCCCGGCCTTATTGGCCGGCGCCGCCGCGCACCGCATCGAGCGGTGGTACCGGCTCGCGCAGTCTTCCACGCTCCTCCTCTTCATCGTCTTCAGACGGCGGGCCAACCGGTTGCAGCTCGCCATTGGTCAAAGCCATTTCCTGGTTGTTCACCACTTCCACACCGGCACTGTAGGGGTTCACTGCGGTGAAGATACCCGGATCCACCTGGGCGAAATCATCCACCACATTCTGCATCGCCGAACTCAGGCCCTGGGATGTCTGGGCACCGGCCACGGACTGCAACTCGTCCCCGCGACTGGTGAAATCAGGCATCTGGCCGATAAAGTCCGGCTGGAAGTAACTCAGGGCAACGAGCTCTGCAGTCTGCGTCACGTTCATGCGCAATGGATTGACCGCACTACCGACGACACTCCAGCGCTGCAGGTCAGAACCGATCTGGACGTTGCCGGCAGTAATGTGGGTATCACCATAGGTTTCTGCAGTAAGACTGCCGAAATTGGCACTGTTCAGGATCACGCTACCGCGGCCCGCATCAATCTCGTCAATGACAAGGTCCTTATCTGCCACTACAGCGATATCGATATTTCCGCCGGCAGTGTCGATTGCCAGGGTGTGAACGTCGGATGTGATATCCACATCCCCAGACACTACCAGCTCGGCGCGGTCCGCCTGCAGGTGGCCGCCGATGGTGCCAGTGGTAGAACTGATGATATTGAGGTCACCACCGCCGTCGTAACCCAGGCGCACGCCACTGTCCGCGAACAGGATGCCTGCGCCATTGCGATTGAAGTCTGCCGACGCTTCGTCGCCGTTGACGAAGCTGAAATCCAGGCCGGTTTCCAGTGTCAGGTTACCGGTGTTGTTATCCAGCCACTCAAACCCTGAGAACCGGAGATTACCGACACGGCTTTCTGTGCGGCCCATCTGCCAGGTTGCACCGGCGACATTGAACTGGAAGCGGTCGTTACCACCACCACCGGACAGTGACAGCTCCTGATTACTGGCGACATCCACTTGCAGGTAATCATCGCCCTCTCCCAGGGAAAGCGCTCCCAATTGGCTTCCCGCCATGCGCACAGTATCGTTACCGCCACCGGTATCGAGCTCGGCTAACGCACCGCCGTTCAGCTCAAACTGATCCGCCCCGTTCCCAGCGAACAGCGATTCAAAACCACTGAACTGCAGAGAAGCATCGCCTGCCGTTACCAGGCCACCGGTATTATTCAACTCCCACGCGGTATCCATATCCGCAGCCCGGAAAATATCCGACCCGCTGCCGGCAACCAGCGAATTCACCCCGGCAAAACTGATTCCGCCAACGGTCATGGTATTCAGGCTGTCGAAGAGATACTCGCTATCAATATCCAGACCGGTATAAGCGCCCGTGCCGTTCACCTGCTCCAGGTTTTCGAACAGGACTTCGATACTTTCGACGGTGGCCAGCGCACTGCCATCAGCGTACACATCGCCATCGGCAACAGACGTCCAGCCCGCGCCCTCGGCATCGACGGTATCGCTGCCACCGGCGGCATCCACACTTTCGAGCCCGCCAAAGCGGATACCGGCAACACTGATATCGCCACTGGCCGCGAGAGAGAACTGATCGGCTCCCTCTGTTGCCCGCAATGTATCCCGGCCCGCGCCAGAGACCACGTCAGTGATACCGGTAAATGCCATGCCGTAGGTTGTCAGCGCCTGCTCTCCGTCCAGCGCAAAGCTGTCAACGTTACCAGTACCTCGCAGTTGCGCATTTTGGCTGGCAATCTGATCCATGCCGCTGAAACTTACCTCTGCGCTGGAGACTGCACCGTTGGTGCCATCGAGCTGCCACTCGGCAACATCGTTTGCCGTCAGGCTATCGCCTTCGTCGGTTCCGGCATCAACACTGCTTACAGATGAGAAATCAATTCCACGTACGCCGAGCACATTGCCTGCCAGGACAAAATGCTCACTGCGATTATTCGTAGCTGCATCTACATGCAGATCACTGCCGACAACCGAATCAATATTGACGAAGTCGATACCGGAATCGTTTGCCGACGCGGCGCGATCTGCGCCCAGGGCCCAGGTTTCACCACCCAGGGAAATGACTTCGTTGACGCTGTCCGCTCCGGCATTTACCTCGTGCACGGTGTCAAACTGGATTCCGCTCGCTGTCAATTGATTGTTACCCGTCACCGCATACTGCTCATTGGCGCCAGAGCCCAACAGTTCACCACTACCGCCATTAGCGATGTCCAGGCCGGTAAACTCCATCCCCGCGTGGAAAACCGACTTCTCGCCCTCCCGCAGCTGCCAGCTTTCAGATGCCAATCCATTTACGGTATCGCTGCCCGCCTCCGCGGAAACAGATGCGACACCTTCAAAGCGGATACCGAAACTGCTATCGAGTATTCCGTTGCCAACAACACTGAAAACATCGCTGCCTTCGGTTGCGGTGAGCGCACCAGTATTGCGCAGGGACTCAATATTGCTGAATTGAATATTCCCCGCACTTACGGCGTTATTGCCGGTTATGGTGGCGGCACGCTCTGAATCAGCAAAGTTTTCAGAGAATACAATGCGGTCTGCACCTCCGGCTGTATCGGCACTGATCAGCCCGCTGAACTGTTGCCCCGTTGCTTGCAGCGTCAGAGCATCGGCCGCGGTCAGGGTAAATACATCATCCGCATCACTGGCAGTAAGCGCAGCACCGTCGCCGACAAATATCTCCGAGTTGGAGAAAACAATATTGCCATGCGTAACATCACCATTCGCCGCAAGCAGGTAATCGGCCCCGGCTTCACCGGTAATGGTATCGGTGCCGCCTCCCGTATCCAGAGAGGACAAGCCGGACACCACCAGCTTGTGAATGGATACAGTACCGTTACTCAGCCCAAATTCTTCGCTGGCAGAAGTTGCAACCAGAGCATCCGCAGCCAGGGAACCGAAGCCGTTAAAGTCGACGCTTCCATTGGTAAAGTGGCCCTCGGTTTCCATGAGGGTAATGGTATCCGCGGTAGTCAGGTGATCGTCGCCACCGGCATTAACGGTACCCACGCCGTTGAAGGTACGGGTCTCGTTGTCGACCGTGATTTTCCGGCCGCTTGCCACATAGTTATTGGTGGCACTGCCACCATTCAGGACACCACTGCCACCGGAGAATGTTTCTACACCCGCGAATGTAATATTGGCATGGGAAACGTCGAAGCTGCCATCGTCGGCCATGACCCAGTCACTGCCTACGGTGCTGGTGACCGTGTCACTGGCACCGCTATCGATCACAGTGCTCAGACCACTGAAATCGATATCGGCAACACGCAACTGCTGACTACCAGAGACCTTTAACTCATCAACGCCATCGGACAGAGTCAACGAACTGAGCGTCGCGGAGTCGATACCCTTAAACAGCAGCGAGTCTCCCGCTTTCAGTTCCCCGGAGGAGCCATTCAAGGCCAGCGCGGCACCATACACACTCGCATTCAGATCGCTGGTGCCTGCGCCGGCAATCACCTGCCCCATACCAGTGATCAGCATTTCCGACACATCGCTCTGTTCCCAATTAGCGGCACCAACCTGCATACGGATACTGCCATCGCTGTCCAGGAAGAAGAAGTCACTGATGGTCGCGTCGTCGATACCGAGCAGATTTGCGTTGACTGCCTGCAGCTCTTCAACATTGATAAAATTTACATTGTTGTTGCTGGCTGAATTTACACTCAGCAGCTGCCAGTCAGCCCCGTCTGCGCCGATGACCTTGTCTTTGCCACCGCCGCCATCAATTTCCCCAAAGCTCTCAATATTGATACCGCTGACCTTCACGCCACCGCTGGAAGTCACGGTGAAGATATCCGAATCGCTGGTTCCAGCAAGATCAAAGCCACCACCGCTGGCATTCTCGATATCCGTGAAAGTGATGCTGTCGAATACGGTAACGCTTTCATGACCCTCGAGCGCCATATCATCACCAACGGCGTTGACCGTGTCTTCACCGTCGCCACCGTCAACCGTCGTAAGGCCGGTGAAGGTCAGGCCACGGACAGAAACCTGCTCCAGATCTACGTCACTCTTGGCTTTGAAGACATCCGCCGCGGTGCTGCCGCGCAGGCTGGTGGCCTGAACATTGGTGAAATCAGTAAAGGTAAGGCTGCTGTCCTGGTTCGTCAGCTCGCCGGATGTGCCGGTCAATACCAGGTCGCCACTGTAACCTTCGGCAGCAAGCGTGTCGGTGCCGCCGTTGCCATCTACCGAGGAAAGACCATTAAAGGTCATCCCATTCACTTTTACGCCAGTGGAATAGGTAAAGGTTTCACTGGCATCGGTCGCGGTGAGTACTGCACCGCTACTGTCAAACTGCGTAACGCCGGTGAAATCGATACCGAAATGATGAACGCCGCCTGTTTTCAGCAGCGTGTACGCCTCACTATTTGGGCTTTTCACCGTGCTACCGCCAATGGCGCTTACCGTATCCAGACCGGAAATGGTAAGGCCGTAGATACTGAGTTGGCTGTCATTCAGCATCTCGAAAGTGTCGCTGCTACTGGAGCCTGTCAGATCACCGACCTGTAGCGATTTCAGTCCACTGAACTGAACTTTATCGGTCTTGAAACCGCCCAACGCATCGGTGAGCGTAACCGCATTCCCGGTCACCAGGTCATCTGCCCCACCGCCGGCATTTACGGTAACTACGTCGTTGAACGTACGGGCCTCGTTATCGACCGTAATCTTCTGGCCGCTTGCCACGTAGTTATTGGCGGCACTGCCACCATTCAGGACACCATTGCCACCGGAGAACACCTCAATCCCGGCAAAGGTAATATTGCCGTGTGTGACATCCAGGCTGCCGTCATCAGCAAGTACCCAGTTGTTGTTAAGGCTGCTAGTCAGCGTGTCACTTCCACCCTGGTCAATCACCGAGCTGAGGCCTGTGAAGCTGATACCCGACGTTCCTACCAGAAGAGCGCCATCCGCATTAAGTGACAGGCTCTCGGAGGCAGACGTCGTGTTGAGCGTAACCAGATCGGCCGTATCGATACCGGAGAACACGACCCCCTCCCGGGTTTGCGTGACCGACTCGCCATCAACTTCTACCAAGTAGTCGATATCTGTGGATACTTCTCCAGCAGTGCCGGTAAGGAAGAAGGCTCCAGTGAAAGAGGAAGCATCCAGACTATTGACGCCACCACGCGCATCCACCCGGGTCATTCCGGAGACATCCATGCCCAGGGTTTTGATATGACCATCGCCCGTCAGTTCAAAATTATCGTTACCCGACTCGGTATCCGTAACGTCCAACCCAACTAGAGCACCGTCGTCTGCAATTAGGAGCTCTACATCCTCGAAAGAAATTCCATTGTTTTCTGCATTCTCGAATCCAAGGAGAGTCCAGTCCTCACCACTGAGTCCAATGACAGTATCATCACCGCCCAGTGCATCTACTGAACCGAATGAATTGAAAACAAGCCCATCTACGAGCTTATTGGTAACACTTACCCTTCCAGAACCGAGCACCTCAAAAGTATCGGATTCACCAGTTGCGAAGACTGACTCAACGCCATCAACCGACCAAACCCATGTAAAGTCGATTCCGTGAATACTCGCACCACCAAACACAATAGAGGCATCAGCGCCCTCGGCAACGACGGTATCCCCGAGCCCGTTTCTAGCGTTAACTTGCTCAAGACTAGAAAAATTAATCCTATAAATGGAGGTGATCGGTTCGCCATCAGCGTTCAGTGTTACAATGAATCTATCGTTACCATTCGTGCCCTTGAGGAATTCAGACTCAACATCACTGATTCCGGAAAATATTAAATTTCCACCCTCCCGCTTTTCGACTTCAAGCGCATTTAGTTCGCCGATCAAAGTCAGATAGTCGCCATAACCGCTGGCTATAATCTCATCCCCGCCACTATCGGAAGCGTCAGACTCGACCTTTGACAGCCCCGTAAAGTCAATCCCGGCCGTATTCAGCTGCGTTACTGTACGGCCACTCTCGGAGACGGTCGACAAGGTGTATGTGTCCGGGTCACTGGTCCCCACAAGCGTCTGTCCATCGGCACTCACGGACGTCAGTCCGGTAAACGTGATGCCACTGTTTTTGGCCTTTCTGTCCGTCCCGACGAGCTCCCACTGCACGCCACCAGCAACATGATCGCCCTCGCCCAACGAGTCGATGATCGAGATGCCTTCAAAATCAATGGCGTTGGCTTCGACGCGCTGGTTACCCAGGATGGTGAATCTGTCACTGCCAGCCGACGCCGTGACAGTGGCGTTGGTAATTTCTTCAATTTCTTTGAATTGAATACCGTGGATATCGGCTTCACCGTCGATTCCGGTGAGCTTGGCTTCCGCCAGAACATCCAGAGATACAGTATCTATTTGAGTACTTTCGCTACTGGCACTGTTACCAGATACCGACGTCAGGCCTTTGAACGTAAGGTCTCCAACACGCACATCCCATTGCTCATCAGTCGCCTCAGCGCTCCTGAATACTTCAAAATTTTCTGCCGCATCACTACCGGTAAGAGCGCCACCTACCGCGTTAAAACTTGAAATTCCGGTAAATGTAATGCCGCTGCTTATCACTTCTCCGGCACTTGAACCCAGTAACCAAGCGGCATCGCTTACCCCGGTTACACTTCCGGCTCCGTTACCATTAACAGCCACCAGGCCTTTAAACGCGACATCACTCAGGCCACTCCTTACGACATCAACTACAAGCTCGTCATTGTCAAAATCAAGTGAAAATTCTTGCAGGCCAGCAGGTCCATTGAGCGTGGAGCCATCTGCTGCGAAATGGAGGATATTATCAAAGACCCAGTCACCAAACGTTACGTTGCCATTATCATCAAAGCCCCAAACGACATCACTGACGGTCACAATAACTTCATCATTGATGCTTGCTCCGGTGATTTTCTCCGGTGCGCTGAACAAGATCTTGTTGGCGGATACTTCGTTGTCACTAGCTATCGTATAGGTATCACCATTCCCGGATGAAACCAGGTTTCCACCGCTGATCTTATCGATATTGGAGAGGAAGATACCGCTGTCGCTGTTGGCTTCATGATCATTGCCCGTCAGGGTCACGGTGCCGATTGCGAATACTTTATCAATGGCGGGGTTCCCTGGATCCTCGCTTGCTGAGGCCTCACCGGCATCGATGCCGGTTACATCTGCAAAACTGACCGTCTCGCTATCACCAACAAGCCAGTTGACTTGATTGTCACCCACGATCGCAAAGGTTTCGGCACTTTCTGAGCCAATAATGTCATAAGTGACGGTAGATCCGTCTTCTGTAACTCCGGCAACACTATCAATGCCTGTGAAGCTGATGTCATTGCTCTTCAGGCTACCATCGGCTCCGGATACCTCGACATTCGACCGGGTAAACAGCTGGTTATTTACGGTATCACCCGTGTGGACTTCGGAGAGTCCGGAAAAAGATATACTGGATGTACTTATCGTAAGATCATTCGTGTTCTCACCTACGGTAAATTGCAGGCCGTTGGCGTTTGTCTCCAATATTGGTGCGGTGACACTGCCAACATTTGAGAATGACCAGTTTTCTCCCTCAACTATAATTTCGTGATCGTTGCCTCCGAGTATTACTGCCTTGGACAGGGCGCTGCCATCCAGTGACGCATAGGCAGTACCCGGATCAACAGCATCAAATGTATTGCTACCTAGAAGTTCAATGCCATAGGAGGACACACCATACTGGACTGCGCCATCAATTTCGGTGGAGGTTATCTTGTACTGATCAGAGAGGAAGCCTGCAGCATCTGCAGTCACCTGTTCGATATTGTAAAAATCAATAGCGTTATGATTAGCGGAATTTGCATCAAAAATGGTCCAATTTTCGCCGCTGACTCCCTCCACGTTATCCGAGCCAGATCCCGCCTCAATTTTTTCAACACCGAAAAATTCTAGTGGACTCAGACTATCATCGAATGAATATAAAATATTGCCATCATCATTGAATGACCAGGTCGCATCATTCGAATCCAGAACTTGAATCGTGGTCGCAGATACCTTGGCAATATCTTTTGAAAAACTGATACCGGAAAACTTGTTTGGCTTTCCCTTTGAGTCATCATTTTTCGCACCATTATTGATGGTCAGAATATCGGTGACGATGGAATCTTCAGCACCACCTTCAACATTACTGATATTATAAAAATCTATGCTCGAAGCCTGAACACCCGTGTTTTCCGCTCCCCCGCCATCCCGGGTGATTATCGTAAAAGTATCTGCCTGACTCGTTCCGACGACTGTTGCCCCGCTGTCCGCATTGACCTCATCGATTCCCGAAAAATCAATGCCGGCTATGCTGACACCACCCGCAGTAACTTCGGTCTCATCTGCGCTCGTACGAAGATTAAACGTGCCATAGGAAGTTGAGATAGTATCTGCACCCACCTCTTCCTGACTGGAGTTAACCTCACTGGCCGAGGTAAAGAGTATTCCCTGAGCGCTCAAGCCACTTCCATCCAGCCGGTAGTTCTCAGAAATTCCGTTCTGCGTGCCATCGACGATCGCACCAACCGTTTTAACCGTCTCGATATTTTCGAACGCCAGGTTCACCGAGCCTGAATGCTCAACGGACGCATTGTTCACCGTATCTGACAGATTCCAGGTGGCCCCTTCTGCGATATCCTCGGCAGCCTCTACCGTGTCATCACCGCTTCCAGCATCAATAGTCTTCAGTCCTGAGAACACTATACTGTTCGCAGAAACTTTGTTGTCTGCCTGGATCGTGAAAACTGTATTGGTGCCGTCCTCGCCCGCTCCAGGTTCAAAGTCCTCCAGTTTGGCTACGGTGACATCGGTGATTCCGGATACTGTCAGAGAATCTTGATAAGTCACTTGCTTATCGTTCGACGTAAGCGCCAGAACCTGTTGGTCCAGGCTGACTTTATCACTGAATACAAGCTGATCGGCGCTGTCTGCCGTAATACTGGTGACGCTGCTAAAGCTGATTTCGGCTTGATCGGAATCATCAAGCAGGGAAAAGGTATCCGCGCCGGTTATGGACAATTTGTCAGAGCGGGTATTTCCGGTAGAGGAATCTACGTAATTCGTGTTTACGGTATTCGCGATGGCCGTTGAGATATTGGAGAAGGAGATCCCTTCAGAGCTCAGGGTGTTGGCTGTCTCAGTGAGACTTACGGCCTTGTCCCAGCCGCCGGCATTTAAAGTCAGGCTCGTGGAGATCTCATTTCCAGCCCCATCCAGAACCTGCCCAACAGCCTGCAGGCCCTCGAACTCATAACCTGCATAGTCGATATACGCGGTGCCATTTAGCTCCTCACCTGCCGGGCCTCTTCTTGCGAGTGTGATTTCGTTATGCCCATCGTCGACAACGTCTGAATCCATTTGCAGCGAGGAACCCGCAGCGAAGAAATTCTCGGCGGACTGCAGAAGTATTCCACTGGCTTCGATCCCGTCGGACGTCACCTTCCAGTTTTGTCCGTTGATCCCCTCATCCGGGTTCGCATCTATACCGTAAACACTATCCTGGCCAGTACCAGCATCAATAGTATTAAGCCCTGAGAAAACGATGCTGTTCGCAGAAACTTTGTTGTCTGCCTGGATCGTGAAAACTGTATTGGTGCCGTCCTCTCCTGTTTCAGGCTCAAAGTCCACTAATTTAGAAGCAGTAGCTTTTTTAATATTGGAAAAATTTACACCTGCTGCACTCAGACTGTTGTCAGTGTCAGTAAGTGATACTTCCTCATCCCAGCCGCTGGCGTTTAACTCCAGTTCGGATACAACTTGATCTCCATTGCCATCCACGACCTGTCCAGCAGTCTGCAGGCCCGAGAATTTATAACCCGCATAGCCGACATATGGTGTTCCGAGCTCCTCGTCTTCTGTCTCTCTTCTTGCGAGGAGTATGGCTTTATACTCAGGGTCGGAACCGACAAGATCAGAACTTAGCTGCAATGAAGAGCCCGAAGCCGAGAACTCCACCGCAGAAATGAAGTTAATACCAGCAGCTTCTACACCACTGGAAGTTACCAACCAACTTTCAGCCTCCCGACCCGAGACGGTATCGCCATCTTCAGCTTCACCCAGGTCAATACTGTCTACGGCCGAAAACTCGATGTTGCCGTTCAAAGTGACCTGATTATCGCCATCGATAACCAGATCGTTTGTGCCCTGCAGGATAAAGCTATCGGTCGCTTCACTGCCGACAATCTGTCCACTGCCGTTAACCGTCAGGTCACCCAAAGTGTTGGTTGTATCGACAGGGTCAATCTGTCCGGCGCCTAACGTGAGCGAGAAGTCGTTTGTAGTGATAGTGCCGTCATTGGTAAGACTCCCGGCGAGGTTGGCGGTCAGGTCGCCCACGGTGATACTCGCACCGTCGCCAAGGAAGAGATCGCCGGGGTTCTCAGGGTCATCCAAGTCTGCGCCGGTGGTATCGATGACCAGATCATTCAACGCTGCGGTGAGGCTGATACCGGCTTCAATCTGGATATTGCCGTCGGCAATCAGCTCCAGAGTTCCATTCAACCAACTCAGATCGCCAGAAACGGTGATGGCATCGGTGTCGCTGTTGATGTTACCGGAGCCTGCAACGATGCTTACAGTATTACCTTCATCCAATTCCTTTTTAAGCGTTGCTGCCTCCATGCAGTTTTCTAGACCTGTACAATCCCCGGCAATTTCCAACCAGATCGGATCGAGCAGCCAGGTTCCCCCGCTCCCTTCACCGTGCGCACGCGTGGAGACAGACAGCGCATCATTATCCAGCCTAAGAGTCTGTTTACCCGAGGTCTCCACCAGACCACCGTTGCCGCCCAGTTCGCCACTTTCCGCATAGATACTACCGGCAAAGTCGGTATCGCCATCAGCCCACACCACCACGGTGCCACCGTCGCCGCTGCCTGTACCACTGGCATCTACGATGGCTTCAGCGGTTACCGTCGTGCTATCGGCATTGCGGACTGCACTATCTTTACCCTGATAGCCGCCGCCAATCAGCACTTCACCACCGCCGGCGCTGCCACGGGCATTGATTTCACCACTGACCTGCACGGTATCCCCGAGCAGTTTTACCTCACCGCCGACACCGGCGTTGGCTTGTACGGTAATCGCACCGCTGTGACTGGTGCTATCTCCTTCCAGCACGACGTTGCCACCGGTACTGCCGGAAGCGTCCAGGGTGCCTGTGTTTGTGACGCTACCGCCGGAGGCCGTTAAGCGGATGCTGCCACCGCTGGTATCAATGCCCTGCGCGCGCACCACGCCTTCGTTGTTGACCGCCGCGGTAAACAGGTCACCGGATACGCTGGCTTCCATCAAAACCTGAGTGCCTTCGATGGCTCCCTGATTGATTACCGCGCTGTCCACGCCCATCTGGTTTTCCATCACCGCCTTGGTGACCTGTACGCCGATCAGTCCGTCGGCATCGAAGGTGAGTAGTGCCTCGTCTGCGGCGGTGAGGCTGACCAGTTCGGCGCTGATCAGGGAACCGGGTGCATTGGTGACCTGGCGGCCCACCAGTACTGCACTGGCGGCATTGATAACACCGCGGTTAACCACTACACCGGCGCTGCCGGGTTTCGAGGTAAAGGAAAAGTCACCGTTGTGAAAATCTGCCGGGTCCATATCCAGACCGGCGGCGGTAATCGAACCCACATTTACGGTGGCGGTTTCGGTAAACAGTACGCCGCGGGGATTGGCTAGAATGACATGACCATTGGCCTGGATACTGCCGCGGATCTCACTGGGGCTCTGATCCAGAATCCGGTTTAGCACTACCGAAGAGGAGTTCGGCTGCAGGAATTTAACCAGCTCCTCCTCGCTGAGATTGAAGGAATCCCAGTCGATGGAAAGCAGGTCAGTTTTCTGATCCACAATGGTGGCCAGGTCATTGATGGAGATATCCCCATCACCACCGGTTACCACCCCGCCCTTGGGGCCTGCCAATGCCGCCGGGCTTATCACCTGCCCGACCATCGCACCCGCACAGGCCAGATGCCATACCTTGATCGCAGAAGACAGTTTTTTGAGTTTGCGGGTCATCATATTCTGTTCCATAGAGCACCTGATGGCTGCTTTCCGAGCGATAACACGTTGCGTGAATGAATAAGGTCAGTAACTGATTAGCTTCTCTGCCCGGCAGCGATCATTGCTAACAGGCAAACTGGGTACTTAATAGAGGTAAACAGCACCGACGTTTTTAGCTGGAGACGCATGCTGGTTACCATTGATACCAGTAGAAGTACTGGTTTCTTCAATCGTAGAGATGGCAACTGTCTTTCCATCAGCTGCTAGCACTGCTCCACGCGCGCCAAATCGTTGTCCTTCCGAAGGATTGGAAGATTTTATATAGGAAGCCTGAAACCACGCTTCCTGGCGCTTTTTAAACAGGTACGCTGCGCCAGCGTTATGAATATCATCTTCATGTTGATCGCCGCCAATACCAGTTGCGGATGAACTTTCTCCAAAAGCAGATACAGCTAGTAGCGTTCCATCATTGGAAATTGAAACAGCACCGCCAAAAAAGTCAAACTCATCGGGATTTGACGCTGCTAGATAAGCACTTTGTCTCCAAGCACCATCAAGCCGTCCATATACATAGACAGAACCGGAATTCTCCAAGCTGTTATCTTCGGAATCCTCTTCTCCGTAAAATCCGCTATCGTCGCCCGGGAAACCTACAACCAAGGTGTCGCCATCCGCGGCAAGATCAAGGCTCGCCCCAAACCCATCATTGCTATCCGGGTAAGGAGCTTTTATGTAGGCTTCCTGCTTCCAGGCTGCATCATTGTGAGCAAAGACATACACAGCGCCAACCCCCCATCCACCAAAGACTACAGCATCCAAGTCGCCATATTGATCACCATTAATTCCCCCCCCCGAAAGGTTCCGCTCATGCGGTGCGCCTACCGCCAGAGTCTTTCCGTCATGTGATAGTGCTAAGAACTCCCCAAACCGACTCCCCCGCATGGTATTCGATGCCTTGATATATGATCTCTGATCCCAGTTTCCTACAATATTTTCAAAGATATAAACTGCACCAGAACCATATTGATCGTCGTTGCTCTGATCTGCATCAATACCCGTCGCAGAACTGGCTTCGCCACTCGCGCCTACCGCCAAAATGGTGCCCTCGCCCGATAGAGAAACAGATACACCAAAATTATCGGATTTCCCGGAATTCGATGATTTTATATAGGCCTGCTGAGACCATGATTCACTCTCGCGAGTATATACATACACTGCTCCAGAATCGTACCCGGGATCACTTGAAGACTCTCCATCGGCGTACTGATCACCATCGACATCTTGGGCGTCACTATCTTCCCAGGGAGCACTAACTGCCAGCACACTACCGTCTGTAGACAAAGCTACGCTGTATCCAAAGCGATCACCCAGATCAGTATTCGATGCCTTCAAATATGCTTCCTGCGCCCAGTGACGTTCTGATTTTCGAAAGACATATACTGCTCCAGCGAAATTCGCACCGTTATCGCTCTCGTCACCATTTACGCCAGTTGACGAACCGAATTCATAACGCGCGCCAACTGCCATAGTAGCCCCATCAGCAGATAGAGCGACGGCGTACCCGAACTGATCTCCGGGCTGACTATTATCGCCCTGCACACCACCTTCCGCATTGGACGCTTTGAAATACCCCACCGCCTCGGCAAGACTCCCACTCACCGCGATCGATTCCGACTCAACACAACCGTACTCATTACACGCCTCGAGCATATAACTTGCATTGATTTTCTCCGGCAGGAATACAGACATATCGTGTTCCGACGCATCGCCTTCAATGATGGCAACCGACTCGTAACCGGATTTACCATCCACATTTTCCAGCAACGTGTACTCATCCACGTTATCTACTGCCTCCCAGTTGAAGTGGAAGGTTTTGGTCCGCCGCGGCTCCCAACTCAAAGTTGGCGCTGTGGGCGGTTCGGGCTCCGGCTCTGGTTCGGGCTGTGGCTGCGGCTCCGGTTGCGGCGTATCGGAACCACCGGAAGAGCTACCCCCGCCACTACAGGCGGCCAGCAATAACACAAGGAACAATGCGGCGAATCTGCTGAGCGGTTTTATTGACATCGGTATTCCTCAGATCGGAAGCGGTAATTTTTTAGAAGAAGTAGGTAAACCCGGCGTACACGGCGGGGTTGTCCGCGTCGTCACCGGTGCCCTCAATCGAGGACTTGGACATGGTCGGCCAGGCAACGGAAACTTCACTGCTGAACGCGTCTGCCCAACTGAATTTGAACAGGAAGCCGGCGCCGGAGAGTGCCGCCCAGTCATTCTGGATGGTTTCTCCATCTTTCTCACCGCTCTGCTCGTAGTTGACCACTGTGCCGTAGCCGGCATCAGCGATCAGTGCCACCTGTATCAGGTCGTTGAGGCGATTGCCAAACACGCGGGTATCGGGCAGGGGCAGGTACCATTCGGTAGACAACATGCCGGCCTGGTCGCCGGAGAAGTCGCGCACACCGAAAGCGCGCACACCATTGGCACCACCGAGGCTGAATTGCTCAAAACCGGGCAGGCTGGTTTTACTGTATTGCCAACGGCTTTTCACGATCAGGCGGGACTGTGCTTCGATGCCGGGCAAGGGCAGGAAGAACAGGGAGCTGGAGTCGGCAGCAAACTTCCAGAAATCGTCACCGCGAGCCGGGTCCACCGCATTTTGAAATTCGCCATACTGGAACTTGGTATTGAGCACGTTCAGCATGGACACGCCGCTACTGGAGAGGCCATCGATGTAGAAACCGATCTCGCTACCGTAAACGTGATCGCCCGGATTCGGCAGTGGAATTCTCGCTTCCAGTTCAGATTTTTTGTCGGTCAGGCTGAAAGAGCCGGAGATATTCAGGTCGCGCGAGCGACGGAATTTATGGTCGACACTGACCGCATAACTTTCATTGACGCCGTTGATTTGCAGCAGGTTGACGATGTCACCGGGGTCATCTTTGTTGTACAGGTTGAACTCGTTGTAGTCGGCAGAAAACTCCAGGCGTGTGCGTGGCCCAAACAACGGCAGGCTGTAGCGGAACTGCCCCAAGTCCGAGCCGAAGTCTGATTCGTCGGCCTCAATGTTGCTGGACTTCAGATAGCTGATGGTCAACGCATCGCCAATGCCCAGCGGGTTGAGCCAGTTGAAAGAAGTGAAGGCACGCTGGTCGCCGGTGTAAAGGGAGCCGTGGTTGTCAAGGCGGGACGTCATATGCCAACTGCTTTCGTCGCGCACCTTCAGGTTCAGCTTGGTTTCACCGGGGTTTTCACCCGGGCTGAAGTAACCGGTCACATTCAGCGCGGGGAGATCGTTGAGCAGGTAGAGCCCTTCTTCAATATCCCGGTGATTGACCAGCTCGCCGAGCTTGCGCTCAAACGGCTGCGCCAGCTGCTTCTGGCTGTAATTCTGGTTATCTTCGGCAACAATCTGACCGAGCAATCCCTCCTGAACGGAGAGGGTGACGATGCCGTTTTCTACTTCCTGTGCGGGGATCTGTACCTGGGCGAGAAAAAGCCCCTGCTTGCGATAAAAACGGGTGAGTTCCGCGGCGATCTCTTCCAGATCGCCATAGCTGATACCACGTTTGGCATTTTGCTGGTCGATGGTTTCACTCAACTTGCGCAGGTGCGCCGGCCCCATATCTTCGGTGTCGTAGCGCACGCCCATACCGTCGAGCAGTAACGCCAGCTCCTCGAGTTCTTCGGCGGTATAGCCGCTGGCGAGGCGCTGGTCATCCTTCATGAATTTGATCCGCAGCGCCTCGGCGCGGCTCTCTACCGCCTCCCGGGTGATACCGAATTCCGGGTATTCCTTCAGGCGATGGAAACGAAACGCTTTGACCGTGATCCGCGGCCCCTGCCCACGCTGTGACACCACAGGAATATCGGTATCCAGGTTCGGGTCTTCACGCCGGGTACGCTGCTCGAATTCACTGGTGAGATCGGAATCGTTGATGGTGGGAACGTCCTGCTCAAACGCAGAGCGCACACGACTGCGAAAACTGGACTCGTCATCAACGGCAATAGCGCTGGTCGATAACAACATCAAACCGGCGCCGGCAACCGCCAGACGGTTCTTGATTGGCGTAAACATAACTCCCCCTACAAATCCCTTTAAACCCCGCTCCCCGGTCTAGTGAGGCCAGTGCGGGGTTAACTGTCTGGTTATCAGTATTTGATATTGTTCTTTGTGTACCTGGCGATCAGTCCAGCGTTCGCGCGATGCGGAAGCCCGTGAGTGAATCGGCATCGCCACTGTGGAAACGCTTGGTGGTAGCGAGACAGCGGCTCATGGCGTCTTCGCGGCTACCGCCTGCGGCCATCAACCTGCCATCGGCGTCAATTACCCACTCCTGTACATTGCCCACAGCATTGACCAGGCCGAAGCCATTGGCCGAACCTGCCCGAGCCGCAACCAGCTCGGCACCTTTTTCGATACCGCCAAATTTCAGATAGCAGTTCCTGTCCTGCACCGCGACGCGCCCATTGGCACTGGCTGCAGCAAACCATTCCCGTTCGCTTGGCAGACGGTAGTCGTAACCGGTTTGCGCACTCAGCCATTCGAGGTATTCCTCGGCATGGGAAACCGGAATACTGTTTACTGGAATACTGTCATCGCCCAGTTCAAGACCTTCACAACGACCGGTGGCATTACAGAACTGCTTGAATTCTGCGTTACTGACTTCGTATTTGCCCACCACCAGCGCTTTGTGGGTATCACCACGAACAACCACCATGGGCGGGCTCCAGCCGCCGTCGGCCAGGCGGTCGGCACAGGTGTAACGATCACCGCGACCGCCGCTGCCCGGCTGCAGGTGCCCACAGAAATCCAGCTTGAAGTTTTGTAATGGTTGTTGCTCAGGCAGGACCGTGCGCGCCTGCTGTAGCAGCGGCTCGGTACGTAAGGGGCTGGAGTCGGCCAGGCGGGTGAGACAGCTGGTCAATTCATCTGCGATAACGGGGCGGATCTTTTGCGCCTTGCTTTGATCGACCGCCGCAAGTCGATCCAACTGGCTGGGGATGGCGGAGAGCGGCATCTGGTAATCACAGCGCAGTGTCATTTCCAGGTCGTCGAGTACCGCATCAATTTTGCGCTGCTCTTCCAGTGCGGCCTGACGCCGCTGCTCGGCAAGCTCCTGCTGACGCAACCGCTCTGCCTCACGTTCAGCGGCAATACGCTCAGCCTCGAGGCGTTGACGCAACGCCTCGCGCTCTATCGCCACCTGCGATTTGATGGCTTCCGCCTCGCCGGTTTCATCGTGCCATTCGGTACCCCGCGTCAGCATATCGTCCGCCTGATCGAGGTTACCGAGATTTAGCTGACCGGTAGCGGCGGATACAAACAGCTCGTAGACATGGCGCCGGATGTTTTCGGGATAGCTGCTGTCCTCGGGGTTCAGGATGACGTATTCCTGCAGTTCCGCCCGGAGGTCTTTCTCCCAGGCCGGAGTGAGAACACTGAGCTCCACCAGGCGGTCGATTGCCTTGCGCTTGTCGGTGATGCGGCTTAGCAGCAGTTCGCGCTCAAGCTTTTGCTCCAACTCCTGCTTAACACGCTGCTGTTCCGCGACGTTTTCCTGCTCCTGATGGGTATAGGCTGTGATACCCACCGCCACCAGCGCTACAAAGAGCCCGCCGAAAGTCCACTTCCAGCGGTTGCTGCCAAAGAATTTCTGCGTGAACTGCTCAACGGTGGCGGTACGCTCATCGCGATTGAATGCCAGCGCCGATTCCAGCGCTCTCCACTGACGACGGCTCAGTGATCGGATGCGTTTTGGTCTGAGCTTTTGACTCTGTGCCTTATCCGCCGGCTGCTTATCGAATGGGTGACGGCCACTGAAGAGTTCATAGGCCACACAACCCAGTGCGTATACATCATCGCTGGGTTGTGGCTCGCCGCCTTTGAGCATCTCCAGGCTGGCATACGCGGGGGTCAGCGCGCCCAGGGTGCTGGCATCAAACAGGGTTTTCTCACCGGCCTGGCTGGCCAGCCCGCCTTCGGTAACCGCGCGCGCGATACCAAAGTCGATAACCTTGGCGCCCTTTTTCTGGGTAACAAAGATGTTGCCGGGCTTGAAATCGGAGTGAACGATACGGTGCGAGTGCGCGTAGATCAACGCCTGGGATATATCCCGCAGAATAGCGCAGGCCTTTTCATATTCGAGCCCGACACCTGCATTTTCGCGCAGAAGCTTGTCCAGTGGCGCCCCTTCCAGGAACTCCATGGTCATGAACACCCGGTCGGCTTCGCGGTCGAAGTCGTACACCGTTACGATATTCGGGTGCGCCAGGGTCTGGGACTTGCGGGCCTCGCGCTGGAGGGAGATGAAGGCGTCCGGGTGCTTCTGGAAATCTTCGTTCAGAAGCTTGATCGCCACATAGGGGTCGCTGTCGCTGGCTTCGAGCTTGCGGCGGTCCAGGGCCTTGTATACCGCACCCATGCCACCGACACCGAGCAGCTTATCCAGCTCGAAGCGGCCCTTGATGATCGTTTTGGTGACCGCGCCCGTCTCGGAGGTAGACGGCGCGAACTGCATCGGCTCGGGATTGCCGGAAAAGCCTTCCCCGTACTCCGCGTGTGCGCGCCTTTCCGGCTGGATCACTGTCGCGTCAGCGGTAAATTCCGTGGCGGCGCTGGGTATCAGGCCCGGATTCGAGGCAACGGGTGGGTGATCGTTCACACCGGTATTCTCGTGCCCGACAAATACCGTCACATCCCCATCGCCGCATGCAGACAATGATTCGCCAGCCTTCTTGACTATGCGTGTCTTGTCATTCACTACCGTCTCCCTGGTGAGAAATTACAGCAAATCCTGCGCTGCTTTGGTTCGACCGCTCAGCAACCTGCACAATCGTACCAATTAACCAAATACGCGCCGGTTGGACTTCACAAGCCGCGAAGTATAGCGAACGCCCATATCAGCAACAATTAAATAACGCTTAAATTTTATTACATCTTCTTACATCTTCTGGAAAGCTGGAACAGCCACCCCTAACCAGAACGAACGTACCAATTTCGGCAATTTTATTTCCTGCAAAAAAGTGTCAGAGTCGAATTAACGGGTTTCTATCGACTACTTCAAATTATGGAGAAAAACCCACCTTTTTCGGGCGATACTTAAATGGTGCCAGACTCAATATCCTTCTGATATGCAGCGCTCGTTGATTCTTTTAATACAGCCCGTAAAAATGGTGCCAGAGTCAATTTAATAATCAAAATCAGTGCTTTTTTTTTGCAAAATGGTTTGGTTAAATCCTTCCCGCTCGCCAATCAGGCGGTACCCGTGATACTGCACTCGCGGTAATCAGGGATGAAACTTGAAAGCCATCGTCCAAATATTTGAGGGATTATCCAATGGCCATTTACATGAACTTCAACAGCAACTCTCCCAAAGGTAACGTTACTGCCAAGGGCTACGAAGACTGGATTGAAGTCGATAGCTTCAACTTCGGTGTTGGTCGCGGCATCAGCATGGAAGCCGGCGCCATGGCAAACCGTGAAGCCACCCGCCCCAGCATCAGCGAAATCACCGTAACCAAGCGCATCGACGCCGCTTCCGGTGGCCTGTTCAAGGCATCTGTTTCCGGTGACGAAGGTGTGGTTACTGAATTCCACGTAGTTCAGACCGGTGCTAATGCGGTAGAGAAGTACGCTGTTTACAAACTGGAAGATGCCATCATCTCTTCTTACAGCATCAGCGCGTCTTCTGGCGGTGCGCCGATGGAATCCATCTCCATCAGCTTCGCCAAGATCGAAGCCGACCTGAACCACGCTGACAAAACCAACAAGAACCCGAAAAACATGCGTGTTGGGTACGACCTCACCACCGCAACTGTCCTGTAAGCGACAATTCGGTTCTGATCGCAGGGGTCGGGCGCGCAGTCTCAGACTGTGTTGCCGCGACCCTTGTGCGTTTTGTAACTCAGGGATTTATGCGTCGGGCTTCAGGGAATTGGCCATGCATTTGGATGTTGAAAATACGCAGGGTATTCGCTACTGCATTAGAGAGGGCTGGAGTCTCCGGCCGCGCCTGCCTCAGACGTATGCAGAGAGCTCTGTTGATCTCCAGTTGCTACTGAGCTTCGACGATGCCGCGATCGAAAGAGTGTTCGATCACTTCCTGCTTTTTGGCCAGCAGCTACCGGACCCCACCGGCGGTCACACCTGTGGACTGAACCGGAACTGCACTACCCCCCCTTACATCAACGTTCCCCCCCACCTTTCCGATCAGCAGAAGAGTGTCTATCTGGCGCTCGCCGAGCAGCGGCTGATTATCGAGGAGAGCACTCCGGGCCCAGAAGTGGTGGAAGATGAGCGGCCAATTCTGAGAACGCGGATTCGACAGGCCCTGGCGGTGATTATCGCCCAGGAAGAGGCCGAGGCCGCACGTCACGAACAACTGCTCGCCCAGGAATCCGTAGGCAGCCGCGCGATGATCTATACCGGCGCCTTCTTTAGCGGATTGTGGGATTCCGGCAAAGACTTTGCCCTGTGGCTGAAGGAAGTCAACGATGTCGTCAACCCGATACAGCGCAAATTGCGCGACCTGCGAGCGCGCCGGCGGGCCTGGCTCGTCAGTAGAACGACGGGTGAGAACTACTTTGCGGTCTATGCAGAAGAACGTCTGCAGGCGGAAAAACGGGAAATCATAGAGGCGCTTGGGTTCGATCCAAGCAATATCACCCGGGAACAGTTCGACCAGGCACTGGATATCGCCGAACTTGTCTGGGACGACACCGCCCTGCGCGAGGATATCGGCCGCTTTGCCCGCGATTATGTCAAGGCCCAGCACGCCATCGAACTGACCAATATGTCCGGTGGCGCCGCCTTTGAAATTATCTTTACCCTGGCACTGGCAGCCGTCACCGCTGGCGCCGGCCTTGCTGCAAGCGCCGCCAGTCAGACACGACATATCACAAAATTCAGAACAGTGGGTAATCTGCTGGCGGAGTTTGCCGACCAGCAGAGAGCACAGCGCGCATTGCGACAAAACCGTGCTGCTCAGGGCAACGCTGCGGACTTTTCCGACCTGCCCAGTGAGAACGCATCCGCGCCGCAAGCCGCTACGACATCCGGGTCCACTGCACCTGCAAGTAGAAATTCAGGCACTGCAAACAGTGAGGGCTCTGCGGACAGCACCTCCAGTAGCGACACGCGCAGCAACAATAGTAGTGATACCAACGAGAGTAGTGACAGCAACGAGCCCGACAGCGCCAACGACGAAACGGGCCAGAATCACAACGGCGAGAGCAGTCAGAATAATGCAACCGCCGTAGAGGGTGGCGAACCGATCAACCTCAAGACCGGCGAAGAGCGCCTCACCCTCGTGGACGCGGTACTCGACGGCCCCCTGCCCTTCACCCTCGCGCGCACCTACCGCAGCAGCAACCCGAAAGATTTCGGCCTGGGCCACGGCTGGACCCACACCCTGGGCGAGAAGCTGATATGGCGGGGCAAAGGCAAAGCTCTGCATTTTTACGACGCCGAGGGGCGCGTTATTGCACTACCGGCCCCGGGTGAGAGCGGCCGCAGCCACAATGTGGTGGAAAAGCTCAGCCTTACCCGCATTAACGACGATCACTGGGTCATCGCCCCGTACGGCGCCCCCAATGGGGTACAGAAACACTTTAAACCTGCCGACGCCTATGCCGATCATTTTGCGCTGGCGGAAATCCGCGATGGCTATGGCAACTTCCACCGTTTCCATTACGTAGACAACCGTCTGATCTGCCTCGAGAGCAGCCTCGGCGAAGCCCTGCATATCAGCCCCGCCAAGAACGGCGGCGGTCGCATCGGTACCCTGAAAAAGGAAACCCGCGATGGACAGATCAGTACCATTGCCAGTTACCAGTACAGCGACGACGGTGACCTGATCAGCGCTACCGATGCGGACGGCCACAGCGAGCAGTATCGCTATCACCGCCACGTCATCGCCCAGCGCACCCTGAAAAGCGGCTACAACTTCTATTTTGAGTGGGATGCCGAAGGCCCCGCTGCGCGCTGCGTGCGCCAGTGGGGTGACCCCATCGACGGTCAACCCACCTACAGCTATCAGTTCCAGTGGGATGACAACGGCCGCGGCGTCACCGTCACCGACACCCGTGGCGGGCGTGAGCGCTATCGCTTCAACGAGCGCGCCCTGCCCATCTATCACCGGGATGCCGAGGGCGCGGAAACCCTCTACGAATACAACACCCTCGGCCAGCTGACCCGGCTCCAGCTCCCCGCCGAGGAGGGGCTGCCACGGGAAGAGCGCTACGAGTACGACCAGTTTGGCCGCCTTGCCGCCAAGATCGACGCCAGTGGCGGCCGCCACCGGATCGAATACAACGACGAAGGCCTGCCGGCCAAAATCACCGACCCGGCAGGTCACAGCTGGCAGCGCCGCTACAACAAGCAGGGCCAGATCGCCGAGAGTATCGACCCCCTCGGCAACGCCACAAAGTACAGCTACAACCCCATCGGCCTCGTTGGTGCCGTCACCGATCCACTGGGCAACAGTACCCGCTACCTGTGGAATCCACAGGGCAAACTGAGCGCGGTACACGATCCTATGGGCCGCTCCCGCCACTATCGCTATGACAATGCGCAGCGGCTGGTGGAAATCCAGCAGGGTCAGCGCTCGAAAGATGCGCCCGGCGCGAGCACCCGCTACGAGTACGACCGCCAGGACCGTATCAGTGCCGTCATTACCCCGGACGGCGGCCGCACCGAATACCGCTACAACGCCCACGGACTGATATCTGAAATCATCGACGCGGCGGGCCGCAGCACCCGCTACGACTACGACGGCCTGAGCCAGGTGCGCATGCGCACCAACCCCGACGGCAGCCGGCTCGAATACCACTACGATGGCGAACGCAACCTGGTGGGCCTTACCAATGAAAAGGGCGAACGCTACCAGCTTAAATACGACCTGGCGGAACGCCTGATCGAGGAAGTCGGCTTCGACGGCCGCACCACCCGCTACGCGTACAACCGTGCCGGCCACCTGATTGCCAGCCGTGCCGTCACCGATACCAACAGCGGCGCGGGACTGGACACCGCGTTCGAGCGCGACGCCTTCGGCCGCCTGTTGCGGGAAACGACTCCCGACGGTGTAACCAGTTTCCACTACAACCGAGCGGGCCAGCTGACCCAGGCGGAAAACGAGCAGCGCAAACTGCGCTGGCAATACGACGCCTGCGGCCGCGTGATTGCTGACTGGCAGGACCAGCACAAAATCAGCCACCGCTACGACGCCGCCGGCAACCGCATTGCCAGCACCCTGCCGGACGGCGAAGAACTGCACTTCGCCTACAATCCCGCGGGCCAGTTCGAGAGCCTGCATCATCGCCCCGCCGGTGCCGAAGCAGCACAATTGCTCACGGCCATCGATCGCGACGAACAGGGCAGGGAAACCGAGCGGCAACACGGCAATGGACTCACCGGGGAACGGGATTACGACCCCCAGGGACGACTGCGTAAGCTATCCGTAAAAGCCGCCGGCCCGGTAGAGAACCCGGAGAACGACCCGGTTCAGAAACCGCTGATCGAACGCGGCTACCACTACAATCCGGCAGGGCAGATAGCACAGATCGACGACAGCCTGCGCGGCAGCCGTCACTATCACTACGATGCGCTCGATCGTCTCACCCAGGTAGATGGCCCGCAGCCGGAACACTTTGTTCACGACCCGGCACACAACATCCTCGCGGCCGCCGATAGCCCGGAAGGCGCCCAACAACAAGCGAGCGAAACCCGCGTCAGCGGCAACCGCCTCGCCTTCCGCGGCGATATCCACTACCGCTACGACGCCCACGGCAACCGTATCGCCGCGCTGCGCGGCAAGGGCCAGAAGCTACAGACCCGCTACCACTACAACAGCCGCCAACAGCTGATACGCGTAGAACAGCTGAAGGTCGATGACAGCGGAGAAGAGAAGCAGCAGCGCGAAACCCGCTATCAATACGACCCACTGGGCCGACGCATTGCCAAAATCGATGGCGAAAAACAGATAGCATTCCTGTGGGACGGGGATGTACTGCTGCGTGAAACCACGTACGACGCAGAAACGCACCAGGACCTGAAGACCCGCAGCTACTACTTCGAGCCCGGCACCTTCCAGCCGCTGGCGCTTAGCGAAAACGGTGAAACTTATCACTACCACCTCGACCACCTCGGGACCCCGGATACCCTGACCGACAGCCAGGGCGAGATCGCCTGGAGTGTCAGCTATCAGACCTACGGCAACGTGGCCATCAAACACTGCAACCGCATCGAGCAGCCGATTCGGTTTCAGGGGCAGTATTTTGATGAGGAGAGTGGGCTACATTACAACCGGTTTCGGTATTATGATCCGGTAATCGGAGAGTTTACCACTCAAGACCCAATACGGTTGCTGGGAGGAAAAAATAATTACAACTATGTGAAGAATCCCATTGCCTGGATAGACCCGCTTGGGCTGGCTCAGATATTCGATGTTGGCACATACTCCAGTTTGAATGGAGCCGGCAATGTTGGCGATGGCCTCCAAGCTCATGAATTAATCAGACATGAGTTTTTGGTTCAAGAAGGGTTAACAACAAAGGATGTCAGGATGACCAACAATCCAAGCATTGCCCTTGACTTAGATCACCACACTAGAGGCCCACTCAAGGACTCTAGGGGGATCGGCGGCGTTCACTACCATGAAAGACAAGTTCGAGAGTCATTAGGATTAGGGAAAAATGAGTTTGCCTCTACAGTTGAAGAAGAACTAGACATAACCACTGAGGCGATGAGAAGGGCCGGCATCCCGGAAAGTAAAATCACTCAATTAAGAACCGACTCTCGAGCATTTTACAACGAGGAAATTCGGAAGCGAAATTCTCAAAACGGCAACAGAGACTGTTCTTAATGAATGGAGGTTATTTTGAAAATTGACAATAGCCAATTGAACTTATTTGAAGAACTATCAGAGGATTTTCGATTTTTCATCGTCAAAAACTTAAAAGACTGCCTGAAAAATACAGATTTACCTGACAGCGATAAAGAGGAAATTTGCGGCGAGTTTTTGGCTGAACTATGCGCTAACCTTGACCAGGGAGAATGGGAAAACAATGGAAAATATTACCGCCCTGTGGTTGGATTTATAGATAGCAAAAGCCTTCAGTCATGGGACAGCGAGACTAGATTTATCATTCCCTACCAGGCTTACCATCACCACGATAAAGTCTGGGATGAAATAGAAGACATGTATGAGAACGCCTAGATTTTGACCGCTTTTTTGGGGCTAGCACGCAGTTGAAACTTCCAGCTATAAAAGGCACCTAAAAATCCGCAAACTAAGATCAGCAGATATAATGAAAGACTGCGGATAGAACAAACATTGGAAAATCATATGCATTCAGTGGCTTTTTCTAACTCTGGAATTCAACTTTCAAAAATCGATACTTCCAATGCCGAATCAAATATCGGCACTTCGCTCCCAAAGGAATTTAAAAATCTCTACCTAAGATCAAATGGTGGAATACCGTCTTCTTCATAAAATTTTTCAACGTTAGTACTTATAAACAAACATATTTTAGATACAACTTAAATGAACTCTAAACCAGCCCAATTCAACCCACACCACTACACTGATGATCAGCTCTGGTGTCTGGGACTATCTGCAATCAGTGTTCAGGTGAATGGGCAGAGGCATGATGTACTCAGGCATGATAATCCAGCGGCTTACCGCAAGATACTGTCGGCTTGGTGGGAAATCACCAGTACCAATGAATATAGAGAAACGATTGATTGGCTGAGTAATAAAGGTGGGCGTAGTGTTTTTAATCAGGACTGGGGCTACTATCTGACTTTGCATCCAGAGAACCTCCCCAGACTCCTGGATAATCTTCGGGATAGTGATCCAAAGCAGTACACCCGCTTTAAGACTATACACCACTACCGCGATGTTATTGGTGGAAGAGGCATTATCGCATGGGATATTGCGCGCGCGACATTTTTGGCTCGCATGGCGGTAACAGCAGGCTATATAGATGAGGAAGAAGCATGGAAAACTGTAATGGAATACGGTGGCATCACTCGCCGCTTTTTTGATAACTGGTTTGAGTTTGCACATAGCTTTCTAATTGGCAGGCAGTACTCAATGAGCAACCTCGACGACGAAACAGGAAAAAAATACCTGTCAGCGAGCCAATATTTGCTCACCAACCCAGAAAGTCTCTGGGTTAGGTACCCAGCGTTCAAAACCCAGGAAAAAGAAACTGTCAACCATTAGCTCTGACCGCAGGCCTACATAGTCGAGAAACCCCATGGAATCTAACGTTTCTGAAGAATTAGACAAGCTTTTTGATGAAAAGGATTGGGCCGCGCTTGACGGAAAAATCCCCGAAGAAGAGCTTGCTGATTTCGAAAGTAATGCCGTGCTTTTTCGATATAAGATTATCGCAATGGCAAATATTGAAGCGCGGAGATCCAGCGACAACCTGATACGACTGACTGAACGCGCTCTAACAATCAGTCAAGAGCCCCTTTTTTACAACATTTTAGCTGACGCCCATATTGCCAGAGAAAATCTAACCGCAGCAATTGATGTTTTAAATACCTGGAAGTCTATCGAGCCAGAGAATCCAACCATCTTCAGATTGTTTTTCAGATGCTATCAACAGTTAAAAGACGATCAACAAATGGCTCATGCTGCGATAAGTTTTCACTTTTATTCCGGAAAGCATCTCCAAGCAAGTTTGAACTTTGAAGCCTCCTGTGAACACTTTTATAACACCTATAAAATGGCTCCAGATTTTGACTATGCGACTTACTTGTACGCTCAGAGCTTATTTCTGAGCAATGAACCGACTACAGCATCTGAAGTTGCCAGAAAAATTCCTGATAACTCAACATTTTCTTTGAAAAAGAGTGAAATTTTAGCGAGATCTGCCTCATGCCTTTCTAAATTTGAGGATGGTGGTGAGCACATAAAAGCTATTCTAGAGTCCGATTCGAGCAACGCTGTCGCTCTGAGATGCAGGGCCAGCATCGCTGAAACCAGAAACGATCTGGTTTCAGCAATTGATATTTATCAGAAGATTCTAGAAGTCTACCCTTTTGATGTATTAGCAAATTTGAAAATTGTGCAATTATCTATGATGGTTGCAAAAAATGGCTCCGCAGGGATTGCGATCTTGGACTCTCAGAAAATAAAACTTTCTGAGATCCTCTTCCACGCGGGAGAGGGTGCCGCAGGATCAATGCTTATTGAAGGCATTTCACCAAAGTCTGAAAATTATTTCAGCGCGAGGATAGCCCTCGCCAAGCACTACATTGGCAGTCAGAACTTTATCAAGGCACTTGAGAGCATCAATGCTACGGACATCTCATCGCGAACGCATGCAGCCATGTTACAGCTGGAAGCGGAATGTCTGTTTCAACTCAACCATTATAAAGATGCTGCTCAAGTTTCTCGGGACGCACTCGAATCAGACCCAGAGAATAATCGCTGTCATTTCTTGTTTGGAGCCTCTCTGATCAAATCCTGTGAAAGAAACGCGAACAGCATGGCAGAAATTGAAGATAGAGTACGCTCTTCGCTGGATACTTATATTGGCGCTACGCCTAACGACGGTTTACCACATATATATCTTGCGCAGCTCGCGTACACCCTGGGTAGAATAGATGACATTCCCGATCAGATACATCTGGCACGGGGTAAAGGCAGCGTGTCTCCTTTGGGAAGCTACTTAATGGGTCAATACAATCTTTCAATCGGAGAGAACAGTATCGCTTTGGACGAGTTCTCTGACGCCGTTGACCTATCCGGTCGTAATATTTATTACGATGCGCAGATCGCACGTGCAGAGCTGAGTCAAAAACTGGGAAGCCTGCAAGCAGCTCTGGATGATGTAAATGAAATACTGGCACGATGGCCTGGAAATGAGCGGGCAAGCGCATTACAGCAGTTATTATAAAGTTCACAGAAAGAATCAATTGCTTCATTTTTACTGTGACCACCAATAGATTAAATTTCCCATCCACCTTACCAAGAGTGACGTGGCGAAAGTAAATTATCAGGAATCCCGAGGACAAGTATGTCTATACTCAGTCAAGAAAAACGGATGATCAATATCGACTGCCCACTCGGCAAGGATGCGATGGTTGTCACAACGGTAGATGGGGACGAGCATATCTCCGGCTTGTTCCGCTACAAGCTCAAGTTGATCTCCGATAACCACGCCATCACTCAGCAGGACATTGTCGGTAAGGTGATGACAGCGGCCATCCATCACGCGGAAGAGCCCCGTTATATCAACGGCTATGTAACGCATTTCTCCATGCACGATGTGAATGCAGAAGGCATGCGCAGTTATACCGCCATTCTGCGCCCCGGCCTCTGGTTCACCACCCTGGGCAGCAAGAACCGGGTGTTTGAGAAAAAATCGGCCAAGCAGGTTATCGAGGAGGTACTCGGGGAGTACAGCAAAGTTATCAAGCTTTCCACCAAGCTCAATGCGGAGTACATCACCCGTGAGTACTGTGTGCAGTTCGATGAGAGCGACTTCGACTTTGTCACCCGCCTGATGGCCGAAGAGGGCATCGTTTACTACTTCAAACACAGTGATGGCCAGCACGAGCTGGTTCTGTGTGATGACCCGCAGGATTTTTATGATTGCGGCTCAGGCAAGGTGGAGTATGACGGCGGTGGCAGCCATCCCACCAAGCACACGGTCAGTAGTTGGGACCGTATCTTCAATTACCACAGTGGTGGTTTTGAATTTAAAGATTACAGTGAGTTCACTGCGACCAAAGACAACAAGCAGGAAGTCAAAACCACCAGCAAGCTCAACGATGTTTCCAGCTATATGCTCAGCCTGTATGGCCTGAATCATTTTGAGGCGGATGGCGAGCACAAGCACAAGTTTAAAGACAGCTATCACAAAGCGCTGGCAGAAAGGGCGATGGAATCCCAGGAAGCACAGTTCGATGTCGCCCAGGGCAGCAGCGACTGCCCGGCGTTCAGCGCTGGCGGTCGCTTTGATTTCGATCACACCCTGGACACGGAAAAAGGCAAGTATCTGCTCACCTCGGTGAAAGTCTACGCTACCGACAGTAATAGCGGTCTGACCCATTTCAACAATTCCTTCACCTGCATACCCGCCAAGGCCATGCCGCGGCCCGACCCCCTGTCACGGAGTAACCGGATTCATGCGCCCCAGGTGGCACAGGTCCTGGAGGTCAAGGCAACTGCGTCTGAGAGCTCCAAAGATCCCTACACGCAACTGAAGGTCAAATTTCCCTGGAACTCGGCACAGAACAGTTGCTGGGTGCGGGTCATGCAATCCTTCGCCGGTAAAAACTGGGGTGCCAACTTTGTCCCCCGTGTCGGCCAGGAAGTCGTGGTGACCTATATCAACGGCGACCCGGACCGTCCGCTGATCACCGGTGCTGTGTATAACGGGGACAATCCAGGCCCCAATTACACCGCCACCCAGAGCGGCTGGAAAACCGAGTATGAAGGCAGCGAGTTCAATGAATTGCGTTTCGATGACAAGAAAGGCAACGAAGAGATCTACATGGAGGCGGGGAAAGATCACAACTTTGTCATCCACCATGACCAGACCGGCAAGATCGAGAACAAGCAAACCCTGGAGATCAAGCAGGATCGCAGTGTAACCGTCACCGACGGCAGCGAGAATGTGACCATCTCCAAGGGAGACCAGACCGTAAATATCGAAAAGGGCAACCAGAAAACCACGCTGGGTGCCGGCGATCACACACTGAAAATCAGCCAGGGCAAACAGACCACCGATGCCATGGGGGCCATCAAGATCACTTCCAAAGCCTCCATCGAATTGAAAGTTGGTGGCAGCAGTATCAAGATCGCGCCCAGCGGCATTACCATCAAAGGACCTATGGTATCCGTCAGCGGAGATGCCAAGGCAGAGGTCAAGGGTGGTGGAATGTTGACGCTCAAGGGCGGCGTCACCATGATTAACTGAGGAGTGTGATCAATGACAGATCTGGTAAAAATCCAGGCAATCACTGCCGCGGAACTGCTGAAACATTTTGAAGTCAGCGAAGAGGCCGAAGAATATCTGGTGCCGGATACGGCACCGGAAGTCAGCATCAACAAACTGAGCGAAGCCGGGCTGTATGCGGATGCGATCAAACTGCTGGCGCACGGCCTGCCTAAACGGGAGGCAGTATGGTGGGCCTGCCTTTCGGCGCGGGATATACAGAATCCACAAACCGATGAAGCCAATGTCAATGCATTAATCGCCGCGGAAAGCTGGGTGAAAAAGCCCAGTGAAGAGATCCGCTTGCGCTGCAAGCAATTGGGCGAAAAAACAAAATACAAAACCCCGGCCAGCTGGGCGGCGACCGCTGCCAGCTGGTGCCACGGCAGTCTGGCTAACGAGGGCGAACCGCCCATCGAGCCGCCGGAGCATCTGTATGCCCACGCGGTGGCCGGCGCCGTCAATCTGGCGGCGGTCTATTCCGACCCGGTCAATCCCGACCAACAGTTCACCCGCTACCTGCAACAGGGCCTGAACCTGGCCCGCGGTGGCAACGGTAAAATTGAGGCCTAGATCATGGGAAAACCCGCATCCCGCATTACTGATATGCATGTGTGTCCGATGGTGACCGGCACGGTGCCTCATGTAGGTGGCCCCATTCTCTCCCCCGGTGGCCCTACGGTGATTATCGGGAAAATGCCGTCCGCCACCGTGGGGAGCACCTGCACCTGTGTCGGACCACCGGATACTATTGCAATGGGTAGCACCACCGTTTTGATCCAGGGCAAGCCTGCGGCGCGGATGGGAGACAGCACGGCTCACGGAGGCAAGATAGTGGTTGGATGCCCAACCGTTCTTATAGGAGGCTAAATGTTGAGAATTTCTAGCCTTTTGTCTATAGCCGCTATTTTTACGATTACAGCAAGCACAGGCTTCACAATGTCGCTCCTCAAAACCAGTGAATCTAACGCCGTCTTATTCTCTGAGATGTCTGGAAAAATTACCTATGATGGAAAGCCAGCAGAAGATGTACGCCTAGATCTCTCCGTCACCTGGAACGAAGATGAAAACATCCGGGAAACATTTACAACTGATGAGAACGGGTTTTTCTTCATCCCTAAAATAGAAAGAAAGATAACGACACACCCATTGGTTCAATTATCCATTAGCCAGAAGATCACCGCCCACTTCAATGGTGAATCATACAACTTATGGGTTAGAGGCAAGCTTGATTCCGAAGAATACTCAGAAACGGATGGCAAGCCGGTCAACTTTCGTTGTGAATTAACCGATCCATTGATCAGAGTGGAAGTCAAAAAGGGGCTTCTAGGAACACCCTGCAAATGGGAAAAAGCTCAATAAGGGATTAGAACATGGAACGACTATCGCCACGGGTCGCAGCAGAGCTCGCACAGGAAATTTATGCCGTACAGGTGGAAAGCGAACTAGAAATTTTCTTGATGCGCCCAGAGTTCGCTTCGAACAGTAATGCCAAGCGAGATCTGGAGGCCAGCGTTGGCGGGCATCTGATCAGGAGTGCAACAGATGGGTTCGGTGTCTGTGCCGCTGGGGGCCCGGGGTACGAAAATGACCTCTTCTTGATGTTTCGCGGGTCAACCAGTGCCAACAATGGCGCAGATTGGGTCAGTAACGGAAAAATTGGACTGGGTTTCACCAGTGCGGGAAGACCGGTTCATTTGGGTTTTCTGAATATATTCCGAAGCATGACGAACGATATCGAGCATTTCCTCTCTCAACAACCCGGTTTTACCGGTACAGTACACTGCATCGGCCACAGCTTGGGAGGCGCAGTTGCCAGCTTGGCCGCTGAGTGGGTAAGAAGTACCAAGAACTTTCCCAACGTCAAGCTTTATACGTTCGGCGCTCCCAAACCGGGAATGACTATATTTTCTTCCGCTATCACATCTGGGGTTGGCTCGGAAAACATCTATAGAACCTATAATGCGACCGACCCTGTGCCGATGATTCCGCTCTTTCCATTTGTCCACCCGCCGCACCGGGATTACGGTCATTTTATTTCATCCACTGAAAGCATCTTATCCGCCGATGCTCACGATATGGAGCTGTATAAGAGGAAGGTCGATGGACTCGACTGGATGGACTTGAAGAGGATGCCACCAAGATTCAATTCCGAAGATGCGATTGAAGAATGGCTAAGTTCTAACATTAAAGCAGATCCAAACAGCTCGAAAACCTGGGAATGGCTTAACGAGGCCCTGATCTACATCCTCAAGAAAACGCTTAATTTCTCCCTTACTATCACCCAGTCCGGCATAGTCGGCCTTGTCACTTTGGCCGACAAGCTAGCCTGGATTCTTGCCAGAGCCAAAGATATGGTTGTAGGCGCCTGGGAAGGATCCAAATGGGTTTTGCGGTTTATCAAGAGAGCCATGGAAGCCCTTGGCATGGCCGTAAGCGTAACTTTCGAAGACCTCACTCAAACCCTGATTCGCAATGTTATCGAGAGACTTATGCGGAAGACACTGGAAGTGGCAAGACGTGCGATACAGTCCATATCCAGAAGTTAGCCTCAACTGATAACGATCAGCCAGAAGACCTCGTTTTATACGGGAAGAAAGGTGGAGAATATGGCGGCCCTTATATTCCCAGTATTGTCTGCGTGTGCTCTAGCGGCGCTTGTAATCGACTGTTTCAGCGCCAAGAGTCAGTCGATTGACTTAGGACAAACCACTCCCAATGCAGGCCGGCTAAGTGATTTCGTATTTTTTACACCGTTTATCGCACTTTATTATCATGAGGATTTCTGGGTAAGCCTTCTATATACCTTGCCATTAGTTCTATGTACATTGGCAGCACAAACCGCCCTTCGCAGAAGAAACTGGATACCTGGCCCTGAGGAATTGTGGGTTATGCTGCCGGGATCTTATCTACTGACCATAATCGCGTATTTCATATTCTTTCACGAGGGTATTTTTACAGCGTCCGCGCCCGCAGTGGATAGCACATTGTCACAGGATCCGGAAAGCCCCGAGGCCACGGGGTGGCTGTACTACTGGCCTTATCTTGTCATCTTGGGCTGCTTTATTCCCACAATGATCACAAATAATGACTCGATCTTCAGTGTCTCACTACTACTACTTATTCTTGCCATTACCATTATGCCGTTCTTTACCGGTTATTACTGGTCTACCATGGGCGGGGGGTTTTTATTGTTGTTGGTGGCAGTGAACCGAATGTTCAAGGTGCTGAAAAGTGATGAGGCGGGAGGGGCGTCTTTTATTAGCAGTTTCTTCTACATGATGGCGGCATTTTTCAGTATTGTTATTTACGCCGTCTTTTTTTAGTAGAACCTGAAATACCAAAACCCAGTGGTACCAGGGGCACCACCGGGCACAGTCGATCAGCTTAGCTGTCAATGTACGTTGTAGCTGAACTCTCCCTCTTCCGTTGCGCCAACGTGGATCTCGGTGATCTCCTCTCCCTTTGCCATCCTGTCCAGACATTCGCTGGCGAGAGAGGGCAGTAGCGTACGGTTCAGAATCACTTCGATATTGCGCGCACCTGTATCCGACTCCTGACAGCGGGCAACGATATTGATCAGTACGTCTTCGTCGTAGCTGAACGCGGCACCATAGTGTTCTTTAACCCGTTTTTCGATACGGCGCATATTGATCTTGCAGATCTCCACCATATTTTCATCCTCCAGCGGATAAAACGGGATGACGTTACTGCGACCGAGGAATGCGGGTTTAAAGTTCTGTAGCAGGTACGGGCGGATATTATCCAGCAGTACTTCCGGTTCCGGCTTTTCTTCTACTTGATCGAAGATCGCGCGAATAGCATCTTCACCAGCATTGGAAGTCATGATGATCAGGGTGTTTTTGAAGTCGATATCGCGCCCTTCGCCGTCTTTGATACACCCCTTGTCGAACAGGTTGTAGAAAATATCCTGCACGCCTGGATGGGCCTTTTCCATCTCGTCCAGCAGGATGACGGAATAGGGTTTACGGCGAGCGGCCTCGGTCAGCACGCCGCCTTCACCGTAGCCCACGTAACCGGGAGGCGAGCCCAGCAGCATGGAGACTTTGTGCTCCTCTTTGAACTCGGCCATGCTGATGGTGGTGATATTTTGCTCACCACCAAAGAGCTCATCCGCGAGTGCCAGTGCCGTTTCGGTTTTACCTACACCACTGGTACCACAGAACATAAATACGCCGACAGGCTTGCGCGGGTCTGTGAGCCCTGCGCGAGATGTGCGAATAGCCTGGGCTACCGCTTCGGTCACATGCGACTGGCCGATCACCCGTTTGTTCAGCCGTTCCGCGAGACTCTGCACCGCGGTAATTTCGTCGCTTACCATCTTGCCAACGGGAATACCGGTCCAGTTGGCGATGACCTCGGCGATGGCCTGCTCATCCACGGCCGGTTGCATCAGCGGGGTCTCTCCCTGTACTGCTGAAAGCTGCTCGTTCAGAGACAGCAGCTGTTCTTTGAGGTCTGCCATGACCGTCTCGTCCACAGCCTCTCCGGCGAGCTGTTGCGCGAACGCCTCGTCGATCTGGTCCCGTAATTGATGAATCTGCTGAATCAGTTCCGATTCCTGTGCCTGCTGGTTCTGCAGTTTTTCCAGGCGTGATTCGGCAGCACTTTTCTCTTCCTGCAGGGATTGCAGCTGCTCCTCATGGCTCCCGCTTGCGGCGTTTTCACGCTGTAGTTTCTGAATAGTGCTATCGGCGCGTGTAATGATCCGCTGGGCTTCCTCGATGGACTCCGGCGTGGCCGATAATGCCAATGCCACCCGGGCGCAGGCGGTATCCAGTAAGCTAACGGATTTGTCCGGCAGCTGACGGCCGGGAATATAACGGTGAGACAGTTTCACGGATGCAACCACCGCCTCATCCAGAATGCGTACCCGATGATGCGCTTCCAGTGTGGTGGCGATACCGCGCATCATATCGATGGCTTTCTCTTCGCTCGGCTCCTCGACTTTCACCACCTGGAAACGACGGGTCAGCGCCGGGTCGCGCTCGAAATATTTTTTGTACTCGGCCCAGGTGGTGGCGGCAATGGTGCGCAGCTCACCGCGCGCCAGGGCCGGCTTCAGCAGGTTCGCGGCGTCACCCTGCCCCTCTTTGCCGCCGGCGCCGATCATGGTGTGTGCCTCATCGATAAACAGGATAATCGGTGTGGCGGAAGCCCGGACTTCTTCGATTACCGACTTGAGCCGGTTTTCAAACTCTCCTTTCACGCTGGCACCCGCTTGCAGTAACCCCAGGTCCAGTGTTCTTACCGCGACATCCCGCAGCGGCGCCGGCACATCGCCGCTGGCAATCCGCAGGGCGAAGCCCTCTACGACTGCGGTTTTACCCACGCCCGCCTCCCCGGTCAGGATCGGATTGTTCTGGCGTCGACGGGTAAGGATATCCACACACTGACGGATTTCCTGGTCGCGCCCCAGTACCGGGTCGATCTCGCCGTTGCGAGCGCGCTCGGTGAGGTTCACGGTGTACTTGTCCAGCGCGGGGGCTTTGCTCGCTGCGGCGGCCACGGCTTTGCCGCCGCTATCAGAGACTTCGTTCAGGTGCGCGGATTCGCCACTACTGCCGTACATTGCTCTGGCGGTTTCACGCAGGGACTCCGGCGCGATGGCTTTCAGTTCGGGGCAGGATTCCAGCAGCTGGCGTCTGGAGGTTTCCTCCAGTAGCAGCGATGCGAGCAGATGACCGGAACTGATGCTTCGGTGGCCATAGTCGATGGAAGCGAGCATCCACGCATTCTTTGCTCCTTCCACGATGGTCGGCGATAGAGCCGCTGGACGGCTGCTGCCAGTCTTGAAGCGGGCGATACTGGTGGCCAGCTGCTTGGCAAAATTCGCCGGATTGGTGTCATGCTTTTCCAGCAGGTGGTAGAGATCCGTATCCGACTGGTCGAGTAATTTCAGCAGCCAGTGTTCCAGTTCGACATTGTACTGGCTCTGGGAAAGACAAAGCCCTGCCGCGCCCTCCAGGGAATCCCGCATATGCGGCGTCATGGTATCTACCAGCCGCTTGAGATCGATATTGATCATGACAAATTCCTTTTGATATTTTGTTGTATGTTGGTGAATTGGATTCAGGCTGCTGGCAGCGCTTCGTCCGGTGATACCTGATCTGCACTCAGAGTGATCTGCACGCTCTGCTCATGTTCTTTTCCCGTACCCATATGGGTATTCCAACCCAGTAGCGGCTGTTCGTCGTCATTGCTGGACAACTGCGCCGCCCCCACCTGACCGGTATACAGGGTGACGGAGAGCTCAAAATCCATTTCTATACCCGCACTGAATTGGATGAAAGACTTGAGAGCTTCCAGTTTCGGGCTGCCGGGGGCGATCTCCATATAGTCTTCATAGGCCATGGGCTCCACTACCACTTGGAATTTGTTCTGCGCCTGGAAGCACTTTCGGCCGAGCATGGTATTTCTACCCAGTCGATTGTTGATTCCAGTTGGATGCGTCTCATCTGGCAGACGGGTGAGCACATCTTCCGGGAGATCTTCCCACTGTCCCTGGAACTGTTCGATAGCGACATTAAGACCGAAGTAATTGCGGATCATGCTTGCGAGGGCGGCGGCGGAGCACTGCTGCCGTCCCAGATGTCCCGCCATACCGTAGAGGGCCTCATCCGGCACCGACATCCGGTAACGCATCTCACTGGTACCGAGCCCGGTCAATGACGCAAGTACCTGCGAGAAAAGATCCTGATCCCGGTGTCGGTGCGTTTTGTGACGCTCGTAATTCACCGGCAGCTGGTACTTGTGCCAGGCCTGGTAGAACAGGGAAATATGGCGGTGATTGAAAATATCCAGGAAATCTTGCAACGCAGCGCTATTCTGCCTGAGCTCCCTGTGGACCAGATCAGTCAGGTAATACGGCATCACCCCCTGGCTACCCGTCAACCCTGAAAACGCGACATCCATATTCCATCGTTGGTGCACTGAGGCAGTGCCTTCGAGAGATGAGTCCACCGGCGACTCCTTTCCCCCAGGGGCTTTTCTCCGACGCCCCGAATCTGGATGGCGGATGTCATTGCGATCCTCGCGCACCGCGTTGATATCTGCACCGATATAGGAGAACGTCGTCTGCGCGCTGAAGCGCACAAATTCTTTTTCCGGCGGCGCAGACCCTGCAACCAGTTCGGCGGCGCCATTGACTTCAGGTACGGCCGCCCGTTCCAGCAACCGTACGGCCTGGAAGAACTCGAAGTTATGCGGCTCCGAAGTGAGTCGGTCAATTACACTAATGCTTTGTCGCCGGCGCGAGGTGGCCATCGCTTGAGCTCTCCATCCCTGCCACTCAATGTGGCGATCAATCGGGTGAATGAATTCAGTGAACAATAGAGGCCAAAGAAGCGCTCCAGAACACTGGCGAACAGCAGGGGACTGGTACCGGTGAGCATCATCTCGTCCAGCTCCAGCTTCACCTCAGTGCCGCGGCACAGCACGACACTGTCATCAATCTGAATGGGTGCGGTTATCGGGCGCGCTTGCAAGCCGTTTAGCGCTTCAATCAAATTTCGCGTACCGGCGGAATTTCTAAAGTCATACAAGCGCAAAATTTCTTTGAGCACATCGCAACCCCCGGGGCCACTTAGGGAAAGGTGATTCAGATTCAGGTGCGAGATCAATCTCCAGTAACCACGCTCACGCTGCGGTGGCCGCAGGGCGGCGGTAGGCGGCACCAGGCACTGGATCCGGGTTGCAGGCACGTCGCCGTCTACTACGGTGAGGTAGGGCTGTGCATTCCCCGTGGGCAGTTTTTTCGGGAGGTTCCGGTTAGAGCAGGTTAAACGCAGATCCAGCGTCTGCTCACTGACCATCGATGGATTGAAATCCAGGTCCACCAGACTGATATCCACCTCCGATGCCTGCTCATTGCGATGCTCGCCCTCAACTATCGAGCGACGACGGCTGAACCAGAAAGCGGACTGCTGCGCCTGGTGCTGACTGTGTTGAATACCGTAGAAGGGTCGGTAGCGGGTTTTCTTACCGGTGCTATCCGTCGCAAAGACCTCATCGACGGAATACACCTCCAGACCTTCACTGCGACGCGCATCCGGCACAATCTCGTAGGTGTATTCTGTATGGGTTAGCGGTATTGGATCGGCAGTCTGCGGGAACAGATTCACCACCGGAGTGCACCCGAGTGCAAACATGCTCTCGGCAATCTGCTTCTCCAGCTCGTCGTGGGTTTCCGAGAGATAAAAGTACAGGTTCAGGGTATCGGTATAGCGCTCATCAATCGCAGACTGCAATTCGGTAATATCCAGAAACTGAAACTTCTCCGGGAACGCGAAGTATTCAGTCAGTAGCCGATAGCCGATAAAGGCAGTATCCGGATAAGGTAGCAAACCCTCATCTGGCCCCAGCCCTACTTGTTGGATAATGTCGCTACCCAGAAAAACCGGTGCTGGATCCGCCTCCCCATTGGCCACAACTACTTTCACGCATTTGCTCAGCAGCAGGTCGTAAATGAGGTTCACATGGCTCTGCTGCCCACGCAGGAAAAACCGCAAATACTCGAGATCAAGATCAGAAAATGCGATGTCTTTGCTTAGCGTGGATAACGAAAGTTTCAATACGGCATTAGCGCCCTGAATGTCGTTGCTGCCGGGGGCCATAAAAGGTCTCGCCATCAATGACGCCGACTTGACTTTGAAAGGGCAGATATCCACAGGGTAGCAGCTGCTGAATCGACAAGTCTCGCCCTGAAAGCTCTCGCTCTCCAGCAGAGTATTGGCATCCACCCGCTCCATTGCATCCAGGTCTTCATCCGGATCAAACTGGACTATCGCACAGGATGGTATTGGGCGAAGGTAATGTGGATACAGGGTTTCCAGCATCGCATCGGACAATTCCGGGAAATCATCATTGAGCTTTTTCTGTACCCTCGCATTCATGTAGGCAACGCCTGAGAGCAATCGTGCTACCAAGGGGTCATCGACAGTGTCGGTGTCCAGTTGCAGGCGCGATGCGGCAGCCGGGTGCATACGCGCAAACTCCGAGGAGGTCTGCTGCAGAAACGCCAGTTCGCGTTCGTATAGATCGATCAGCTTTTCACTCACTACATAATCTCCGAAACATCTACGAGCTGGGTAACCGGGTTCAAGGAGGAATCAAACACAATCACCTCTGATGCCGGGTTTACGTGCAATACAGCTTCTACCCGAAACCGGATACTGGGGTCCTCCACATCAATTTTTTCCTGAGTGGTTACTTTGACGCTGCGAATCCTCGGTTCAAAATCGAGGATTGTGCGCTCGATATCCCGACAAAAGCGTTTGCGACCATCCGACGAGGACAGATTGAGAGTAGATAGATCTGGTAATCCAAAATTGATATTGGAGCAGGACAGGCTCCGGTGGCTTTCCGGAGGAGAAACCACCCGATATCGGGTATTGAAAAGATACTCTAGATCCCGGCGCACGCCCTCTCTCAGCTGACGCAGAATCTGATGGGGCCGGTTCAGATCTGTGGTTCTCGATGCATCCAGCAATCGATCCAGCACCGGCGCAAGCAGACGTTTTTCATTTGCCATTGGTTATGCCCCAACTCCGATCTGTGCCAAAGCGGTGGTGAGTTTAAGCTCGGACACCAGGTGATCGACGGTATAGTGGCTCTTTAGATGTATCACACTCTGATAACTGCCCACTTTTCCCGGGTCATCCATTACCTGCACGCGCGCCTCCCGCAGTGGATAGCGCGCAAGCATTTCCCAGGAAAGGTCTTCCCTTCCGGTCGTGTAGCGGTCGAGCCATTGCTGCAACTGGCGCTCACAGTCTTTCGCATTCATATAGGCACCGACCTTGTCCCGAATCATAACCTTGATGTAATGCGCAAATCTGGACGCACACAGTATCTGCTGGAGCATACCGCTGATTCTGGCATTGGCTGTCGCACCTTTGCCCGCGTATTTCTTCGGCCGCTGCAGTGAAGGCACACTGCTGAATACACTGAAGGCCGTATCATAACAGTGACTGAGACAAGTGAGCCCTAGGTCACTCAGCTCCCGTTCAGCAAAATCTGTAATCAGGATTGAGGTGGACATACGCACCCGCTCGGGGACAGAGTCCACCTGGTAGGGTGTCGAGGTCAGCTGGGTAACCAAGCCGCCACCAAAGTGATCACGCGCCGCACCTCGGATATGTGAAAACCAGCCGACTTCTTCAAACTCCCGAATCAGAACCGTGCCTAGGGCAAAGCAGGCGTTACCCCACAGGTGACTGTTGTTTCCCCGACCGCCAACTTCTTCGCGAAACCTCAGCCCTCCATAGCGCGAGAACTTGACACTATAAGGCTCTCGCATAAGTACCTGTGGTAAAACTACGCCCAGAAAGCGGCTGTCTTCCAGATCCCGGAGGCTGTTCCAGCGCAGATACTCCTTCTGACGGAAGACCTCTGAGAAATCGATGGGACGGGCAACATCGTCAAAGTGATCCACACCGAACAATTGCGGTGTGGCGCCGCAGACGAAGGGCGCGAATGCGGCTGCTGCAGTATGGGCGAGACCTTGCAGTGTAAATACATCGTCGTGCTCATGCCCGGGGAAAGGCCGATGAGACACGTAGTAATCACCAAGGATCAGCCCAAAAGGCTCACCGCCCGGAGTGCCAAACTCTTCGTTGTACAGCAGATGAAATATACCGGACTGGTCAAAATCGGGCGCGCGTTCGATATCCCGTGACAGATCCTTCCAGCTGGCATCCAACAATTTTATTTTTATATTGTCTGTATGCGGTGCGTTTTGAACCAACAGCGAAAGACCCCGCCAACTCGCCTCTATCCTCTGAAAGTCGGGGTGATGCAGTATCTGATTCACCTGGTCACTGATGCGCTCGTCAATCTCTGCAATCAGCAGCGCGAGCCAGCTGCGTAGCGAAAAGGATTCTCGCGGCAACTCCTGAGCGACATCGGTGAGCCAGTATTCCAGTGCGAACAGCGGGTCCGGCTCATTCAGAAACTTTTTCAGAGACGTGTTGAGGTCCCCTGACGGCAACAGGGACTGGGGAGCTCTTTCTGGTGTCATCGTCGGACAATCGGAAGTCACTGCACGTAGTCCCGCAGAGTTACAGGTTCAAGGGAATTTGGCCGACTGGACTGTCGGCAAAGAGGAAAAAGCACGCCTCACACTGCCAAGTGCTGTGCAAATTCCTCAGAAAATGCACAGCACTGGATGACGTGCGGACCGAACCTTATTGGATTACCCCGCGGTCGGGATGTTCGCCACCATACGCATGGATGTGGTCAGCTCTTCCATCTGCAGCCAGGGCTTCAGGTACGCTACTGCGCTGTAACAACCCGGCTGGCCCGGAATTTCTTTCACTTCCACACGGGCTTCGGCGAGTGGATATTTGGCCTTCATTTCTGGGCTGGCATCGGGGTTGGAGTTGGTGTACTGCGTAATCCACTTGTTCAACCAGCGCTCACAGTCACTCGCTTCCATAAAGGAGCCTACCTTGTCTCGAGCCATGACCTTCAGGTAGTGCGCAATACGGGAAGTTGCCATCAGGTAAGGCAGACGTGCAGAGATCGACGCATTAGCCGTTGCATCCGGGTCATCAAAGGTTTTCGCCTTCTGGGTACTCTGGGAGCCAAAGAATACTGAGTAATCCGTGTTCTTGTAGTGACACAGGGGCAGGAAGCCCTGGGCACTGAGCTCTGCTTCGCGGCGGTCTGTAATGCCGATCTCGGTCGGGCATTTCTGGTCCAGATCACCGTCATCACTCTTGAACAGGTGTGTTGGCAGACCTTCAACTTTACCACCACCTTCAGCGCCGCGGATGGCGGTACACCAGGAGTTTTCCGCAAACGCGTGCGTCATGGTAGTACCCATCACATAGGCAGCATTCATCCAGCAATACTGGTTGTGCTCCGCCGGCTTGGACATGCCCGATTCATCTACCTCGAACTCTTCAAAATTGAATGACTCTACCGGCTTGGTGGCAGCACCATAGGGGGAGCGAGCCAGGGTTCT